>NZ_KB375270.1:2570909-2892272 GCF_000314735.2 Afipia felis ATCC 53690 | reverse complement strand
ATAAAGCCAGCGCGCGCTCTGGCACAGCTTTTGATTCGTCATGTTCCGGCGGGTGCCCGCGGAGTGTCCTTCTTCGCGCGGTGAGTCCCGATCGAAAGCGCCCGGCAAGCCGGGCCAAGCGGGGAACAGACGCATGAAGATCGTGATGGCTGTGATCAAGCCGTTCAAGCTGGAAGAGGTTCGCGATGCCCTGACCGCCATCGGCGTTCATGGTCTCACGGTCACGGAAGTGAAGGGGTACGGCCGACAGAAGGGCCATACCGAGATCTATCGTGGCGCCGAATACGCCGTGAGTTTCCTGCCCAAAATCAAAATCGAGGTCGCGGTCACCGATGCCCAGGTCGACCGCACCATCGAAGCCATCACGTCGGCCGCCAAGACCGGCCAGATCGGCGACGGCAAGATTTTCGTCACCAGCCTCGAACACGCGGTGCGCATCCGCACCGGCGAAGCCGATGACGCAGCCCTCTGATTTTCACGCCTTCCATTCCATTCAATCAGGAGTCTTCAACATGAGTTTTCACCGTCCCGCGCGTCTGGGATCGGCCGCACTGATCGCCGCATTCGCCGTGATCGGATGCACCGGTGCAGCCTTTGCCGCTGACGCGCCCGTTCCCAACAAGGGCGACACCGCCTGGATGCTGGTCAGCGCACTGCTCGTGCTGATGATGTCGATTCCGGGTCTTGCGCTGTTCTACGGCGGTCTCGTCCGCGCCAAGAACATGCTGTCGATCCTCACGCAGGTGTTCGCCATCGTCGCGATGGTCGGCATCATCTGGACGCTCTACGGTTACTCGCTGGCCTTCAGTGATGGCGGCAGCCTGACCAATTATGTCGGCGGCTTCTCGAAGGCATTCCTCGCAGGCATCGATGCGAACTCGACCGTCGGCACCTTCTCCAACGGCGTCGTCATTCCCGAATACGCCTACATGGTGTTCCAGATGACGTTCGCGATGATCACGCCCGCGCTGATCGTCGGCGCGTTCGCCGAGCGCATGAAGTTCTCGGCAGCGATGCTGTTCGTATTCCTGTGGGTGAGCATCATCTACTTCCCGCTGGCGCACTGGGTCTGGTACGTCGCAGCTCCCGACGATATCGCCGCCGCCGCGAAGGCACTCGCGGATGCAAGCGGTGACGCGGCAAAGGCTGCGGCACAGGCGAAACTCGACAGCATCACCGGCTCGGTCGGCTGGCTCGCCGGCGCGGGCGCACTCGACTTCGCCGGCGGCACCGTCGTGCACATCAACGCAGGCATCGCCGGTCTCGTCGGCGCCCTGATGGTCGGCAAGCGCGTCGGCTACGGCAAGGAGATCATGGCTCCGCACTCGCTGACCATGACGATGATCGGCGCCTCGCTGCTGTGGGTCGGCTGGTTCGGCTTCAACGCTGGCTCGAACCTCGAGGCCAATGGCGGCGCCGCGCTCGCCTTCGTCAACACGATGATCGCGACCGCAGGCGCTGCGTTCTCGTGGCTGATGGTAGAATGGATGGCGAAGGGCAAGCCCTCGCTGCTCGGCATCTGTTCCGGCGCAGTCGCGGGTCTTGTCGCGGTGACGCCCGCGGCAGGCTTCGCGGGTCCGATCGGCGCGCTGGTGCTCGGCCTGCTCGTCTCGCCGATCTGTCTGTTCTTCGTTTCCACCGTGAAGAACGCACTCGGTTATGACGACGCGCTCGACGTGTTCGGCGTGCACTGCATCGGCGGCATCTTCGGCGCGCTGATGACCGGCATCCTGGTCAACCCCGCGCTCGGCGGCGTCGGTATCACCGACTACACCAACATCACCGGCAACAACGCGGGTACCTACGACCTCGTCACGCAGATGATCTCGCAGGGCAAGGCGGTCATCGCCACGCTGCTGTGGTCGGGCATCGGTTCGGCGATCCTCTACAAGCTCGTCGACCTGATCGTCGGCCTGCGGGTGCCGGTCGACGCCGAGCGCGAAGGCCTCGACATCACCGACCACGGCGAGCGCGCCTACAACATGTAAGCGCAAGCCACGGATACGGTCGGGGCCTGTTTCCCGGCAACGCCCCAACCGCGGAGGGCTCCGGCGCAAGCCGGGGCCCTTTTCTTTGGCCCTCACCGGCCGGAGGAGCGGTCACGACCCTGTCTTTATTGTCTGGCCTAAAATCGCTGCTGCGTCCGATGGTTAATCGCGTCTTAACCTCACCGCCGCTATGGTGGAGGGATCCATTTCCACATTCTCGGTGATGGCTGACTCGTTGAAAGTGCTGGGCTTTTTGTAATGGTCTCGTTTGCTTCCTCCCGCCCGGAGACCGCCGTCGCACCCGCGGCCGGCGAACGTTCTCCGTTTGCGCGCCTGACGGAGCTGCTCGCGCCCTATCAGCCCGGACAAAAGCTCATCAACCTGTCGCTCGGGGAACCGCAGCACCCGATCCCCCCGTTCGTTGGCGAGGTGCTGGCCAGAAACCTTGCCGATTTCGGACGCTACCCTGCTTCCAACGGCATTCCCGCCTTTCGCGCCGCCGCCGCCGACTGGATGTCGCGGCGCTATCGCCTACCCCGCGCACTCGATCCCGACAGCGAAGTGCTGGCGCTCAACGGCAGCCGCGAGGGACTGTTTCATGCGGCGATCGCTGCGGCCGCCCATGTCGGTCCGCGGAGCGGCACGCCCGCGATCCTGATGCCGAATCCGTTTTATCCGGCCTACGCTGCAGGTGCGCGCGGCGCGGGCTGTGAAGTGGTGTTTCTTCCCGCAACGCGCGCGAACGGCTTCCTGCCCGATCTCGACGCGCTCGACGAGAAATTGCTGGCGCGCACGGTCGCGTTCTATCTCGCCTCGCCCGCGAATCCTCAAGGCGCGGTCGCGACGCCCGCTTACTTCGCGCGACTGAGCGAACTCGCACGCCGCCATGGCTTCATGGTGCTGAGCGACGAATGCTATTCGGAGATCTACACCCGCACGCCGCCCGGCAGCATTTTGGAAAACGCAGGCACCGACTTCAAAAACGTCGTCGCCTTCCAGTCGCTCTCGAAACGCTCGAACCTGCCCGGCCTGCGCGTTGGCTTCGTCGCGGGCGACAGGGCCTTCATCCGCCGCTTCCATGAATGGCGCAATGTCGCGGCACCGCAGGTGCCGATGCCGCTGCAGCATGTCGCCATCGCCGCCTATCAGGACGAGGCGCATGTCGACGAGAACCGCCGCCTCTATGGGCTGAAATTCGATCACGCCGACACCATCCTCGGCACGCGCTTCGGTTATCGCCGCCCAGCGGGCGGCTTCTGCGCCTGGCTCGATGTCTCCGCGCATGGCGGCGACGAGCAGGCTGCGATCCGGCTTTTCCGGGACGGCGGCGTGCGGGTGTTGCCCGGCAGTTATCTTGCGCGCTCCGGCGCCGACGGCACGAACCCCGGCGCGGGCTATATCCGCCTCGCGCTGGTGCAGCCGGCTGACGTCACCGAGGAAGCGCTGAAGCGCATGGTGGCAGTATTGAACGATCACGAACCGCGGGGTTGAGGGCGGGACATGGCAATCGAACGCGTCGTTCCTCTGGTCGGACAATTGTCCGATCCCATTCGCGAGATGCTGATGCGGCGTCTGCGCGAACTGATCGGCCTTGCGGTCATCGTCTTCGCGGGCGTGGTCGCCGCCGCGCTGATGACATGGTCGGTGCAGGATCCGAGCCTGAGCCACGCGACTTCCGGCCCGATCCGCAACTTGATCGGCTGGCCGGGCGCGATCGGCTCCGACCTTCTGATGCAGATCCTCGGCCTCGGCACCCTCATGTTCGTGCTGCCGGTCGCGGTATGGGGCTGGCGGCTTCTCACCCATCGCCCGTTCGATCGCGAAGCGGTGCGCATCGGCTGCTGGATCCTGTGCGCCGTGCTGGCGGCCGGCTTTGCAAGCTGCTGGCCGCACAGCATGTCCTGGCCGCTGCCGACGGGGTTGGGCGGCGTGGTCGGCGATGCCATCGTGCGCGTGCCTGCGGTGATCTTCGGCCCGCCCGGCTTTCTGTATCGGCTTTGCCTCGGACTGTTGCTCGGCATCGGCGTGATCGTCACCTGCGCGATCGCTGGCGGCTACGGCGCGCGCGAAGCCGATCCGGAAGAGGATATCGCCTCCATCGAGGACGATGAGGAAACCTTCGAGGAAGAAGCCGCGCCCGGCCTGTTCTCGCTCGGCTTCTTCCTGCATGCCGCGATCAGCACCAAGGCGCGGATCGGCCGCGCCCTGAAGGCGTTGTTCTCGCTCGCGGTCGGCCGCAACGAAACCACGCGCGGCCATTCGTTCGAGCGTACCGAACCGACGTTGCGCGGTCGCGCAGCACCCTCGCTGGTGCCGGCTGACGAGGAAGACTTCGACGACGAATACGAGGACGAAGAGGAAGAAGAGGAGGAGGACGAGGAGCCGGCTCCGCGCAAGCGCGCGGCGAAAGCCTCGAAGCCGTCTTCACGCAAAGCCTCCGCCTTCACATTGCCGCCGATCGGGGTACTCACCGCGCCCAAGGCGTCCGATCGCCTCACGCTCAGCAAGGACGAACTGGAAGAAAACTCCCGCGCGCTGGAGACCGTTCTGCAGGACTTCGGCGTGCGCGGCGAGATCGTGAAAGCAAGCCCCGGACCGGTGGTGACGCTTTACGAACTCGAACCTGCGCCCGGCATCAAATCGTCGCGCGTCATCGGCCTTGCCGACGATATCGCGCGCTCGATGAGCGCCGTCTCCGCACGTGTCGCGGTCGTCTCCGGACGCAACGCCATCGGCATCGAACTGCCGAACGTCAAGCGCGAGACGGTTTATCTGCGCGAGTTGCTCACCGCGAAGGAAGCGACCGGCAGCACCGCCAAGCTGCCGCTGTGCCTCGGCAAGACCATCGGCGGCGAGCCGGTCATCGTCGATCTGGCACGCATGCCGCATCTTCTGATCGCGGGCACCACCGGCTCGGGCAAGTCGGTCGGCATCAATACCATGATCCTGTCGCTGCTCTACCGGCTGCGGCCCGACCAGTGCCGCCTCATCATGGTCGATCCGAAAATGCTCGAACTCTCCGTCTATGACGGCATTCCGCATCTTCTGACGCCGGTCGTGACCGATCCGAAGAAAGCCGTCGTCGCGCTGAAATGGGCGGTGCGCGAGATGGAGCAACGCTACAAGAACATGGCGAAGCTCGGCGTCCGCAACATTGACGGCTACAACACCCGCGTCGCCGAGGCGAAGGCCAAGGGCGAGGAGTTGACCCGCACCGTCCAGACCGGCTTCGACAAGGAGACCGGCAAGGCGATCTACGAGGAAGAAAAGCTCGAACTCGAACCGCTGCCCTATATCGTCATCATCGTCGACGAGATGGCCGACCTGATGATGGTCGCCGGCAAGGACATCGAAGGCGCGGTGCAACGCCTTGCGCAGATGGCGCGAGCCGCGGGCCTGCATGTCATCCTCGCGACGCAACGTCCGTCGGTCGACGTCATTACCGGCACCATCAAGGCGAACTTCCCGACCCGTATCTCCTTCCAGGTGACGTCAAAGATCGACAGCCGGGTGCTTCTGGGCGAAATGGGCGCCGAACAACTGCTCGGCCAGGGCGACATGCTCTACATGGCGGGCGGCGGACGCATCAGCCGTGTGCACGGCCCGTTCGTGTCGGACGAGGAAGTGGAAAAAATCGTCCGGCACCTCAAGACACAAGGCAGCCCGGAATATCTCGAAGCGGTCACCGCCGAAGAGGAGACCGACGAGGACGGCAATGCGGTGTTCGACAACACCAGCATGGGCGGTGGTGGCGAGGGCGATCTGTTCGCGCAGGCGGTTGCGATCGTCAAACGCGACCGCAAGGCTTCCACGAGCTACATCCAGCGCCGCTTGCAGATCGGCTACAACAAGGCCGCCACGCTGATGGAACGGATGGAAGAGGCCGGCATCGTGGGGCAGGCCAATCACGCCGGAAAACGCGAGATTCTGGTGCCCGAGGAGGAAGGTTTTTGAGCGCGGCAGGACAATGGGCCGTGAAAACGCCATTACTCGCCGCTAGACGTGCAACCGAGGTTCCTCGTCCCGCAGGACCTTCCTTGAAACATCAGAACGGCCTTCTCTTTATGTCCCGCATTCCCGCTTTTGCGAACTGGCAGCGCGTCACGCTCGCAGCCCTTTTCGTGGCCGCGTCAATCGCGCAGGCGCAGGCTGTGCCGCTGCCGCGCCCCGCTCCGAAAGCGCGCAACATGCAGGTTGCAGCGTCCGAGCCGCCAACACCCGCACCGCCTGCCACCGTCAACGACGCGCCACGGCAGCAGACATCCGAGCCGATGCCCAATCCGATCATGCCAGCGCTGAAGAAGCTGTTCGGCGGCAGCGACAACAACCCGGCCTCCAGGGTGCAGGCGTTCGACGCCAACCAGCGCGCGCTTGCGGACAAGGTCAGCGCCTATCTGTCGTCGCTGCAAAACCTGTCGGGCAATTTCGTTCAGGTCGGGCCCGACGGCAGCCGCACCACCGGCAATTTCTATCTGCAGAAGCCCGGCAAGATCCGTTTCGAATATGACGATCCCTCGCCGATCGCGCTCGTCGCCGACGGCACCAGCGTGATCGTACGCGACCGCAGGCTGGCGACGCAGGATGTCTATCCGCTGTCGCAGACGCCGCTGCGCTATCTGCTCGCCTCGAAACTCGATCTGCTCAGGGACACCAACGTCACGAGCATCAGCGCTGACGATCTCTATGTCAGCATCACCATCGAGGAGAAACAGGCGGTGACCGGCACCAGCCGCCTGACGCTGATGACCGGCGTCAAGGATGGCAAGCTCAAGCAATGGACGGTGACCGATCCGCAGGGTTACGACACCACCGTGGCCGTCTACAATCTCGACACCGCTAAGAAGCTCGATCCGGCGCTGTTCAAGATCGACTACACCAATTACCAGGGCGGCTCGAACTGAGCGCTGCGCTTCCAGCCGCAGGCTTTAGACATCCCGCTTCAACTATGCGATAAGGCGCGCCTCGCCCTCTCGCATCGTCTCATGCCCTTCACGATCACCACCTGGAATATCAATTCCGTCCGCCTGCGCATTGATCTGGTCGCCAAGTTTCTGAAAAGTCGGCGGCCCGATGTGCTGTGTCTGCAGGAAACCAAGTGCATCGACGATGCGTTTCCGCTGAAGCGCTTCCAGCGGCTTGGCTACGAGCACATCGCGCTGAACGGACAGAAGGGCTATCACGGCGTCGCCATCGTCTCGAAGCGTCCCTTCGTTTCGAAAGACGTGCGCACCTTCTGCGGCAAGATCGACTCGCGCCACATCTCGGTCGCGTTCGGCGACAGCGCGGGTCTTGCCGCACCGCTGGTGCTGCATAATTTCTACGTGCCAGCCGGCGGCGACATTCCCGACCCGGTCGCCAATCCGAAATTCGAGCACAAGCTCTCGTTCCTGGATGAGATGGCCGATTGCGCGCCGCTCCATCCGCAGAGCGATGCTCGTCATATTCTTGTCGGCGATCTCAACGTCGCACCGCACGAGCACGACGTGTGGTCGCACAAGCAGCTTCTCAATGTCGTCTCGCACACGCCGGTGGAATGCGAAAAGCTTCTCGCCGTGCAGGCTCGTGGAGGCTGGGTCGACATCGCGCGCCAGCGCATTCCGATGGACGAGAAAGTCTACACATGGTGGAGCTACCGTGCCGCCGATTGGACCGTGGGCAATCGCGGTCGCAGGCTCGATCACATCTGGGTCTCGCCCGCGCTCGGCGACAAGGTCACCGACTTCAAGATCCTGCGCGACGCGCGAAGCTGGGAACGCCCTTCCGACCACGTGCCGGTGACGGCAGTGCTGGATATTTAACGCACGTTCTTTTGCGAAAAAATCAAACCAGCTTCGACGTCAGGCGCGCGATCGCACTGGTCGCCGCGTTGGTGCGCTCGGCGAGATCATCGCGAATACGGCGCGCCGCCTCGGGATGGCTTTCCAGCACGCGCTGATACAGCGTGCGCGACACCCGAACCACTGTGGAATGTTCCAGCGCGGTCGCCGTCGCAGGCCGGCGCATGTCGATAATCAACGCGAGTTCGCCGATCAGTTCGCCCGCGCCTACCACCACTTCGGGACCACCCTCCGCGGTGACACGAAACGACCCGCGCCGGATCACATAGCCGGCGTCGGCGATATCGTTCTCGTGAAACAGCACGTCGCCATAACCATAGTCACGCTGCTCCGCACCAATCGCCAGCACCTGCAAGGCAGACATGCCAAGCAGGTTCAGCGCCGGCACGCGGGCTAGCAGAGCAATATCGTCTTCAATCGACATAAGGTCCCGGACTATGGCGGCCTGCGGGGCCGCGACGCGAACCCCGCATCATGCTATGCCACAAATCAGGGGACAAGTTTGTAGCCGCCCGACTCTGTCACCAGAATTTCGGGATTGGCGGCGTCCTTTTCGATCTTCTGGCGCAGGCGATAGATGTGGGTTTCCAGCGTGTGCGTGGTGACGCCGGAGTTGTAGCCCCACACTTCCTGCAGCAGTGTCTCGCGCGTCACCGGCTGCTGGCCCGCGCGATAGAGGAAGCGCAGGATCGCGGTTTCTTTTTCGGTGAGCCGGACTTTCTTGGCGTTGGCGCCGGTAAGCATCTTCGAGCCGGGACGGAAGCTGTAAGGTCCGACCGTGAACACCGCGTCCTCGCTCGCCTCGTGCTGACGCAACTGCGCGCGAATTCGCGCAAGCAGCACGGCGAAGCGGAACGGTTTGGCGACATAGTCGTTCGCCCCCGATTCCAGCCCGAGAATCGTATCGGATTCGCCATCGTGCCCGGTGAGCATGATGATCGGCGCCTTGAAGCCGCTCTTGCGCAGGCCGCGAACCACTTCGCGCCCGTCGGTGTCGGGCAGGCCGACATCCATCAGCACGAGGTCGGGCGCTTCGGTTTTCGCCGCATGCGCGCCTTTCGCCCCGGTCTCGGCAGCGGTCGGCTCGAACTCTTCATGCAAGGCGAGCTGCTCCATCAGCGCCTCGCGCAGATCGTTGTCATCGTCCACGATCAGGATCTTGCGAGCGGTGGGCATACATCCAATCCTTTGAGATTATTGAAATAAGAATCTCGACCAAAGACGCTGAACCGGGGCAAAACGATGTCCGGCATAGCATTTGACGCTTACGACGCAAGATAGGAGTTCGGCGTATTCATGAGAAGCCGAGCCAATACATATACTTATCACACAAACCTGCGTGATGCACCGGTGGCGGAAATCATGATCCGCACGGCCGCTGGAAACCGCAAGCGCGGCTGGCTCCGGCTTGACGGCCGGATCATCCCGGTGGCGCTGGGGCGCGGCGGCATCCGCACCGACAAGCGCGAAGGCGACGGCGGGACGCCGCGCGGGGTGTTTCACCCGCTACGGCTGTGGTGGCGGGACGATCGCCACGCACGGCCGCGCACGGCATTGCCGGTACGCCGCATCACCGCCACCGACGCCTGGTCGGAAGATCCCGCCGACCGCCGCTACAACCAGCCGATCAAAATCAGGGACGACGAGCCCGGCGACCGGCTGCGGCGCGAGGATCATCTCTACGATTTCATTATCGAGATCGACCACAACACGCGCCCGAGGATTCCGGGACGCGGCAGCGCGGTGTTTTTGCATCTGGCGCGCAAGGATTTCGCACCAACCGCCGGATGTGTGGGCATGACGCGCGGAGCAATGCTGCGGTTGCTGGCGCGGATCGGGCCGGAAACGCGAATCGTGATCGATTGAGTGCGCCGATAAAATCTATCGTTTCCCGAAAATCGCGGAGCCAACGCGGATATGGGTCGCGCCGAACTGAATCGCGATTGGAAAATCAGCGCTCATGCCCATCGAGAGAAGCTTCAAGCCGTTGCGCTTCGCGATCTTCGCAGTCAGCGCGAAATGCGGCGCGGGCGCTTCATCCACCGGCGGGATGCACATCAGGCCGGAAATGGTGAGGCCGTAACGCTCGCGGCAGGCGACGAGAAAATCATCAGCCTCCGATGGGATGACGCCCGCCTTCTGCGGCTCCTCGCCAGTGTTGATTTGCACGAACAATAACGGAATACGTTCCCGTGATTTGATTTCCTTGCTTAACGCTTCGCAAATGCTGGGACGGTCCACTGAGTGGATCGCGTCGAACAGCATCACCGCCTCGCGCGCCTTGTTGGACTGCAAGGGGCCGATCAGATGCAGCTTGAGATCCGGCGCAGCCTCTTTCAGCGGCGGCCATTTCGCTTTCGCCTCCTGCACGCGGTTTTCGCCGAACACCCGCTGACCCGCTGCAATGACAGGCGAAATCGCGTCAGCATCGAAGGTTTTCGAGACGGCGATCAACTCCACCGACGCGCGATCGCGCCGTGCATCGGCGCAGGCGCGCGCGATCTCGCGCTCGACGGCGTCGAGACCGCTTGGTGAATCCTGCGTTACCAAAGATGCTTTACGGTCGGTCATCATCCCTCGCAAATCCGACGGCAGATAGAAGTTAGATCAAACTTTATCGGATCGGAAAAACTCTTCTTGAGGCCTTTGCCCTACGAGTCTCCGCCGGGGACAGGGAAGAGCATGCCAAATACCAGTTTCGTCAGGGGCACGTCAAAAATAAAGACGCTTGTCGGCATCCGTGCCCGCCTGATCCTGCTCGCGCTGATTCTCGTCGTTCCGATGATGTTCGACCGCGTGCGGCTGCTTGAGGAAAGCCGCCAGCAGCAGATCAAAATCGCCAGCAATGAACTGACCGAACTCGCGCGCCACACCGCGGATGCGCAGCGCGAAATCATTCTCACCGTTCAGGCTGTGCTGAAGTCCTCGGCCTTCATCTACGGCTCGGCGAGAACGCCGGAACGGGCCTGCGAGATGCTGCGCGCCAGCATGCGCTCGGACCTGCCCTGGATCAGAAGCATTTCGGTGGTGGATGATTCGGGAACCATCTCCTGCTCGACCTCCGATCGTGTCGTCGGCATCAACCTCGCCGACCGCGAGTATGTCACTCGCGCGCGGAACGCGAAAAGCTTCATCGTCAGCGACTACATCTTCAGTCGTGCGGCCAATCTTCCGACGCTGATGACGGCCTTGCCAATCTCGAATTCGCTCGCCGGCGCGCATGCGGTGATGATCGCCGCGATCGACCTGAAATGGATTTCCGAATTGATGAGCCGCCGCACCCAGCGCCAAGGTCTTTCGGCCCTGCTCGTCGACACCAACGGTACTGTCCTGGCGGCATCGCGCCTTGAAGACGAGCAGATGATCGGCAAGCCGCTTCTGGAACAGAAGCTGCTCACAGCGGTGACGAATCACGAGAACAGCAATGCGACGGATTCCGGATCGCTGCTCTTTCATTCCGAGGAAGGAAAGAAGGAGATCACCTTCGCCCGCGTCGACGGCACCCGGGCGCGCATGATCGTCTCGATCAACGAAAGCGAAATGCTCGGCAGTATCGACCGCAGCATCCACACCGCCTACATGCAGCTCGGGCTGCTGGTGCTGTTCGCTCTGCTCGGCGGCTGGCTTGCGGGCGAACGGCTGATCATTCGTCCTATCAGCATCATCACAAATCTCGCCGATCGGGTCGGCCAAGGCGACCTCTCATCGCCGGAATCCGACATCCGGCTGCCGCCCGAATTCCAACCGCTCGCAACGGCCTTCGGCCGCATGGCAACGCAATTGCGCGAACGCGAGCGCGAACTCGTCGCCACCAACGACCGCCTCCGCGTGATGGCCTCGGTCGACATGATCTCCGGCCTCGCCAACCGCCGCGGCCTGCAGAGCCGGCTCGAATTCGAATGGAAGAAGGCCGAGCAGACCGGCGGTCCGGTGTCGCTCATCATGATCGATGTCGATCACTTCAAGTTGTTCAACGACACCTATGGTCACCTCGAAGGCGACAAGTGCCTGCGTCAGGTCGGCGAGGTGCTGGCGGCGATCGCGGGCGAGGTCGCGGGCTTCGCCGCGCGCTACGGCGGCGAGGAATTCTGCCTGCTGCTGCCCAGGACCGACGGCATCGCCGCAATGGAGATCGGCGAACGTGTCCGCGCCGCGGTCGAGGCTCTGAATGTTCCGCACAGCACGAGCACTTTCCAGCGGGTCACCGTCAGCGCCGGCATGGCCGCCGTGGCGCCGGGCCAGGCCTCCTCGGTGCAGGACCTGATCGAGGCGGCGGACGCGGCCCTCTATGTCGCCAAGCATCGCGGACGGAACAATGTGGTCGCCCACGCCCTGATCCGCTCGGACGAAAAGCCGCTGTCTCTGGCGAGCTGAGCCGACAGGGCGGCCCCGCGCCGCGCTTTGAGGCAGTTTCCTCAACCGCCGAAACCCTTTATGAGATGGTCAGCTTTTCTCCTCCGATGCAGGCCGTCTTATCCTTATGAGCACTGAACGCTACAACGCCCGCGAGGCCGAACCTCGCTGGCAGCAGATCTGGGACGAAAAAGGGGTTTTCGGCTCCCGCAACGACGATCCTCGCCCGAAATACTATGTGCTGGAGATGTTCCCCTACCCGTCGGGGCGCATCCACATGGGCCACGTCCGCAACTACACCATGGGCGACGTGGTCGCGCGCTACCGCCGCGCCAAGGGCCACAACGTGCTGCATCCGATGGGCTGGGATGCATTCGGCATGCCGGCGGAAAACGCCGCGATGCAGAACAAGACGCATCCGGCGAAATGGACCTACGAAAACATCGCCACGATGAAGAAGCAGCTCAAGTCGATGGGGCTGTCGCTCGACTGGGCGCGCGAGATCGCGACCTGCGATCCCAAATACTACAAGCACCAGCAGCGGATGTTTCTCGATTTCCTGAAATCGGGACTGGTCGAGCGCAAACAGTCGAAGGTGAATTGGGACCCGGTCGACCAGACCGTACTCGCCAACGAGCAGGTGATCGACGGCCGCGGCTGGCGGTCCGGCGCACTCGTCGAGCAGCGCGAACTGACGCAATGGTTCTTCAAGATCAGCGACTATTCGGAAGAATTGCTCGCCGCGCTCGACACATTGGACCGCTGGCCCGACAAGGTGCGGCTGATGCAGCGCAACTGGATCGGCCGCAGCGAGGGCCTCCTGGTGCGTTTCGCGCTCGACGGCAAAACCGCTCCGAACGGCGAAAGCGAAGTTGAGATTTTCACGACGCGCCCCGACACGCTGTTCGGCGCAAAATTCGTAGCGCTCTCGCCGGATCATCCGCTCGCGGCCGAGGCGGCGAAATCGAATCCCGAACTCGCAAGCTTCATCGAGGAGTGCCGCCGTCACGGCACCGCGCAGGCGGAAATCGACACCGCCGAGAAGATGGGCTTCGACACCGGCATCCGCGCACAGCATCCGTTCGACGCGAACTGGCAGTTGCCGGTGTACGTCGCGAATTTCGTGCTGATGGATTACGGCACCGGCGCGATCTTCGGCTGCCCCGCGCACGACCAGCGCGACCTCGACTTCGTCAACAAATACGGGCTCGGCAACACGCCGGTGGTCTGTCCCGAAGGACAGGACCCGAAAACCTTCGTCATCACCGACACCGCCTATGACGGCGACGGCCGCATGATCAATTCGCGCTTCCTCGATGGCATGACCATCGCGGCGGCGAAGGAAGAGGTCGCAAAGCGGCTGGAGACCGCGACGCTCGGCAACCGCACGGTCGCCAAACGTCAGGTGAACTATCGCCTGCGCGACTGGGGCATTTCGCGCCAGCGCTATTGGGGCTGCCCGATCCCGATCATCCATTGCGAGAGCTGCGGCATCGTGCCGGTGCCGGTGAAGGATCTTCCGGTGCAACTGCCGGACGACATCAATTTCGACCGCCCCGGCAATCCGCTCGACCGCCACCCGACGTGGAAGCACGTCGCCTGCCCGCAATGTGGTGGCCAGGCGCGGCGCGAGACCGACACGATGGACACGTTTGTCGACTCGTCATGGTACTTCGCGCGCTTCACCGATCCGTGGAACGAGAACGCGCCGACCACGCGCGCGGTCGCCGACAAGATGATGCCGGTCGACCAATATATCGGCGGCATCGAGCACGCGATCCTGCATCTTCTCTATTCGCGCTTCTTCACCCGCGCGATGAAGGCCACCGGCCATGTCGGCATCGACGAGCCGTTCGCCGGCCTGTTCACGCAGGGCATGGTGGTGCACGAGACCTACAAGAAGGCCGACGGAAGCTGGGCCGCACCGAGCGAAATCAGCATCGAGGGCATGGGCGATGCCCGCCGCGCCACGCTGCTCGATGGCGGCGCGCCGGTCGAGATCGGCTCGATCGAGAAGATGTCGAAGTCGAAGCGCAACACCATCGACCCCGACGACATCATCGGTACCTACGGCGCCGATACCGCGCGCTGGTTCATGCTCTCCGATTCGCCGCCCGACCGCGACGTGATCTGGAGCGAGGAAGGCGTGCAGGGCGCGAACCGCTTCGTGCAGCGGGTGTGGCGTCTGGTGAATCTCGCCGCGCCGCATCTGCCGAAAGCCGCTGCCGCTTCCGGCGGCAACGGCGATGCCAAACCGTTGCGCGCTGTTGCCCACCGCACGCTGGCCGACGTCTCCCAGGCTATTGAGCGGCTGCGCTTCAATACCGCCATTGCCAAGCTCTATACCTTCGTCGGCTCGCTGGCCGAGGCGATCGACGATCCCCGGCTGAAGACCGACCCGGCCTGGGCCGGCGCCGTCCGCGAGGCGATCGACATCCTGCTACGGATGATTTCGCCGATGATGCCGCACCTCGCCGAGCAATGCTGGGAGGTGATGGGCGGCGAGGGGCTGGTCTCCGAGGCGGCCTGGCCGAAAGCCGATCCGACGCTGTTGCTCGAGGACTCCATGACGCTGCCGGTCCAGATCAACGGCAAGAAGCGCGCCGATGTCACGGTCGGCCGAAATGCGCCGAATCCGGAAATTGAGGCTGCCGTTTTGGCCCTTGATGCGGTAAAAACCGCCCTTGCCGGGGCGACCCCCCGCAAGATCATCGTGGTTCCGCAAAGGATCGTGAATGTCGTGGTTTAATGCCCGCATCGCCGTGCGGCTTGCAGCTATTGCCCTGCTCGGGGCACTGACCGCCGGCTGTTTCCAGCCGATGTATGCGGAACATACCCCCAATGGTGGACCCGGCCTGCGCGAAAAGCTGCAGGAAGTCGAGTTCGTGCCGCTCAACGTCAGCAACGGCTCGCGCGAGGCGCGTCTCGGCGTCGCGATCCGCAACGCCATGATGTTCAGCGCCTATGGTTCCGCCACCGGCCTGCCACCACGCTACAAGCTGACGCTTCGGCTCTCCACCCAGCGGCTGTCGATCATCATCAATCCGACCACCGCGCGGCCCGATATCGAGAATTACGGCATCGACGCCACCTACGAGCTCCGCGAGATCGAGACCAACAAGCCGCTGATCAGCGGACGCACCACCGCGCGCGTGTCCTACGACATTCCGGGACAGGAACAGCGCTTTGCCCAGCAGCGCGGATTGCGTGACGCCGAAGACCGCGCGGCCAAGGAAATCGCAGACAACATTTCCACCCGTCTCGCCTCGTTCTTCTTCTCCAACATGTAACCGCGGCCGTGACGGCGCTGCGTGGCAAAGAGATCGATTCCTTTCTCGCCAAGCCAGACCCGGCGCGCCCGGTGATCCTGCTTTACGGGCCTGACGCGGGCCTCGTGCGCGAGCGCGCGGACGCGTTGCTTGCCTCGGCGGTGGACGATCCCAACGATCCATTCTCGATGGTGAAGATGGACGGCGACGAACTTGCCGCCGATCCCTCGCGCCTTGTCGACGAAGCGATGACCGTCCCGCTGTTCGGCGGCCGGCGCGCGATCCGGATTCGCGCGGGCTCGCGCAATTTTGCCAGCGGCATCGATACGCTCGCCGACATGCCGCCGAAGGACTGCCGCATCGTCATCGAGGCGGGTGAATTGCGACCCGACGCGCCTCTGCGAAAAGCGTGCGAGCGCTCCCGCACCGCCGTCGCGATCGCCTGTTACGCCGATACCGAGCGCGACCTCGCCCGCCTGATCGACGAGGAATTGCGCACCATCGGCGCGACCATTTCTTCCGAAGCCCGCGCCGCTTTGATCAGCCTGCTCGGCGGCGACCGCCAGGCCTCGCGCAACGAAGTGCGCAAGCTCGCGCTCTACGCTCATGGTGCGAAGGAAGTGACGCTGGCTGATGTCGCGGCCATCGTCACCGATGCCTCGGCGCTCGCGCTCGACCCGATCATCGACGGCGCCTTCGCCGGCAGGGTCGCGGTGATGGAAGGCGCCTACGCCAAGGCGATCGCGGCTGGCACCTATCCCGGCCAGATCATCGCCTCCGCTCAGCGCCACGCGGCGCAACTGCACAAGGCGCGGCTCTCGCTCGAAGACGGCCGTAGCGAAAGCGATGCGCTCGACGGCGGCTTCCCGCGGCTGCATTTTTCGCGCCGCACAGCAGTCGAAGCGGCACTGCGCAACCTCTCCTCCGAACGGCTTTTGCGGATCATCACGCTTCTGGCGGATGCAGCGCTCGAGATGCGCCGGCAAGCCGACCTCGCCGCCACCATCGGCCAACGGGCCTTGATGGCGATTGCGGTCAACGCGCGGCAGCGCGGTTAACCTTTCGTCGCACGGTGCGGCGCAGCACATTCAAAGTAATTGTCAGGGTTCCCTCGCTGTGATTGGCTGCGCGCGCCTGATCGCAGTTCTGCCGGGGATTCCCTTGCCTGCCTGTGTGCGTCGATGACCGTTCTCGATAGAGAGCGGCAAGAGAGTGATGGTGTGTTGCTGCGGCGAACCGACAAATCGCCGAACGCGAAACCGTCTTTCTTTCGATTTCATCTGTCCCGGCTTCACGGCTTCGATCTCGCCACGCTCGCGCTGCTCGCCACAATCTTCGTTCTCGTGCTGCTGACCTTCCGTGTCTATGCCGTCACCAACGACGAATGGGTGCAGCATCATTACGGCGAGTTGATCCTCGACTACTACAAAAGCGGCTTCACCGACCGCGCACTGTTTGAGTTCGATAACCTCTATCTCTACGGCGGTCTGTTTGACATCGTCGCCGCGGCGCTCAGCCCGATCGTCCCGCTGGAAGTCTATGACCTGCGCCATCTGATGACCGGCCTTGCCGGCATCGGAGGCATCGCCGCCGCAGCCGCGCTGGCGCGCCGGATCGCCGGACCACGCGCGGGTTTCCTCGCAGCATTGCTGCTTGCGACTTGCGGGGCGTGGTACGGCACCATGTTCAACCACACCAAGGATATTCCGCTCGCCGCAGCCATGACGACGGCGAGCTATTTCCTGATTCGCACTGCGCGCGACCTGCCGCGGCCGCGCTGGCGTGATGTGATAGGCCTCGGCCTTTTCACCGGGCTTGCGCTCGGCATCAAGGTGCTTGGGCTGCTGCTCGTGGTTTATGCGGGCCTGCTGGTGCTCGCACGCATCCCGCGCCCGACAACGATGCGCGATGCGTTGCGATTCATTGGAACCTGCATTCTGCGGTTCTCGCCCGCGCTTGTGCTTGCCTATCTCATCATGATCGCGGCGTGGCCGTGGGCGGCGCAGTCGCCGCTCAATCCGGTACGCGGCTTGTTTCAGTTCGCGGAATTCCACTATCACATCCAGACATGGCTCGACGGCCAGCGCTACGAAATGGCGACCGCGCCGCGCCTTTACGTGCCGATCTATCTCGCGATCCGCCTTCCGCTGTTGCTGCTCGGCGCCGCCGCGCTCTCGCTCGCACTCGTGATGCTGCCGCAAACCATGTCGCGGCTGTTTCCACAAACTCAGCGCCGCGAAACCGCCATGGTGATTTTCATGGTGTTGTTCCCGCTCGCCTGTCAGGTGATCGGACACGGACCTGCCTTCACCGGCATGCGGCATTTCCTGTTCGTGGTGCCACTCCTCGCGGTGCTCGCCGCCGTCGCGCTCAACGCGGTGATCGGCTCATTCGGCCGCAGACATTTCGCCTTCGCCACGGCGGCCTTCGCGCTGGTGCTCGCCGATGTCGGCATGAACGCGCGGCAACTCTATGAGCTGCACCCTTATGAGTATCTCTATTACAACCGGCTGGTCGGCGGGATACACGGCGCGGCCCGGCGCTACGTGATGGATTACTGGGTCGAGGTGATGCCGGCCTCGGTCGCGCAACTGGGGCGCTTTCTCGATCGCACCGAAGGTCACCACAAGCCAGTGCCGGCGATCTATAGCGTCGGAGTCTGCGGCGAACGCAAATCCTTCGAGCGCGAGCTCAAGGTACAGGGTCTGAGCCAGCGCCTGCGCTGGACAGCCGACTGGCCCCATGCCGATTTCTTCATCGCGCCGACCCACGGCAATTGCGACGAGGTGCTCAAGGGTCAATCCGTCGCCGCCATCATGCGTGAGGATACGCTGATCGGCGTGGTGAAGGACCGCCGCCGCATTACCCGGCCCGCAATTGTGGACGCGACACCGCAATAACGGGAAAAGGCCCGGAAACCGGGCCTTTCTTATTTTCGTCCTGAATAGGTCTTAGTGACCGCCTTCGAGGCGGCGCAGGATTTCGTCGAGCTGCTCGAGATCGCGATAGGCAATGTGCACACTGCCGCCGGGATCGCGGTGATCGACGCTGACCTTGAGGCCGAGCACATCGCTGATGCGTTTCTCCAGCGCCAGCGTATCGGCATCCTTCTTCGCTCCGCCGGAGGATTTGCCGCGCGCCTTCTGCGCACCGCGCGATGGCACACCTTCTTCATGCGACAGCGCCTCGACCTGACGCACCGACAGGCCCTGCTCAACTGCCTGCTTCGCGGCGGCGGCGGGATCCGTCGCATTGATGAGAGCGCGGGCGTGACCGGCCGACAGCTTGCCTTCGGAAATATAGGCCTGCACGCTCTCGGGCAGTTTTGTCAGCCGCATCGTATTGGCGACATGGCTGCGGCTCTTGCCGACAAGCCTGGCGATGTCGTCGGCGCTGTGATTGTAGGTGGTGGCGAGCGCGTGATAGCCGAGCGCTTCTTCCATCGCATTGAGGTCGGAACGCTGCACGTTCTCGATGATCGCGATCTCGAGCGCGGCACCGTCATTCGCCTCGATCGTGACGATCGGCACGTCGTGCAAACCCGCGCGTTGAGATGCGCGCCAGCGCCGTTCGCCGGCGATGATCTCGAACCGATCCGATGCGCCCTTCACCGCGCGCACGACGATCGGCTGGATCACACCGTGCTGCTTGATCGAGGCCGACAGCTCGTCGAGCTCGGCATCGGAAAACGTCCGGCGCGGATTGTTCGGATTGGCCTTGATGAATTCGATCGGCACCTTGCGCGGCGTGCGGGAGGGACGCTCGACATGCGCGGCCTCTCCGCCGACATCGCCGATCAGGCTTGCCAGACCGCGACCCAGTCGCGAACGCTCCTCGGCCATCGTCGCCTCCCTCGGACTCATCTCACGCACTCCAAACCAATCTTTTCGAAGCGACAGCTCCAAAGCCATCGCAGTTTGTCATTGCGGGAGCATTGGCGACGAAGCAATCCAGCCTGTCTTTGCTGCTCCGGATTGCTTCGCTTGCTCGCAATGACAGCGAACCCGCTCGTCTCTAATGCATCCGCAGCGCGCGCTCGCGCTGGATCACTTCGGTCGCGAGCTTGAGATACGCATCGCTGCCGACACATTTCAGATCGTAGACCAGCACCGGCTTGCCGTAAGACGGCGCTTCCGAAATGCGCACGTTACGCGGAATCATGGTGTCGTAAACCTTGTCGCCCATGAACTCGCGGACGTCCGCGACGACCTGGTTCGACAGATTGTTGCGCGAGTCGAACATGGTCAGCACGATGCCGTGGATCGACAGCGTCGGATTCAGCGTCGAGCGCACCTGCTCGACCGTCTGTAGAAGCTGCGACAGACCCTCGAGCGCAAAGAACTCACACTGCAACGGCACCAGGATCGCGTGCGATGCGGCCATCGCGTTGACGGTTATGAGGTTGAGCGACGGCGGGCAATCGACCAGCACATAGGTGTAGTCGTTGCCTTCCGACGCGTCGGTGTTGAGATCAGAAATCGCATCGCGCAGACGGAAGGCGCGGTCACGCGCGGTGCCGAGTTCAAGCTCGAGACCCGACAGATCCATCGTCGAGGCCGCGATATGCAGGCGCGGCACGGCGGTCGGCACAATGGCCTCACGCAGCTTCGCTTCGCCGATCAGCACGTCATAGGTCGAGCAGCTGCGGTTGCGGCGGTCGATGCCGAGGCCGGTCGAGGCGTTGCCCTGCGGATCGAGATCGACGATCAGCACGCGTTCACCGATCGCGGCCAGCGCGGTGCCGAGATTGATCGCGGTCGTGGTCTTGCCAACGCCGCCCTTCTGGTTGGCAAGCGCGATGATCCGGGGCTGCCCGCCGCGATCCGCTGGCGTGTCCTGAAAAATCCCGTCGATCCCGTTCATTTCGCCCCTCCCGCCGCAGCCATGCTGCGGCGCACAATCCCTGTCACCTCGACCACGCAACCGTCGCCGCCGGTGCGGCTTGGATGCAAGGCGCTCTCAATTGTCCAATATTTAGTGGCTTCCGTCAATTCACTCTCTACATCTTGGCCCTTGAGAAACAAAGCTTTGGCACCGTTCCGGACCAAGGGTTCCGCGAAGCCGAACAACTGATGTAACGGGGCCAGCGCCCGTGCGGTGACGCAATCGACAGGCTCGGTGCGACTATCCACGTAATCCACGATGTCCCTGTGATGAACTTCGCCGGCCGCGCCGGTGACTCGCAGCGCCTCACGCAGGAAAGCCGCCTTCTTGACGTTGCGCTCAACAAGATCGATCCGCGCGCCGGGATGATCTGCCAGCGCGCAGGCCAGCACCACACCAGGGAAGCCTCCGCCGCTACCAAAGTCAGCGAAGGTCTTGGCACCGGGTACGAGATCGAGAAGCTGCAGCGAATCGGCGATGTGCCGGGTCCAGAGGGTCGGCAGGGTCGAGGGCGCAACCAGATTGGTGACCGCCTGCCATTGCAGCAGCAGGTCGACATAGGCTTCCAGCCGCGTCAGCGTTTCACGTGAAACAGGCGCGAGCGCCAGCGCCGCAGCCTTGTCAGCGGAAGTGGGCTCAGGAAGCCGGGCCTTGCTCACGGTCTGTCTGCCTTGATCGACTCATCGCGCGGTTGTTGCGCGGAAAGAAAATAGCGGTCCGAATGCGCAGCGGCAATTCCTCGAACGATTCCGAGGCCTTTTGCCCTATCCCGCTTTGGCGTCAGGCCGATGACGCGCCTGCCGCCGCAAGTATGCGGCCAGAATGCCGAGCGCAGCCGGCGTCATCGCCTCGATCCGCGCGGCCTGCCCGATGGTGCGCGGCTGCACCGTTTGCAGTTTCTGCCGCGCCTCGTTGGACAGCCCCGGCACGGCGGCATAATCGACTCCGGTCAGCACCAGCGCCTCGTCACGCCGGAAGGCACTGACATCCGCCGCCTGACGGGCCAGATAGACATCGTATTTCGCGTCAATTTCAACGTGTTCGGCGATGGCCGGCACAACATCCGCAAGCTGCGGCCAGATCCGCGCGACATCGGCCCAGCCGATCTCCGGATAGGCCAGCAATTCGAACGCGCTGCGCCGCTGACCGTCGCGGTTGAGCGCAAGGCCATGGCGGATTCCCTCGGTTGGCGTCAGCGACAGGGATTTCGCTGCATCCTTGGCGGCCGTCAGCGCCTGCATCTTGGCGGCAAAACTCGCCTGACGTTTTGAACCGACGATGCCGAGCGCGAGGCCACGCTCCGTCAGCCGACGATCGGCATTATCCGCCCGCAGCGTCAGGCGATATTCCGCCCGCGAGGTGAACATCCGATAGGGCTCGGTGATGCCGCGGGAGGTCAGATCATCGATCATGACGCCGAGATAGCCGTCGGCTCGGTCGAACACCGCGCCCTCGCCGCCTCCGGCCGACCGCGCGGCGTTCAGCCCGGCAACAAGGCCCTGCGCCGCCGCTTCCTCATAGCCCGTGGTGCCATTGATCTGCCCGGCCAGAAAAAGCCCCGGCACGCGCCTGGTTTCCAGCGTCGGCTCCAACTCGCGCGGATCGACATGGTCGTATTCGATGGCGTAGCCCGGGCGGATCATCCGGGTCCGTTCAAGTCCCGGAATCGTCGTCAGAATGGCCTTCTGGACCTCTTCCGGCAGCGAGGTCGAGATCCCGTTCGGATAGACCGTCGTATCCTCAAGCCCTTCCGGCTCCAGGAAAATCTGGTGGCTGTCTCGGTCGCCGAAACGAACGATCTTGTCCTCGATCGAGGGGCAATAACGCGGCCCGGTGCTCTTGATTTGCCCCGAATACATCGGCGAGCGGTGCACATTAGCCCGGATCAGATCATGCGTCGCGGCCGTGGTGCGAGTGATGCCGCACTCGACCTGCGGGGTCGTGATCTTGTCGGTGAGAGTCGAAAACGGTTCGGCCGGATCGTCACCGGGCTGCCGCTCGACCGCATTCCAGTCGATGGTGGTGCCATTGAGGCGCGCCGGGGTGCCGGTTTTCAGCCGCCCGAGCGTAAATCCGATTTTTTCGAAGGAGTTCGAGAGGCCCATCGCCGGAGCCTCGTCGATGCGCCCGGCCGGCCAGTTGTTTTCACCGAGATGGATGATTCCGCGCAGGAATGTGCCCGTGGTGATAACCACCGCCCCGCAGGCGAATTCCCGGCCATCGGCCAGTTGCAGCCCCGCGATCCGGCCATCCTCAAGCACAAGCGCGTCGGCCTCGCCCTCGATCACGGTAAGATTGGGCGTTTCGCGAATTTCCGCCTGCATCGCCGCCGCATAGAGGGCGCGGTCGATCTGGGCACGCGGGCCGCGCACCGCTGGACCTTTGCGGCGGTTGAGAACCCGGAACTGGATGCCCCCGGCATCCGCCATCCGGCCCATTACGCCGTCCAGTGCATCGATTTCCCGCACCAGATGCCCCTTGCCGAGTCCCCCGATGGCGGGATTGCAGGACATCGCACCGATGGTCACAAAACGGTGGGTCAGAAGCGCGGTTCTGGCGCCAAAGCGCGCGGACGCCGCCGCGGCCTCGCAGCCGGCATGCCCCCCTCCCACGACGATGACGTCGAATGTTTCGCGCATGGCGTCCTTCTACAGCGGGAGCTGAAAATCGTCCAAAACAATATCGATTGAGGATGACGAGCCTGTTTCACGTGAAACAGGGCCCGGTTCCATTTGTTTCACGTGAAACATCCAAGGCTTATCCGGCCTAAAACGGGCCCACGCCTCTATATCGTTTCACGTGAAACAACCGTTCATTTACCAATACAGAATTCGCGAAAGATCGAATCCAGAATCTCCTCGACATCTACTCGTCCCAGAAGTCGTCCCAGCGCGTGAATCGCGATTCGAAGTTCCTCCGCGACGATTTCGTCACCCTCGCCCGCCCGCGACCCGGCCCGCTCCAGGGCCTCGACCGCCTCAGTCAGCAGGGCCCGATGCCGTGCGCGGCTGACCAGCGCTGCCTCCCCGCCACCGAAATAATCGCGGGCGTAATCGACCAGCGCTGTGACCAGCGCATCGACGCCCTCGCCGGTCACGGCCGAGATCGCAAAGGCACCCTCGCCCCGCGTTGGCGCCAGGTCGACCTTATTGCGGATCACCCAGACCGGCGCGGCGCCACCGGCAAACTCCGGCGACTTCCGCGCGACCTCGTCCGCCTCACACATCCACAGCACGAGGTCGGCGGATTCCGCGCGCGCCCGCGCACGGCGCACGCCTTCCTGCTCGACGGGATCGATTGTCTCCCGCAGACCCGCCGTGTCGATCAGCGTCACCGGATAGCCGTCGAGATCGAGATGCACTTCGATCACGTCACGCGTCGTGCCGGCATGCGGCGAAACGATCGCAGCCTCACGGCGCGCGAGACGATTAAGCAGCGTCGACTTGCCTGCGTTCGGCGGCCCCGCGATCGCAACTTGCAGGCCTTCTCGCAGGCGCTCACTTTGCGCCGATGCCGCAAGGGTTTCTTTGATTTCGTTTTTCAGCGCATCAACACGCGCAAGCGCCGGTGCCATCAGTTCTTCCGAGACATCGCCCTCGTCGGAAAAATCGATGCCCGCTTCGACAAGCGCCATCGCCTCGATGATCTGCCTGCGCCAGTTCTGCGCGCGATGGCCGAGCAATCCCTGCAACTGCCGCAGCGCCTGCTTCCGCTGCCGGTCGGTGTCGGCGTGAATGAGGTCGTCGAGACCTTCGGCCTCGGTCAGATCAAGCTTGCCATTCTCGAACGCACGGCGTGTGAATTCGCCGGGCTCCGCCGGACGCAGGCCATCGATTTTTCCCAGTGCCGCGAACAGCGCCGCGATCACCGCGCGGCCACCGTGAAGCTGGAATTCCGCGACGTCTTCGCCGGTCGCGCTATGCGGCGCCGGGAACCAGAGCGCCACGGCCTGGTCGATCGGACCGGTCTCCGGCGAGGTCAAGGTCGCCAGTGTCGCCAGGCGCGGACGAGGCAGGCGACCGCACAAAATCTCCAGCGCCGCCGCGGCGCGCGGGCCCGAGACGCGAACGATCGCGATGGCCGAGGGCGGACGGCCCGAAGCGAGTGCGTAAATGGTTGGTTGTTGGAACGGCATGGCTTATTTGTTCGACAGCACGGGCGAGGGCAACCGAAAACCGTGTTCAAGGGAGTTTCGCCGTATTGCTGCGGCGCAACATATTGCTGAGGGAGCCGCAGCATGAGCGATGTTGCAACGCACAAAAACCGGCTGGCCGGCGAAACCAGCCCATATCTGCTCCAGCATCAGCACAATCCGGTCGACTGGTGGCCCTGGGGGCCGCCAGCCTTGGCCGAGGCACAGAAGACCGGCAAGCCCATTTTGCTCTCCATCGGTTACGCGGCCTGCCATTGGTGTCATGTGATGGCGCACGAGAGCTTCGAGGACGAGGCTACCGCGGCGGTGATGAACGAGCAGTTTGTGGCGATCAAGGTTGATCGCGAGGAGCGGCCCGACATTGACCAGATCTACATGAACGCACTGCACCTGCTCGGACAGCAGGGCGGCTGGCCGCTGACGATGTTTTTGACGCCCGACGGCGCGCCGATCTGGGGCGGCACTTATTTTCCGAAACAGGCGCAATACGGCCGCGCATCCTTCATCGATGTGATGCAGCAGTTCATGCGGATCTATCGCGACGAGCCGGACAAGATAGCCGCCAACAAGGAGGCGATCGCGCGAAGCCTCAATGAACGGCATTCCGCCGACACAGCTTCCATTGGCCTCAACGAACTCGACAACGCCGCCGGCTCGATCGCGCGCGCGACCGATCCCGACAATGGCGGCCTGCGCGGTGCGCCGAAATTTCCGCAATGTTCGATGCTGGAATTTCTCTGGCGCGCTGGCGCGCGCACCGGCGACGAGCGTTATTTCATCACCACCAATCTCGCGCTGACGCGAATGAGTCAGGGCGGCATCTACGATCATCTCGGTGGCGGCTATGCGCGCTACTCGGTCGACGAACGCTGGCTGGTGCCGCATTTCGAGAAGATGCTTTACGACAATGCGCAGATTCTCGACATGCTGGCGCTGGAGCACGCTCGCGCGCCGAATGAGCTTTATCTGCAGCGCGCGGAAGAAACCGTCGGCTGGCTCAAGCGCGAGATGCTGACGAAAGAGGGCGGTTTCTCATCATCACTCGACGCCGACAGCGAGGGCGAGGAGGGACGTTTCTACGTCTGGTCGCAATCGGACATCGCGCAATTGCTCGGCCCTGATGACGCAACATTCTTCGCCGCGAAATATGGCGTCAGCGCCGAAGGCAATTTCGAGGGTCACAACATTCTCAACCGCCTCGACGATGGCAGCGACACCGCGACCGAAGCCGAACAGTTGGCTGCGTTGCGCGCGATTCTGTTCCGCGCGCGCGAGAAGCGCGTGCATCCCGGCCTCGATGACAAGGTGCTCGCCGACTGGAACGGATTGATGATCGCCGCGCTCGCGCACGCGGCGGGTGCCTTCAACCGGCCGGACTGGCTGACGCTTGCCTGCACCGTGTTCGGATTCGTTACCACCACCATGAGCCGCCACGACAGGCTTGGCCATTCCTGGCGCGCGGGAAAACTGCTGCAGCCTGCGCTTGCCTCCGACAACGCCGCGATGATCCGCGCCGCGCTCGCGCTGCATGAAGCCACCGGTGACCATCTGTTCCTCGATCAGGCCATCCTGTGGCAGGCCGATCTCGACACCCATTACGGTGATCCGCAGCACGGCGGTTACTTCCTTACCGCCGACGACGCCGAGGGGCTGATCCTGCGGCCGCATTCGAGCGTGGACGACGCCATTCCGAACCACATCGGATTGACCGCGCAGAATCTCGCGCGCCTCGCGGTGCTCACCGGTGACGAACGCTGGCGGCGCCAACTCGACATGCTGTTCGCGCATATGCTCTCGGCGGCAGCCCGCAACATGTTCGGCCATCTGTCGCTTCTGAACGCGCTCGATCTCTACCTTGCAGGCGCGGAAATCGTGATCACCGGTCAGGGCGAGGAGGCCGACGCACTGCTCAAGACCGCGCGCGCGCTGCCCCATGCCAACACCATCGTCTTGCACGTCCCCGACCCGGCAAAACTGCCGCCGCATCATCCGGCGGCGGACAAGATCGCGCCGGGTGGCGAAGCCGCCGCTTTCATCTGCCGGGGCCAAACATGTTCGCTGCCGATGACGGAGCCGCATGCGTTGGCGGCCTTCGTTCTACGCGGAGAAGCGTCAGCCTCGGAAGGGCGCCTGCAATGAGCGGCACGGTCGACGACAAATATTATCAGGTCATCAAGCCTGCAGGTTTCGCCGAACGGCTTCTGATCGCCGCGCGGGAAAAAATCTATGCCGATTTTCTTGCGCAGATGCAGCCTTCACATGACAGCCGCATCGCCGACATCGGCATCTCGGATGTCGTGACTGATGGTGCCAACGTACTCGAGCGGAATTATCCGCACCTCGCAAACGTCACCGCGTGCGGCATCGGCAGCGCCGAGAATTTCCAGCGCGCGTTTCCCGCGGTCCATTACAGGCAGATCGAACCGAATGCGCCGCTGCCGTTCGCCGACAACACATTCGACATTGCAACCGCCAATGCGGTGCTCGAACACGTCGGCAGTACTGTGAACCAGATCAATTTCGTGCGCGAACTGGCACGTATCGCCCGCCGTGTGTTCATCAGCGTGCCACATCGCTATTTTCCCGTCGAGCACCACACCGCGATTCCGCTGCTGCATTACAACGATCGCAGCTTCAGCGCTGCCTGCGCGCTGCTCGGCAAATCAAGCTGGTCTGACGAGGCCAATCTCATTTTGATGACGCGCGCAAAACTCGCACGTCTTGCCGCCGAGGCAGCGCCCGATATCGACGCCAAGATCGGTACCACGGGCCTCAATCTCGGGCCGTTCTCGTCGAACCTTTATCTCGCGCTGAAAAAGAGAATCTAGAATGCGCCGGGATGCTGCTGTTTGCGGCTCGCGAACAGCACGAACAGCGGAGCGATCACAAACGGCCCAAGCGCAAATCCGGTCATCTTGCCGACGGCTCCGTTGACCAGCGGCCACAATAGAATGGCCGCCATCGCCAGCTGCGCTACCGCGCGTGAAATCACGCCCTGCCGTTGCAGTGTAAGCAGCCACACGACAACGAACGCACCGACCACCAGATCGTAGTCCTGCAGATAAGGCGTCACGAGGCAGGTACCGAGAACCAGCAGGCCGTAACGGATTTCCATCGGATCGTCGCGCCACCAGGAGCGCGCCACGACAGCCGCGGCGATCACCGCGCTGACAGCTTGCGCGATGTAGGACGCATCGACGCTGAACCCGAAGTGGCGCATCATCACGAACACCGACATCATGCGGTGCCAGACCCCGGTGCCGTCCTCCAAGATGAAATGTTTCAGGACGGCGAGGTTATCGGCGTAAGCAAGCCACGGCGCACGGCCGAACAGAACAAGGCTCGCTCCGACAAGAGCAATCACCGTAACCGTCGCGGAGGCGAACGCCGTCCAGCGCCGGCCTGCCATCAGCGCAAACGGCAGCAACAGGCCGAGATGCGGTTTGTAAACCAGAAGGCCGAACAATACGCCCGCGACAATCGGGCGACGGTCCAGCAACATCAGCCCGCCACCGAGAAAGGCTGCGCTCCACGCACCGTTCTGGCCACCGAGCGCATTGACGAACAGCGCCGGGACAGCCAGCGACAGCAGCAGTGCTATATCCGGCGCGGCAAGCCGCAATGCGCGATAGAACGCATACCAGCTCGAGATCAGCCAGAGCGCGAGGCCGGGTATATAGGGCACCAATGCCAGCGGCGCGGTCAACAGCAGCAACACCGGCGGGTAACCGTAATGATAGTAGAGCAGATCCGGACCGCTCAGCGCGCGCTCGAAGAGATGAAACACCTCGAAATTGTAGACGTCTGCAATCCGGCCATGCCAGGTGAGCCACGCACCCGACCAATAATTGATGAAATCATCCCCGAACGGACGGCCAAGACCATTGGTCAGCCCGTTGCGCGTCTGGCCCCATAGATCCCATGCGTACATCAAGGGAGCCGCGATCAGCCAGCAGTGCGCAAGCGCACGGACACGATCGACCGATACCGGCCAATGTCCGCCCACTTTTTGCTGAGGCTCGCCTAAAATCTCTGTCACCACGCGCCCTCGATCAGGGCCTGCAAAGCTAGGGCAGGCCCGTTAACAGGCGGTTTGGAGACATGCGTCGTGCCAAAACAAAAGGCCCGGCGCGAGGCCGGGCCTTGAAACCGAACGATGGCACACCGCTCAGGTATTCATCGAATCGAAGAATTCGGAATTGTTCTTGGTCGAACGCAGCTTGTCGAGCAGGAACTCGATCGCATCCATCGTGCCCATCGGGTTGAGGATACGCCGCAGCACGTACATCTTCTTGAGCGTCTGCGGATCGGTGATGAGTTCTTCCTTGCGCGTGCCGGAACGGGCGATGTCGATTGCCGGAAAGGTGCGCTTGTCGGAAACCTTGCGGTCGAGGATGAGTTCGGAGTTGCCGGTGCCCTTGAACTCTTCGAAGATCACTTCGTCCATGCGGCTTCCGGTATCGACCAGCGCGGTCGCGATGATCGTGAGCGAACCACCTTCCTCGATGTTACGAGCTGCACCGAAGAAGCGCTTCGGACGCTGCAGGGCGTTGGCGTCAACACCACCGGTCAGCACCTTGCCCGAAGACGGCACGACCGTGTTGTAGGCGCGGCCGAGGCGGGTAATCGAGTCGAGCAGGATCACGACGTCGCGGCCATGTTCGACCAGGCGCTTGGCCTTCTCGATCACCATTTCCGCGACCTGAACGTGACGTACCGCAGGCTCGTCGAACGTTGAGGACACGACCTCGCCCTTCACCGAACGCTGCATGTCGGTGACTTCTTCCGGGCGCTCATCGATCAAAAGCACGATCAGATAGCATTCCGGATGATTGGTGGTGATGGCGTGGGCGATGTTCTGCATCAACACCGTCTTGCCGGTGCGTGGCGGCGCAACGATCAGCGCGCGCTGGCCTTTGCCGATCGGCGCGACGATGTCGATCACGCGCGGCGACAGATCCTTACGGGTCGGGTCGTCGAGTTCGAGCTTGAAGCGCTCGTCGGGGAAGAGCGGCGTCAGGTTATCGAAATTGACCTTGTGCTTGGACTTTTCCGGATCTTCGAAATTGAGGGTGTTGACCTTGAGAAGCGCGAAATAGCGTTCGCCTTCCTTCGGCGAACGGATCTGGCCCTCGATGGTGTCACCGGTGCGCAAACCGAAGCGGCGGATCTGCGAGGGCGAGACGTAGATGTCGTCCGGGCCCGGCAGATAGTTTGCGTCCGAGGAACGGAGGAACCCGAAGCCGTCGGAGAGGATCTCGACGACGCCTTCGCCGATAATGTCGGTTTCCTGGCTCGCCAGCAGCTTGAGGATGGCAAACATCAGCTCCTGCTTGCGCATGGTGCTGGCGTTTTCGACCCCGAGTTCTTCGGCGAACGAGACGAGCTCGGCCGGCGTCTTGGCCTTGAGGTCCTGAAGTTTCATTTCCCGCATGGGAGTATCCTGATGAGAAGTAGAGAGAAAAAGGGGGTTTTCGCCTGCGAAATGCGAAAAGAAGGTCTCGGTTGGCGCAGGTCTTTGGCTGAGAAAGGTGCCGGGCGGCTTCGAGCTTGATGCGATGACCGGAAGAACCGGAACGCGTCACATCTGCCTGCGTTCGGAAGGATGAGACGAATATAGAAAATCAGTCTTTGCCGCGCAAGGATATCCTTCAGGCAAATCGGACAAGTCGTCTGATCAAGGTCAGGGCGAAAGCCGTGAAAAGCCTCAAAATGGCTTTACCACTACCAAAATCACGATGCCGATCATCAGAACGGCGGGCACTTCGTTGATAATCCGGAAATATCTGGCGCTGTGCGTATTGCGGTCGGCGGCGAAATCCTTCACCCGCCGCACCAGAATGCCATGAATCGCCGACATCACGATGACGAGAGCGAATTTGGCGTGAAACCATCCCGACATGTACCAGCCGCCCTGCCAGACCAGCCATAAACCGGCGAGCCAGGTGACGACCATCGCCGGGTTGATGATGACCTTCAGAAGCCGCCACTCCATGACCTTGAAGGTCTCGGACTGTTTCGAACCAGTCTCCGCCGCGCAGTGATAGACCATCAGCCGCGGCAGATAGAGCATCCCGGCCATCCAGGAAATCACTGCGAGAATGTGCAGTGCCTTGATCCACTCATACATGGGAAACAGCTTTCGTCGGAAGAGGAGAGCCTGATATCGCCAAAAACCCATCGCCCTGCAACAGGTCATCATACGATTTTCCGGAACGAACCCGTTGCAAGACCGTTACGGACAGATCTTCAAAAGGGGAGCTTTCCGTATCCACCCCTTCTCTTATCAATCTTTTAGATTCTTAAGGTTTGAGTCTGAGTGACGGTGGATTGCGACAGTTCAAAACCGTCCCCCCTGTGTCGGGCTGTTTTCAACACCGCTCAATGTTATCCCCGATTCCGGCACTCTACTGCGCTTTTACGAAAACGGTATTCATCGCAAGATCTTGGTGGGATTTTCCAGCCCCATTGTCCGAGACAAATCCACATAACCCCGTTACACTTTTTATAGGTCGGTTGGTTGCATCCCGAAAACAGCGATGTGAACAACCGGGGGTGTTTTACGCAGGCCGTTCGAGGCAGGCGACGAACTGGCCAATCTGCCCACACGGATTCACAACAATGCACAGACTGGAAACGAATATCGGGCAGGGGGTCGAAGCGTAATGTCGGCCGCGACCAATAATTATTTTCATCTGCACATGATCTCGGATTCGACCGGCGAGACCATCATCATGGTCGCGCGCGCGGTTGCGGCTCAATATTCCAATGTCACGCCCGTGGAACATGTCTATCCATTGGTGCGCAGCCAGAAGCAGCTCGACCGCGTACTGGCCGAGATCGAGGAAGCGCCAGGCATCGTGCTGTTCACGCTTCTGGAAAAGGATCTGGTGGAGCGGCTGGAAGCGAAGTGCAAGGAAATCAATATTCCGAGCCTGTCGATCATAGGGCCGGTGATGGAATTATTCCGCGCCTATCTTGGCCGCGAAACCTCCAAACGCGCCGGCGCGCAGCACACACTCAATGCTGAGTACTTCAAGCGCATCGATGCGCTGAACTACACGATGATGCATGACGACGGGCAGCATGTCGAAGGGCTGGAGGAGGCTGACGTGGTGCTGGTCGGGGTGTCGCGCACGTCGAAGACGCCGACCTCGATCTATCTCGCCAATCGCGGCATCCGCACCGCCAACGTGCCGCTGGTACCCGGCATTCCGATTCCTCCGCAGCTCGAAACGCTGAAAAAGCCGCTTGTCGTCAGCCTTCACGCCACGCCGGAGCGTCTGGTGCAGGTACGGCAGAACAGGCTGCTCGGCATGGGTGCTGGCGGTGGTCTCGGCCGGGTCGGCGAAGATGCCTATGTCGAACGCCAGTCGGTTGCGGAAGAAGTCGCGTTCGCACGCAAACTCAGCGCCCGGTATGACTGGCCGCTGCTTGACGTCACCCGCCGTTCGATCGAAGAGACCGCGGCCGCGGTGATGAAGCTCCATGCAGACCGGCAACGGCAGCGCTCGTAAGGCATGGCGAACGATCCATCATCTCGTTTGATCCTCGCTTCGCAGAGTGCTGCGCGTCAGGCTTTGTTACGTCGGGCGAAAGTGAACTTCGAGGCATTACCCGCCGATCTTGATGAGCGCGGCATCGAGCAGACCTCGCGCCTGAGCGATGCGGCGGCGGTGGCAGCCTTGTTGGCAAAAGAAAAGGCGCTTCATGTCGGCCGTGCGCATCCCGACGCCTACGTGATCGGAGCCGATCAAACCCTGGCGCTCGGGACAAAAATTTTCGCCAAGGCTGATGATCGGGCGCAGGCGCGCGAACAATTGAAGTCGCTGTGCGGGCGAACGCACGAATTGCATTCGGCGGTGGCGGTCGTGAAGGGCGATGAGATTCTGTTCGAATCCATCTCGACCGCGCACATGACCATGCGGTCTTTGAGCGATGTGCGGCTTGAGGCCTATCTCGATCTTGCGGGCGAAGCGGTGACCGCGAGCGTCGGCGGCTATCAGCTGGAGGGTGCGGGCGTGCATCTGTTCGAGAAGATCGAAGGTGATTACTTCACGATCCTCGGCCTGCCGTTGTTGCCGCTGCTCGGTTTTCTGCGGGGCATCGGCCTCGCCCCGTTGCCTTAAGGTTTGCCGATGTTTGTGCTCGGATTGACCGGATCGATCGGGATGGGCAAGTCCACCACGGCGCAGTTGTTCGCTGAACTGGGCGTGCCGGTCTATGACGCGGACGCGACCGTGCATCGTCTGTACGAGAGCGAAGCCGTTGCGGCGATCGAGCAGGCCTTTCCCGGAACTGCCGGAGCAAAAGGCGTCGACCGCGAAAAGCTTTCAGGTCATGTCGTCGGCAATGCTGAAGCGATGAAGCGGCTCGAGGCGATCGTGCATCCGATGCTGCGCGCGCATGAAAAGGAATTCCTCGCGCATGCGGAACAGGCCGGCGCGCCGGTGGCCGTGCTCGATATTCCGCTGCTGTTCGAGACCGGCGGCGAAAACCGCGTCGACGCCGTGCTTGTTGTGAGCGCGCCAGAAGAGGTGCAGCGCCAGCGCATCCTGTCGCGCCCGACCATGACCGAAGCCAAACTCGAGATGATCCTGGCGCGGCAGATGCGCGATAGCGATAAGCGAGCACGGGCTGATTTTGTGGTGGATACGTCGAACGGGCTTGATTCTGCGCGTGAACAAATCCGCCACGTTCTCGCAAAAGTGGCTACCATGCCGCGACGGCGATCCTGATTCCAAAATATATAAGTTTCCAAGAGATAGGCGGCATGCGCGAAATCGTTCTCGATACCGAAACCACCGGCCTCGATGCGCTGCGCGGCGATCGGCTGGTTGAAATCGGCTGTGTCGAGATGTTCAATCACATGCCGACCGGGCAGACTTTTCACGTCTACATCAATCCCGAACGCGACATGCCGCAGGAAGCCTTTGCGGTGCATGGTCTGTCGTCCGAATTCCTCTCCGACAAGCCGTTGTTCGTGGCGGTGGCGGACGAGTTCCTTGAATTCATCGGTGACGCGCCGCTTATCATTCACAATGCCTCGTTCGACATCGGCTTCATCAACATGGAGCTGGAGCGGCTGAAGCGGCAGGCCATTCCGCGGGATCGCCTGGTCGACACGCTCCTGTTGGCGCGCCGCAAGCATCCCGGCGTCTCCAACCGGCTCGACGATCTTTGCTCGCGCTATGCGATCGACAATTCGCGCCGCACCAAGCACGGTGCGCTGCTTGACGCCGAACTGCTCGCCGAAGTCTATATCGACCTGATCGGCGCGCGGCAGTCCTCGCTCATTCTCGCGGAGACGCAGACGACATCGATCCGAATCGTCGAGGTCGAGCGGCGTGTTCGCGAGACGCCGCTGTCGCCGCGCGTGACGTCGGACGAGATCGAAGCGCATCGCGCCTTCGTCGCCACACTCGGTGATAATCCGATCTGGCGGGAATTCTCCGACGCGGAATAAAAAAGCGGGCCGCCGGGCCCGCTTTTGCTGTCTCGCTTATATCGTCCCGCTCAGTTCGGCTTGGCCTGCTCGGCCTGCCGCGCCATATTCTGGCGATAGAGGCTGACGAAATCCACCGGATCGAGCATCAGGGGCGGGAAGCCGCCATTGCGGGTCGCGGTCGCAACGATTTCGCGGGCGAACGGGAACAAAAGCCGGGGGCATTCGATCATCACAAACGGATGCAGGCTGTCCTGCGGCACGTTCTCGATCCGGAACACGCCAGCATAGGCCAGTTCGAACGCGAACAGCACCTTGTCGTTGCTCGCCGCCTTGCCTTCGATGGCGAGCAGAACCTCGAAATCGGTGCCGCCGAGGTTGGTGGCGCCGACATTGATCTGAATTGAGATTTCGGGCTGCTTGTCCTGCTGCGACAATGAGGCAGGCGCATTCGGATTCTCGAAGGAGAGATCCTTGATATATTGCGTCAAAACGCCGAGCTGCGGAGGAGCGGCGGCCTGGGCCGGCGCGGCATTGGTGTCAGTCATCGATCTCTCCTGCAATCTCGTTTCGGGAAGCTGGTTTGGGCGCAGTGGCTATCATAGGGCTGCCGCTCTCGACAAGGACGGCTGCCCGAATCGGGGCCAAAAGCTTGGCCGGGGACGAGGGATTGAGCTAGAATCGCAACAATTACCGCAATCGGGAGCCCGACGGCCGCCACGTTAAGGATTTAAAAGACGGTGGCGCGGCTATCTTTCGTGCTTACATAATCCCGGACCCGAACGGGAACACGCCAGATCGGAAGTGACGTAACGTGGACATTTACACCATCATCTTTTTGGCCCTGGCCGTCTTTATTTTCCTGCGGCTGCGCAACGTCCTCGGGCAGCGCACGGGCAGCGAGCGGCCGCCGTATGATCGCGTGACGCGCGATGTCGCGCCCACCGGCAACGACAACAATGTCGTCCGCATGCCGGGCACGGCCGTCGATCAGGCAACGCTTGCACCCTCCGCCGAACCGGTTTCGCCGCGTGATCGCTGGAAGGGGATCGCGGCGCCGGATTCGCAACTGGCGACCGGTCTCGATGAAATCGCTGCCGCCGATCCCGCGTTCAACGCGCAGCATTTCCTCTCCGGCGCCAAGAGCGCCTACGAGATGATCGTGCTGGCTTTCGCCAATGGCGATCACCGCACGCTGAAGGATCTGTTGTCGGCGGACGTCTATGACGGGTTCGAATCCGTCATCAAGGGCCGCGAGCAGCGCAGCGAGAAGGTCGAGACGAAGTTTGCTTCGATCGACAAGGCCGAACTCGTCAGCGCCGGTGTCCGTGACAGGATCGCGCATCTCACCGTGCGCTTTGTTTCGCAGATGATCACCGCCACGCGCGATAAGGACGGCGCGGTCATCGATGGCAACCCTGAAAAGCTCACGGATGTCACCGATGTCTGGACGTTCTCACGTGACGTTTCCTCCCGCGATCCGAATTGGAAGCTGGTTGGAACGGAAAGCGGACACTGACGGGCATTTTCCCTACGGCTCCGCCGCGGCTCTGGTGTTCGCGGCGGTTGTTCTGACATGCAGCGCGGTCGCGGATGCTCGCAGTCACCGCCGCTCGGCCTGGCCAGAGGTTGCGACAACCCACCATGTGAGGCCGCGTCCCGAAAGCATCCACTGGCCACTCGCCATTCCCGGCGTGCAATACAATCCCGTCAACTGGAGCGATCTGCGCGGCTGGGCCGACGACGATCAGTTAGTGGCGTTCAAGACATTCCGGGCAAGCTGTGCGCCGGTTCTCGCGCGCAAGCCGAAAAAACCGGACGATTCCTCCGACAAATTTCTGGGCGATGCCTTGCGCGAGCCATGCCTCGCTGCGCGCAAGGCGAAGGTGCATGACGTTGCCTCCGCGCGTACGTTCTTCGAGGAGCACTTCGCGCCGGTCACGCTCTCGCGCCTCGGCGAGGATGCAGGTTTCGTCACGGGTTATTATGAGCCGATCGTCGAAGGCTCACGCACCAAGACCGATGTCTACACCGTGCCGGTCTATCGCCGGCCCTCGAACCTGTTCGTGCGCGGCTACAATCAGGCCTCGCCGAGCCTGCCGAACAAAGGCGATGTGTTTCGCAAGATCGGCCGCCGCAAGCTGGTGCCGTATTACGACCGTGCCCAGATCGAGGATGGTGCGATTGCCGGACGCGGTCTCGAGATCGTCTGGTTGAAAAACCAGACCGATCTGCTGTTCATCCAGATTCAGGGCTCCGCGCGGATCAAGCTCGCGGACGGATCGATGGTGCGGATCAATTACGATTCGCATAATGGTTTTCCGTATACGCCGATCGGTCGCGTTCTGATCGAACGCAACATCATCCCCAAAGACCAGATGTCGATGCAGCGCATTCGCGAATATATGGAGCAGAATCCCGGCGCGGCCGATGAGCTGCGACGGCAGAATCGCTCCTACATCTTTTTCCACGAGGTGCCGCTGAAGGCGGACGACGAAGCCGTCGGCGCGCAGGGCGTGCCGCTCACGGCAGGGCGTTCGATTGCCGTCGACAAGGCGCTGCATGTCTACGGCACACCGTTCTTCATCGACGGCGATCTGCCGATTGAAAGCGACACCTCGAACACGCCGTTCCGCCGTCTGATGATCGCGCAGGATACCGGCTCGGCGATTGTCGGCCCTGCGCGCGCCGATCTTTATTTCGGCGCAGGCCAGGAGGCGGGCAAGATCGCGGGCCGTATCAAGAACGCGGCGCGCTTCACGATCCTGCTGCCGAAATCGCTCGATCCGGTCGCGCGTGGCCGAACTGTGCCGCTGCCCGATGCACGCCCGGCCGAGGAGAAGCCGAAGCCGAAACGGCGCGGCCGCCGCCATGCGGAGAATTCATGAAGCGCGTGCGCCCGCCGGATCTGTCGCCGCCGCCGTCACGACGGCGCCGTGCCCTCGATTCCGAGGAGCGGGCGCTATGGGAGACGGTGACGAAACAGATCAAGCCGCTGCGCCGGCGGCCCAAGACGAAGACGGAGGCGCTAGAAATCGCTGTGCAGGCGAACGAGGAAGCTGCCGCCGAAAAAACGACTGCGGGTTCGGTTCGTTCAAGCGCTCCAGCAAAACAGATAACGGTCGCGTCACGTCCGAAAAATGCACCACCGCCATTGGTCGCGCTCGGGCGGCGCGAGCGGTCTCACCTCGCGCGCGGCCGCAAGGAGATCGAGGCGCGGCTCGATCTTCATGGGATGACGCAGGCGCGCGCGCATCGCGCGCTGATCGGCTTTCTGTCGCGCGCAAGCGAAGACGGGCTGACCTTCGTGCTGGTCATCACCGGCAAGGGCCGCAGTGGCGCGCTCGAGTCCGAGCGCGGTGTGTTGCGGCGTCAGGTGCCGGAATGGCTCGGCCTGCCGGAATTCCGCTCGCTTGTCGTCGGCTTCGAGGAAGCTTCCATCGGCCATGGCGGCGCGGGCGCGCTGTATGTGCGGCTGCGGCGAGCGCGCTGAACCTCACAGGATGAAGCGCGACAGATCGATGTTCTTCGCCAGATCGCCGATGTGCTTCTGCACGTATTCCGCATCGATGGTCACGGTCTGTCCCTGCATGTCGGGCGCGTGGAACGAAGCCTCGTCCAACACACGCTCCATCACCGTCTGCAGCCTGCGCGCGCCGATGTTCTCCACGCTCGCATTCACCGCAACGGCGACGTCGGCCAGCGCGTCGATGGCCTCATCGGTGATGTCAAGCGTCACGCCCTCGGTGGCCATCAGCGCAACATACTGCTTGATGAGCGAGCCTTCCGGCTCGGTGAGGATGCGGCGGAGATCGTCACGCGCGAGTGCCTGCAGTTCGACGCGGATCGGCAGGCGACCCTGCAATTCCGGCAGCAGATCGGACGGCTTGGCGATGTGGAATGCGCCCGAGGCGATGAACAGGATGTGGTCGGTCTTCACCGGGCCGTGCTTGGTGGAGACGGTAGTGCCCTCGATCAGCGGCAGCAGATCACGCTGCACGCCTTCACGCGACACGTCGCCGGTGCGCGCGCCTTCGCGCACGCAGATCTTGTCGATCTCGTCGAGGAACACGATACCGTTGTTCTCAACCACATGAATGGCGTCGCGCGTCAGCGCCTCGTCGTCGAGCAGCTTGTCGGATTCCTCGTTGACCAGCACTTCGTGGGAATCGGCAACCGTGAGCTTCCGTGTCTTGGTGCGGCCGCCCATCTTGCCGAAAATGTCGCCGAGCGAGATTGCACCCATCTGCGCGCCGGGCATGCCGGGAATTTCGAACATCGAGGGGCCGCCGCCCGCCTGCGTCTCGACCTCGATTTCCTTGTCGTTGAGTTCGCCCGCGCGCAGCCTGCGGCGGAATGAATCCCGCGTGCTGGCAGAGGCATTGGCGCCGACCAGCGCGTCGAGCACACGTTCCTCGGCGGCCAATTCGGCCCGCGCCTCGACATCCTTGCGCTTCTTCTCGCGGGTCTGGGCGATGGCGACATCGACAAGGTCACGCACGATCTGTTCAACGTCGCGGCCGACATAGCCGACTTCGGTGAATTTCGTGGCTTCCACCTTGATGAAGGGCGCGCCCGCGAGTTTTGCGAGCCTTCGCGCGATCTCGGTCTTGCCTACGCCCGTAGGTCCGATCATCAGGATGTTTTTTGGCAGCACTTCTTCACGCAGCGCGCCGGTCAGTTGCAGCCGACGCCAGCGATTGCGCAGCGCGATGGCGACCGAGCGCTTGGCGTCGTGCTGGCCGACGATGAAGCGGTCGAGTTCGGAGACGATTTCACGGGGGGAGAAGTCGGTCATGGCATTTCAATTAGGTTGAATGATCGGTTTCGCAAGCGGCTAGATGATCGGCGGGCCACCTTGCCACTGTTTGATTACCTCAAACGGGTGAATCAGCATGATGATATTCAGCGTCAGATTGTCCCGGATGTGCAGGCCGACCACGACTTCGAACAGGATAGCGATGGCGACTGTCGCCATGAGCGGCAGTTTGCGTGCGGACACGAAGCCCAGAACCATTGCCAGCGTGTCCGACACCGAATTGATGATGCTATCGCCGTAGTAGTCCAGTGAAATCGTGCCCGCACGGTAGCGCTCGATGATGATCGGCGAATTTTCCAGAAGTTCCCAGCCGCCTTCGATGACCATTGCGATCAGCAACCGGGCGATCCACGACGCCTTCGGCAGCAGCAGCCATGTCAGGGCATAGAACAGAAAGCCATGAATGATGTGCGAAAAGGTATACCAGTCGGCGATGTGCTGTGAGTTCTCCGAACTCTGCACCACGCCGTGCCAAAGCTTGACATAACCGCAGGTGCAGATCGGCACGCGGCCCATCATGTAAAGCGCCGCCGCCTGGAGAAGGAGCAAAAGTGTGCCGAGAAAGAAACCGTGACGCGGCGACAATCCGGCCATGGCAGGAATTGCCGCGACTTTCGCCGCGCTCATGTGAGGAGTGTTTCGATGGTCAAGTTGCGGTTGGTGTAAACGCAGATGTCGGCTGCGATCTCGAGCGAGCGGCGCACGATGGCCTCGGCTTCATGTTCGGAATCGGCCAAAGCGCGTGCGGCGGCCAGTGCATAATTGCCGCCGGAGCCGATCGCGATGATGCCATCCTCGGGCTCGAGCACGTCGCCGGTGCCGGTGAGCACCAGCGAGACATCCTTGTCGGCGACGATCATCATGGCTTCGAGTCGTCGCAGATAGCGATCCGTGCGCCAATCCTTGGCGAGCTCGACGCAGGCGCGCGTCAGTTGCCCCGGATATTGCTCGAGTTTGCTCTCCAGCCGCTCGAACAGCGTGAAAGCGTCGGCGGTCGCCCCGGCGAAGCCGCCGATCACGTCGCCCTTGCCGAGCTTCCGTACCTTGCGGGCGTTGGATTTGATGATCGTCTGGCCGATCGAGACCTGGCCGTCGCCGCCCACGACCACCTTCCCGCCCTTGCGGACGGTGAGGATCGTGGTGCCGTGCCAGCTCTCGGCTTGCGAATTCTGCATATGATCTGTCCCCTGCTGCTCCCATTTAGGAAAGGCGCGCCCTGGATGCAAACGGCGGCTGCGGGACCCCGGAATCCGGAAAAATCCGGTCACCATAGGAGCGATTGGCAGGTTTTCCGGCCACTGTTGCAGTAGCGAAGGCGTCATCTGCCTGTTAAAAGGCGCTCAAAATTGGGTTCTGGAGCGGATTTCATGCGCACGGCCACGATCAAGCGCAAGACCAAGGAGACCGATATCGCCGTCAGCGTCAATCTTGACGGCACCGGCACCTCCGACGTTGCGACCGGCATCGGTTTCTTCGACCACATGCTGGACCTCTTGGCGCGCCATTCGGGCATCGACATCACGGTAAAGGCGAAGGGCGACCTCCACATCGACCACCACCACACCACCGAGGATGTCGGCATCGCGCTCGGTCAGGCCGTGAAGCAGGCGCTGGGCGACATGGCGGGCATCACCCGCTATGCCGGCGTGCACCTTCCGATGGACGAGACGTTGTCGCGCGTCGTGATCGATATTTCCGGCCGCCCGGTGCTGGTGTTCAGGGTGGAGTTTCCACGCGACAAGATCGGCGAGTTCGACACCGAGCTGGTGCGCGAATGGTTCCACGCGTTCGCGATGAACGCCGGCATCACGCTGCATGTCGAGACCTTGTATGGCGAGAACAGCCATCACATCTCGGAGTCGTGCTTCAAGGGGCTCGCGCGTGCGCTGCGTGCCGCGGTCGCGATTGATCCGCGCGCCAACGGCGCGGTGCCCTCGACCAAGGGTCAGTTGGGCGGCTAGCGCTAAAAGCGCGCCGCCGGAGAGGTTCGATGCCGGTTTACACCGTCCACGCCCCGAAAAGCCTCGGCGCCGACTTCCGTGCCGCGCCGGAAAAGGTCGTATTCGTGCGCGACGGCTTCCACGTCTGGGCTTTCCTGCTCGGCTTCATCTGGCTGATCTATCGCCGGCTGTGGTTGGTGCTGCTCGGTTATATCGTGGTGCAGATCGCGGCGGAAATCGTGCTGCGGCTCACGCATGCGTCGAGTTTTGCGCATTTCGCGGTGATGCTGGTGATCGCGCTGTTCCTCGGGACTGAAGCAGGTTCGCTGCGTCGCTGGACGCTGTCGCGGCGCAAGTGGCAGCAGATCGGCCTTGTTGCGGCCGACGACGAGGAAGCCGCCGAGCGGCGGTTCTTCGAGCGTGCCTCGTTCGACAGTTTTGCCTATCCGGCAAAGACATCATCTTCGGTGCCGATGCCGCGGTCTTCCATCGTTGCGCATGATGCGGCAGGTTTCTTTCCGATGCCGGACGGTTCGCGGTGACGGTTGCTCTTATCGATTACGGGTCCGGCAATCTGCACTCGGCGGCGAAAGCCTTCGAGCGTGCCGCGCGCGCGCTCGAATTGCCGGAGAAGGTCGTCGTCACCCGCGATCCGGAGGCGGTCTATCGTGCCGACCGTATCGTGCTGCCGGGCGTCGGCGCGTTCGCCGACTGCCGCAAGGGCCTCAATGCGCTCGACGGCATGGTCGATGCGATGACGCAGGCGGTGCGCGGCAAGGCTCGGCCGTTCTTCGGCATCTGCGTCGGCATGCAGTTGATGGCGACGCAGGGCAAGGAATACGTGACGACGCCGGGGCTCGACTGGATTTCCGGCGATGTCGAAAAGATCGCGCCGCGCGATGAGAACCTGAAGATTCCGCACATGGGCTGGAATACGCTGGATCTGTTGCGCGAGCATCCGGTGCTGGAAAAATTGCCGCTCGGAGACAAAGGCCGCCACGCCTATTTCGTGCACTCCTATCACCTCAATGCCGCGAACGAGGGCGATGTGATTGCGCGCGCCGATTATGGCGGGCCGCTCACTGCGATCGTCGCCAAGGACACGATGTTCGGCACGCAGTTTCATCCCGAGAAGAGCCAGCGTTTCGGTCTCGCTCTGATTGCCAATTTTCTGAAGTGGAAGCCGTGATCCTCTTTCCAGCCATCGACCTTAAGAACGGCCAGTGCGTCCGCCTGCAGCAGGGCGACATGGCGCGCGCCACCGTGTTCAACCTCGATCCGGCCGCGCAGGCGGCGACCTTCGAGCGTCAGGGATTCGAATATCTGCACATCGTCGACCTCGACGGCGCGTTTGCAGGCAAGCCGCAGAACGCGCAGGCGGTCGAGGCGATTCTCAAAGTGGTGAAGATGCCGGTGCAGCTCGGCGGCGGCATTCGCGACATGGCCACGCTTGAAGCCTGGCTGGAGAAGGGCATCGCGCGCGTCATCATCGGCACTGCCGCGGTGCGCGATCCGGCTTTCGTCAAGGAGGCCGCGAAAAAATATCCCGGCCGTGTCGCGGTCGGGCTCGATGCACGCGACGGCAAGGTCGCGGTGGAAGGTTGGGCCGAAACCTCGACCGTCACTGCGCTCGAGATCGCGCAGCGGTTCGAGGATGCGGGCGTCGCCGCCATCATCTTCACGGATATTGCGCGGGACGGCCTGCTCAAGGGCCTCAACCTCGACGCGACGATTGCGCTGGCAGACGCCATTTCGATTCCGGTGATTGCCTCGGGCGGTCTCGCCTCCATCGATGACGTCAAGGCGTTGCTCACGCCGCGCGCAAAAAAGCTCGAAGGCGCGATTTCCGGCCGCGCTCTTTATGACGGGCGGATCGATCCGGCAGAGGCGCTCGCCCTGATCGCGACGGCAAAGGCGGTCTGATGTTCAAGGCCCGCGTCATTCCCTGTCTCGACGTCAAGGACGGCCGTGTCGTCAAGGGCGTCAATTTCGTCGATCTGCGCGATGCCGGCGATCCGGTGGAGGCTGCAATCGCCTATGACGCGGCGGGCGCGGACGAGCTTTGTTTTCTCGACATCACCGCGACGCACGAGAATCGCGGCACCATTCTCGACGTGGTGAAGCGCACGGCGGAAGCCTGCTTCATGCCGGTCACGGTGGGTGGCGGCGTGCGCACGGTGGACGACATCCGCACGCTGCTCAATCACGGTGCCGACAAGGTGTCGATCAACTCCGCCGCCGTCAGTCGCCGCGAATTCGTGAAGGAGGCGGCAGAGAAGTTCGGCAACCAGTGCATCGTGGTCGCGATCGACGCCAAGCGCGTGCCGCGCGCGGGCAATTCCGAACGCTGGGAAATCTTCACGCATGGTGGTCGCAAGGCGACCGGCATCGATGCGATCGAGTACGCGCAGGAAGTCGTATCGCTCGGCGCGGGCGAAATCCTGCTGACCTCGATGGATCGCGACGGCACGCGGCAGGGATTCGATATTCCGCTCACCCGGCAGATCGCCGACAGCATCTCCGTGCCGGTGATCGCCTCTGGCGGCGTCGGCAATCTCGATCATCTGGTGGAGGGCGTCCGTTCGGGTCATGCCACGGCCGTGCTTGCTGCCTCGATCTTCCATTTCGGCGAATTCACCATCCGGCAGGCCAAGGAGCATATGGCTCGCGCCGGACTACCGATGCGGCTTGACCCGTAAGTGCCGTCGGGTCTTTGCTAGACCGGCAGGCGATATAATGAGGCAACAGGAAGCCCGGAAAGCCCCAAGGACAACGCGATGAGCGGTTTCACCATTCACGATCTGGTCGGCATCATCGATGCCCGCGCCGCCTCCAGCGGAGAGGTGTCCTATACGCGCAAGCTGCTGGACAAGGGGCCTGAGCATTGCGCCAAGAAGCTCGGCGAGGAAGCGATCGAGGTTGTGATCGCGGCGGTCGAGAGCGACGGCGCGCGCGAGCATGTGATCGCCGAAAGCGCCGATCTGATTTTCCATCTGCTGGTGTTGTTGAAATCGCGCGGCGTCGCGCTGTCGGAAGTCGAGGCCGAACTCGCGCGCCGCACGCAGATGTCGGGACTGGAAGAAAAGGCGTCGCGCAAGGCTGAGTGAAGCGCGCCAAACTTGTTTGCGTATCCGTCGCGGCTCGCCGTTACGGAATGAGAGAGAAAAGAGACCGGGGCCATGACGACGGGGGCCGAACTACAGAAATACGATCCTTATCGGTCGTTCACGCGCGCGCAATGGGCGAAACTGCGTGACGATACGCCGATGACGTTGAAGGCGGCGGAGATCGAGCGGATGCACTCGATGCTCGATCGCCTCGACATCAAGGAGGTCGAGGAAATCTATCTGCCGCTGTCGCGGTTGCTCTCCTATTACGTCAGCGCGGCGCAGCGGCTGTTCGAGTCGGAACGGCGCTTCCTGCGCATCCGCGACCGCAAGATGCCCTACATCATCGGAGTCGCGGGCTCGGTGGCGGTCGGCAAATCGACCACCGCGCGCGTGCTGCAGGCATTGCTGGCGCGCTGGTCGCCGAAGCCGAAGGTCGATCTCGTCACCACCGATGGCTTCCTGCATCCCAACGCGTATCTCGAGCGCGAAGGGCTGATGGTCAAGAAGGGCTTTCCCGAAAGCTACAATCTCGGCGCACTGCTGGCTTTTCTGTCCGACATCAAGGCCGGACGCCGCGGCGTGCGCGCGCCGGTCTATTCGCATCTGACCTACGATATCGTGCCGAACCAGACCATCGAGATCGATCAGCCCGATATCCTGATCGTCGAGGGGCTGAACGTGCTGCAGACCGGCCGCCTGCCGGCTGACGGCGAGGCGGTGCCGTTCGTGTCCGACTTCTTCGACTTCTCCGTTTACATCGACGCCGATGAAGACATTTTGCGCGAATGGTATGTCGAACGCTTTCTGAAACTGCGCGACACCGCGTTCAACGACCCGCGCTCCTACTTCAACCGCTACGCAAGTTTGAACGACGAGGACGCACGCAAGAAGGCGCTGTCGATCTGGAACAAGACCAACCTCGTCAATCTGCATGAAAACGTGCTGCCGACGCGGCCGCGCGCGACGCTGATTCTGAAGAAGGGCAGCGAGCATGTGGTGGAAAAAGTCTCGCTGCGGCGGCTTTGAGTCAGGCCGCGTGGCGGCTCGCGTCCTGGCCGAAATGGCCGATATAGCGCGAGGCGATGGCCGCGACCGGCATTACCACCAGCACGTCGGTGGTACCGAACTGGTGGTCGATCACGGCGCCATCGCCGATGAACGCGCCGATTCGCAGATAGCCCTTGATGAGCGGCGGCAGTTCGCGCAACGCCGCCTTGGCGTCGATGGCGTCCTTCGCCATCCGGTTCATCTCGACATAGCGTGAGGCATGTGCCCGCGCACGCCATTCCTCCGGCGCGGCTGCATAGTGGTGCAGGAACGACAGCGGCAGCGCCAGGCGGTTCGGATCGGTGCCGGGCAGGCTCGCGCAGCCGATCATCACATCCATGCGGTGGCGGCGGACATAGGTCCAGATGCCGTGCCAGAGCAGTTCGACCGTGCGCTTGGTGCGATAGGGCGGCAGCACGCAGGAACGGCCTAGCTCGAGAAAGCGCATGCTGGCGTGATGCTTCATCAGCGCGGAGATGTCGAATTCCTCGTCGGTGTAGAAGCCGCCATGAGGCCGCGCGATCTCCTGACGTAGCAGGCGATAGGTGCCCACCACCGGCTGCTTGCCGCGCCGCGTCGGCGGCGCGTCGTGATCGATGACAAGGATGTGGTCGCAGAATTTGTCGAACACGTCCTTGTCGCGCCGGGCCAGTAGCGTCGGTGCATCCGCGATCGCCGTGCCGTCCCGATAGAAAACCTTGTAGCGCAGTTTTTGCGCGCGCTTGATGTCGTCGCGCGACGTGGCGAGCCGTACTTCGAGCGAGCCGAGGCGGCCGAGCGTGTCGATGCGCGGTGTTGCGAAATCAGGCCGGAGGATATCGATGCCGCGGCGTGCCGGTTTCAGCCAGTTTGCGGCAGCCAGAGCGGCGGTGCGCGCGAGATCGGGCTTGAACCAGTTTTGCATCGGGCCGGGTATCAACCCGGCATCATTGTCGCCACGCATCCTTCTTCCCCGCGGCGCTTCTGCGAATCGATCAGAAGCGGTCTCGCGGCGGATTAAGCACGCCTAGCCCAATGGTTTTATGACAGCGGCGGACAAGCCCGCATGCGACAATGCGATGACGATTCAGGCCGCAAGATGTGCGGGAATGACTTCGCTCAAAGCCTGCGCGAGCTTGTCGCGATCGAGCGGCTTGACGAGGAAGCCGTCCATCCCGGCTTCGAAGCACGCATAGCGATCCTCGACCAGCGCATTCGCGGTCAGCGCCAGGATTTTCGTACGCGACAGCCCGCGCTCGGATTCGCGGGTGCGGATCATCCGCGTCGCTTCGATGCCACTCAGTTCGGGCATCTGCACATCCATCAGCACCACGTCGTAACGCGCACCCGCCGTTTCCGCTGCGATCCAGGATTCCAGAGTCTCGTGGCCATTGGTGCAGATCACGGCTTCATGGCCGAGTTTGGTCAGGAGCGAGCGGATCAGCAGCGCATTGATCTCGTTGTCCTCTGCAACGAGGATTGAAAGCTTCTTTGGCGCGGCAGGCGTGCGCGTCGCCTCGGACTCGTCGGGCAGTTCCGGCGCGAGTGGCGCTTCCGGTGTGAGGCGTGCGGCGAGCGACGCCGCGCGCACCGGCTTGACGAGATAGCCGGTGAAGGCCGCCATTTCAGCAGGTCGCAAATCGTGGCGCTCGGCGGGCGTGAACATCGCGAGGCGATGCGTGGCGTGGGACATCGCACGCTCGCCGAATGCCCGTACGGCATCGGCGCCGAGTGTGTGATCGACCACGATCGCGTGCCAGGCGCGCTCGGGCAGCAGTGCCTCCGCGACGGCGAGGTCGGATGTCTCGCAGATCTGCGCGCCCCAGCGGCCAAGCCGCCGTGCCACCAACGAGGCAGCGATCGTCTGCGGTGTCACCACCATCACGGCCTTGCCGGCCAGGTCCGGTGCGGTCCATGTCGTCGAGGACGACGTGTTGGAGGCTTGCAGCGGGATCGAGACTTCGAACGTCGTGCCTTCGCCGGGTATGCTTTCCAGCGCGATGCGGCCGCCCATTCGGCGCACGATGCGCTCGCTGATGGATAGGCCGAGCCCCGAGCCACCATATTGCTGCGCGATGTGTTCGTCGCCCTGTTCGAATTCGCGGAAGATGCGCTGCTGCGCATCCGGCGGAATGCCGATGCCGGTGTCCCGCACCAGGAAGCTGATTTCGTTCGGCCAGATGCCCGGCTCGACGATCAAGGCGACGCCGCCGTGCGAGGTAAACTTCACTGCATTGCTGGCAAGATTGAGCAGCACCTGCCGCAGTCGTGCGGCATCGCCCATGACGTCGAGCGGCAGGCGTTCGTCGACATAGCAGGCGATCTCGATCTGCCGCGCCTGCGCGCGGGGTGCCAGCAGTTCGACGATCTCTTCCAACATTCCGCCGAGATGGAAGGAGCGGTGTTCGAGGTCGATCTTGCCGGCCTCGATCTTGGAGAAGTCGAGCAGTTCCTCGACGAGCGACATCAGCGCCTCGCCGGAAGTCTTCACGGCTTTGGCGTAGACGGCCTGTTCGGGGTTAAGCGGGGTGTCGAGCAGCAGCGTGCTCATGCCGAGAATGCCGTTGAGCGGCGTGCGGATCTCGTGCGAGGCGACCGCGAGAAATTTCGACTTGGCGCGGTTGGCGGAGATTGCGTGGTCACGCGCAAGGCCGAGTGCGTGCTCGCTCTCGGTGCGGTCGGTGACATCGCGGCCGACGCACTGGAATTCCGCCGGCTCATTGGCATGGGGACGGACGAGGGTTTCCCGCCAGGCGATCCAGCGCGGGCCGAGCGCAGTCTGGGTCTTCTGGTCGTGAACGCGGGTGCCGTTGGGTTCGGTGGCGTCGTCGCCCTGTTCGATCACCGGCAGAAGATAATTTGTGCCGATCAGGTCCGCGCGCGCGCGGCCCGCATAGGCGCAGAAGGTGTCGTTGACGAAGGTGAGGCGCTGGCTCGCGTCGCGCAGCACGATGAGGTCGCTCTGCGATTCGAACAGATTGCGCGCACGCTCCTCGGCTTCCTTCAGTTCCCAGTTGCGGTCGATCAGCGCTTCATTGTGAAGCGCGACCTTGCGCACGCTTTTCTTCAGCCAGCGCATCCGCATGCTCAGGGCGGCGAGTGCGAGGCACGCAAGCGCGAACAGGAAACTGACGCCGATGGCGAAGGCTTGCGGATCGTAATCCGCCGATTGCGAAAGGCTGCCGCGCACGAAGCCGTAGCCGGCGCCGAAGGTCGCAAAGAAAATCAACGTCAAGCGGACAGTGCTGGCGATCCGGCGATGACGGCGGGAGAACCTGCGCAATCGTGCCCTCAAACGCTTCGTTCCGCTCATGGCCGCATCCCCGCTTCCGTGATCCCGATCGCCCTGTCGAAAGACTGCCGCCGCTCCCTTGCGAATGGCTTGAGGCCGATGGCGCGCATTGCGCGAGATGAAAAGATGGCTAACGAGGTCTTAAAGCTGGGACAGCACCAGCTTGCCGGGACGCGGCGCGGCTCCGATCAGAAGCGCCGCGGCATCGCGAACCGAGACCTTGGCCGAATTGACGTAAAGGCGGTAATCGCCGGGTTGCTCCGACAGATAGATGATCGGTTCGGATGCTTTCTCGTGGCTTGCGACGATGACGTAACGCGTCGCAGCTGTGATCGGGCAGCCCTTCCGCGTCGGCGCGGCGTCGCCGGAGACGTCGACATCATCGGCGACCGTGAAATCTGCAAGCTCGGGACGATCGACGATCTGCACGCGCACGGTCGCGCGGCCTGCATCGTCGGTGAAGGAGACGCGCTGCTGCGGCTGCCACGGCGCTGTGGCGAGTTGCACGGAGGAGCGGCCGAGCGCGATGCAGGGCTGCGAGGTGGCGGTGAACTGTCCGCCCGCCAGAACGCCGACGGTGAGAAGGGGGATGGCTGACGCCAGCATCCGGAAGTGCAACATGACGCTACTCAACGCTTACAAAACAACCGGCCGAAACGCGGCCCATGGTTGGCAAAGTGTAAAGAGCGATCGTTACTTTCGCGTTATCAGGCGGCGCGCTGCAGGTCTTCGGCGAGCACGCGATACGACAGCGCCTCGGCGAGATGCACGCGGCCGATCCGGTCCGCGCCGTCGAGGTCGGCGAGCGTGCGCGCCACCCGCAATACGCGATGATAGCCGCGCGCGGACAGCCGCATGCTGTCGGCGGCTTCGCGCAGGAGTGTGCTGCCCTGCTGGTCGAGCGTTGCGATTTCTTCCAGCACGGAGGCGGGCGCTTCCGCGTTGGTGCGTATCTGCGGCAGGCCGAGCGCCGCATAACGCTTGAGCTGAATGTCGCGTGCGGCGGTGACGCGGGCCGCCACCTCGCGCGATCCTTCCGCAGGCGGCGGTAAAATGAGATCGGCGGCGGTCACGGCAGGCACTTCGATGCGCAGATCGATGCGGTCGAGCAGCGGCCCTGACAAGCGCGCCTGATAATCGGCGCTGCAACGGTCGATGCGCCCGCGCTTGCAGGAAAAGCCCGGTTCATAGGCGTGACCGCAGCGGCAGGGATTCATCGCTGCCACCAGCATGAAGCGCGCGGGATAGGTCAGGCGGTGATTGGCGCGCGACACCGAGACTTCGCCGTTCTCGAGCGGCTGGCGCAGCGAATCGAGCACGCGCGCGTCGAATTCGGGCAGTTCGTCGAGAAACAGCACGCCGTGATGGGCGAGCGAAATCTCGCCGGGCTTCGCGCGCATTCCACCGCCGGTCAGGGCTGCCATGCTTGCGGAGTGATGCGGCGTGCGGAACGGCCGCTTTGAAGTCAATGCGCCGCCGTCGAGCAACCCCGCGACGGAGGCGATCATCGAGATGTCCAGAAGTTCGGATGGCGACAGCGGCGGCAGGATCGAAGGCAGCCGCGCGGCGAGCATCGACTTGCCCGCGCCGGGCGCGCCGATCATCAGAAGGTGATGTCCTCCGGCGGCGGCGATTTCCAGCGCGCGCTTGGCACTTTCCTGGCCCTTGATGTCGCGCAGATCGAGCGTCTCGCCCATCTGCTCCGCGATCTTTGGTTCGGGGCGTGCGAGCACCTGTGTGCCCTTGAAGTGGTTGGCGATCTGGATCAGCGAGCTTGCCGCGATAATTTCGAGATCGGGGCTGGCCCACGCTGCTTCCGCGCCGCAGGCCGCCGGGCAGATCAGGCCGTAGTCGCGCGCATTGGCACCGATCGCGGCAGGCAGGACGCCCGCCACCGGTGCAATCGAGCCGTCGAGACCAAGCTCGCCGAGCACGGTGAAATTCGACAAAGCGTCGGTGGGAATCGCGCCGATCGCCGCCATCAGGCCGAGCGCGATCGGCAAATCGTAATGGCTGCCTTCCTTCGGCAGATCGGCTGGCGCGAGATTGACGGTGATGCGCCGTGCCGGCAGCGCAAGGCCTGAGGCGATGAGCGCCGCGCGCACGCGTTCGCGGGCTTCCGACACCGCCTTGTCCGGCAGCCCGACGATAGTGAAGGCCGGCAGCCCCGGCGCGACCTGAACCTGCACATCGACGGCGCGTGCCTCGATGCCCTCAAAGGCCATGGTGGAGACGTGCTGAACCATCGGGAGCCCACCTCGACGGGAGAACTGGTGGAACCTTACCCTTTTGGAGGATCAACGCAAGAACATTAAAAGAACAAATGGGGATTGTGTAGCCTGAAAGCGTCAGCCCAGAGCAGGCGCCAGAGTCACATGTTCGATGATGCGTTCCGGCATCCGAGGCCGCAGCTTGAGGCCGAAGACATGCGGAAAGCGCATCAGCTCGATGTCGAAGTCGGGCGTGGAAATCGGAACCGTCCCTTGGGCGGCCTTGGGGCCGTAGAGACGGCCCCAGACATCGATCCTGGCAAATTGGGGTACCTGCGACAGGCGCAGATTGCCGATGCTACCCGTGAAGTTCAGCATCTCGCGGGCGCGGTCGTTCATCATGATGACCCAGCCGTCTTTGGTGTGGCCAACATCGTTGGCAATCGGGCAGGCTACCACCATGGCATCGGGCGCGGTCTTGAAAAGCTGGTCGTAGACTTCCCGGTGGTGATCGATCAGTTCGGAATAGACCACGATGCAGACGGCAGCTTCGGCGATCGGCACCGGCAACACCAGGCGCTGCCAGATCTTGCCGTTCTGCGTGGTCGGCAGCGTGTAGCGCAGGCATGCAGGAATCAGGCTGTCGGCGACCTTGCGATAGACCTGCGCGTATTCGCAACTCATCGGATTGCCGCTGGCGGATAACAGCAGTCCCGCACGGTCCCGGCCGATCGCCTTCTTCACGGCTTCGCCGACATAGGTGTAGACGAAGTCGTCGCCCGTGGTCATCAGGAAGACGAGGTGCTCGCGCAGCGGAAAACTCGATTCCTCGGTCAGGCGCTGCAGCGTCAGGTCGCCGGTGGCATGCAGGGTTTTCCATTTGGCCCACAGGAATTCCATCGCGGCTGTCGTGAGCTCGCGCGGGATCGATGTGCCACTGAAAACTTCGAGGGACATGAACCGACAATCTGCAAATAAAAACGGTGCCGCTTACCTGCAATGAAACCAGGGTAAAGGCCGCGTCAATTTGGCAGACGATCGTCAGTAATTCCTTAAAGTGGAACGGAAAACATTACCGTCGCCGGGCCTCGATGGCGTTCCAGATGTGAGCGGCGACGTCCGGCCCGCCAAGGTTGGCGATGGCGCGGATGCCGGTCGGCGAGGTGACGTTGATCTCGGTGAGGTGGCCGTCGATCACGTCGAGGCCGACGAACAACAGGCCCTTCTCCTTCAGGCTGGGACCGACGCGTTCGCAGATTTCACGCTCGCGCGGGGTGAGGTCGGTCGCCTTGGCGGCGCCGCCGCGCACCATGTTGGAGCGCAGGTCGTCGGGCGCGGGGACGCGGTTGACCGCGCCGGCGAATTCGCCGTCCACCAGAATGATGCGCTTGTCGCCGGCCTTCACGCCGGGCAGGAATTTCTGCACCACCCACGGTTCGCGGAAGGTGATCGAGAACAGATCGTAGAGCGAGCCGAAATTCATGTCCTGTGCGGCGATACGGAAGACGGCTGCGCCGCCGTGGCCGTAGAGCGGCTTGAACACCACGTCGCCATGCGCCTTGCGGAACAGTTCGATCTCCTCCTTGTCGCGCGAGATCAGCGTCGGCGTCATCAGGTCGGAAAATTCCATCACGAAGATTTTTTCCGGAGCGTCGCGCACACTCGCGGGATCGTTCACCACCAGTGTCTTGGGGTGAATGCGCTCGAGCAGATGGGTCGTCGTGACATAAGCGAGATCGAACGGTGGGTCCTGTCTCAGCAACACCACATCGAAGGATTCGAGTGCGGTACGCCTGGCGTCGCCGAGCGTGAAATGATTACCGGGCTCATCGCGTACGGTAAGCGGCTGCACGAATGCCACCACATCCTTGCCCGACAGTGAGAGACGTTCGGGCGTGTAATAGAACAATTGGTGCCCGCGCTTTTGCGCTTCCAGCAGCATTGCGAAGGTCGAATCGCCGCGCACGTTGATGCGCGCGATCGGGTCCATCTGAACGGCAACTTTCAAGGTCATGGTCGGTCCGGCTGTGGGATGGAAATCAGGAATTAGAAAGAGGAAGTCTCGAACGCTGCTTCCAGATGGCGTGGAAGCCGCCTTGGCGCAATCAATATCACGTCGAAACGGCAATCCAGATTTGCATGGTCGGGATGCGCGGCAAGCCATAGCGAAGCGGCCGTGGCGATGCGCTGCTGCTGGCGCGGCGTGACGCTATGGGCGGCATCGTCGAGCGTGTTGCGTGCCTTGACCTCGGCGAACACCAGCGTCGCGCGCCGCTTCGCTACCACGTCGATCTCGCCATGCGGCGTGCGGTAGCGCCGCGCCAGGATGCGGTATCCTTTCGCGGTGAGATAAAGACAGGCGCGCCGCTCGGCGGAGAGGCCGGTCTGAAACGCGGTGACGCGCTCGGCATTCGTGGCGGGGTTTTCGGAAGGCGCGCTCATTCGGGCTCGTCCTTGTGGGCGAGCGCCAGCGCGCGGGCATAGACCTCGCGGCGCGGGTGGCCCGACAGTTCGACGGCTGCGGCGACGGCATCCTTGACGCTGCCATGCGCAAGCTGCTCGCGCAGAAGCATGTCGAGCTGATCCTCGCTCATGCGTCCGGTTTCTTCGGATGGCGGGCCGATCACCAGCACGAATTCGCCGCGCGTCTCCAGTCGCTCGGCCTGTGCTGCAGCGTCCGCGAGCGAGAAGCGGCGGACGTCCTCGTGCAGCTTGGTCATCTCGCGGCAGATCGCGATGTCGCGTGGTCCGAGAATCTCGGCGAGGTCGCGCAGCGAATCCTGCACGCGCGCACCGGATTCGAACAGCACCAGCGTGACGCCGATACGCGCGAGCTCATTGATGCGGTTGCGGCGCGCGCCTTCCTTCGCGGGCAAAAAGCCCTCGAAGAAAAAACGGTCGGTTGGCAGCGCCGCGACCGACAGCGCCGCGAGAATCGACGACGGCCCCGGCAGAGCATGAACCGCAAGGCCGACCGCGCAGGCCTCGCGCACCAGCTTGAAGCCGGGATCGGAAATCAGCGGCGTGCCGGCATCCGACACTAGTGCAACCGAATCGCCTTGTGCGAGACGGGCGAGAATCTTCGGCCGCATCGCCGCTGCGTTGTGCTCGTGATAGGGCGACAGCGGTGTCGTGATGCCGTAGCGGTCGAGCAGCTTGCGGGTAACGCGGGTGTCCTCGCAGCAGATCACGTCGCTGCCCGCCAGTGTTTCCAGCGCGCGCAGCGTGATGTCGCCGAGATTGCCGATCGGCGTGGCGGCGATGTGCAGCCCCGGCGGTGCCTTTGAAACAGTGATGGCGTGTCCCGCCACAAGAATCTGACGCGGAACTGCGGCGGTGTCGGTATCCGGACGCGGAGATGAACGAGGCGGCATCGGATCAGTGTAGCCGCTCCGCGTGCGATCGTCTTGCGGCATGCGCAAGGAATGAACCATCCAGAGTCGGGAATTCGCGGGGTCACAAATTGTTCGTTTTCCCCTATGGTGGCCGTCAAGAAGTCTGAATTCGCCTCCAGATCGGTCCGTCATGGTGTCCGGGCCGATCAAGGAGCCGGTCCGAAAGAGAATTGATGACGGTCCCGACCCATCCTCCGAAAGCCAGTCTGTTGACCACCCGCCGCAGCGCCGTCGGGTTGATTCTGGGCGCGCCGCTTCTGGCCGGATGCGCCGGGATGTCGGGCCTCACCGGCAACGACCAGCCGCCGCCGGGTCCGTCAGGCCCGCCGCAGGAGGCCGTCGCCGTCGGCAAGGGACAGGTCAAGGTCGGCCTGATCCTGCCGTTGTCGGGTGCTGGCAATGCCGGCATTGCGGGCAACTCGATGAAGAACGCCGCCGAAATGGCGCTGGCGGAATTCCAGAACCCAGATCTCCAGCTTCTCATCAAGGACGACGCCGGCACTCCACAGGGCGCGCAGCAGGCGGCCCAACAGGCGATCGGCGAAGGCGCGGAAATCATTCTCGGCCCGCTGTTCGGACTTTCGGTCGCGGGCGTGGCGCAGCAGGCTCGCGCGCGCAATATTCCGGTGATCGCATTTTCCACCGATGCCAGCGTTGCCGGGCAGGGCGTTTATCTGCTGAGTTTCCTGCCGGAAACCGACGTCAATCGGATTACAGATTACTCCTTCGGTACCGGCAAACGATCCTTCGCGGCGCTGCTGCCGGAAAATGCCTACGGCAATGTCGTCGAAGCCACCTTCAAGCAGGCGGTGGCCGGCAAGGGTGCGCGGATCGTCGCCTTTGAGAAATACACGACCGATCCCAACCAGATGCAGAACGCCGTGCGCAACGTCGCGCAGGGGCTCGGCGGCGCCGACGCGCTGCTGCTCGCCGATGACGGCGACGTGCTGGTGCAATTGTCCGCGCAACTCGCTGGCGCCGGCGCGGACCTCAAGCGCGTGCAGTTGCTCGGCACCGGGTTGTGGGACAATCCGAAAGTGTTCGCCGATTCTCATCTGCAGGGCGGCTACTACGCCGCGCCCGATCCGTCAGGCTATCGCGCGTTCGCCAAGCGCTATCGCGGCAAATACGGGCAGGACCCGGTGCGCACCGCGACGCTCGCCTATGATGCGGTGGCGCTCGTCGCTGCATTGTCACGCGTTAATTCTGGCGGCCCACGCTTCTCAGCCGAAGTCCTGACGAACGTGTCGGGCTTCACCGGCATCGACGGACTGTTTCGGTTTCGCTCCAACGGCACCAACGAGCGCGGCCTTGCCGTGCTGCGCGTCGCGGCGGGCGGCGGTCAGATCGCATCGGCTTCGCCGAAGAGTTTCGGAGCGTAATTTTTCTATTACGCCGCGAGATCGGCGACGACGGCGTCGAGCAGCGGAAAGCCGTCTTGCGTCACGCGCAGCCGTCCGTTGTCGTCCATGACGATGGCACCGTCGTCCTTCAGCGCGGCGATGCGGTGCGGATCGAGCGGGCGTCCGGCGAGGGCCGCATAGCGCTTCGGATCGATGCCTTCCGCGAGCCGCAGGCCCATCAGCAGAAATTCGTCGGCGCGCTGTTCGCTGTCGAGCAGGTCGTCGCTGGCGAGGCCGTGGCCGTCCTCCTCGACGCGCAGGAGCCATGCTTCCGGGCGCTTGTCGGTCGCGGTCGCGTGGCGGATGCCGCCGATGTCGAGCCGTCCATGCGCGCCGGGACCGATGCCAGCATATTCCTGGCCGCGCCAGTAAACGAGGTTGTGGCGGCACTCCGCACCGGGGCGCGCGTGGTTGGAAATCTCGTAGGCCGGAAGGCCGTGCGTTGCGCAGACGTCTTGCGTCACGTCATAGAGTGCGCGCGCGAGGTCTTCATCGGGCGTCTTGAGTTTGCCCGCGCGGTGCAGGCCGAAGAACGGCGTGCCTTCCTCGATGGTCAGTTGGTAGAGCGACAGATGCTCGGCCGCTTCCGAGATCGCGAGATTGAGTTCCTGCGTCCATGCAGCAGCGCTCTGGTCAGGGCGCGCGTAGATCAGGTCGAACGAATAACGGTCGAAGGCGCCGCGCGCGATCGCAACCGCATCGAGCGCCTCGCGGGCGCTGTGCAAACGGCCCAGCGCCTTCAGTGAAGCATCGTCGAGCGCTTGTACGCCGAGCGAAACGCGGTTGACGCCCGCCGCGCGATAGCCCGCGAAGCGGGTTGCCTCGACGCTGGTCGGATTCGCTTCAAGCGAGACCTCGACATTGCCGGCGACGTTCCAGTGCTCGCCAATGGCGTCGAGAATCGCGCCGACCGTCTGCGGCTTCATCAACGACGGCGTGCCGCCGCCGAGAAAGATCGAGGTTACGGTGCGGCCGGGAACCCGCGCCGCCGTGGTTGCGATCTCGCGCGCAAAGGCGCGGGCAAAACGCTCCTCGTCGATCGCGGTATGGCGGACGTGGCTGTTGAAGTCGCAATACGGACATTTCGACAGGCAGAACGGCCAGTGCACGTAAACGCCGAAGGCATTTTGCGCGTCAGCGTGCAAGGCTGATCTCCGCGAGCTTCACGAACGCCTTCGCGCGGTGCGACAGGCCGAGGCCAAGCGGCGGCAGTCCGTGCTTCTCGATGCTCGTCATCTCGCCAAAGGTGCGGGTGTGGCCGTCCGGCAGAAATGCCGGGTCGTAGCCGAAGCCCGCATCGCCGCGCGGCGGCCAGACCATCTGGCCCTCGACACGCTCTTCCACTTCTTCAAGATGTCCGTCCGGCCACGCCACGCACAGCGCGGATACGAACTGCGCTTTGCGTTCTGTAGGCTCGGTCGCGCCGCGCTCCTGCAACAGCCGCTCGATCTGTGTCATCGCCGCCATGAAATCTTTGGACGGTCCGGCCCAGCGCGCCGAATAAATGCCTGGCTGGCTGTCGAGCGCATCGACGCACAGGCCGGAATCATCGGCGAAGGCGGGAAGTCCGGTTGCCTTCGCAGCAGCTTCCGCCTTGATCCGCGCGTTGGCAACAAACGTCGTGCCGGTCTCGTCTGGCTCCGGCAGATTCAGTTCGCCCGCGGACACTGCCTCGATGCCGTAAGGCGCGAGCAGTTCGCGCATCTCGGCAAGCTTGCCGGAATTGTGGGTCGCGATGACAAGGCGGCCTGTGATCTTGCGGTGGTCGGACATTAAGCCATCGCGATCTTCTGCAACTCGACGAGACGGCCGATGCCGTTCTGCGCGAGCGCCATCAGCTTGAGGAACTCGTCCTGCGAGAACGGCGTCCGCTCGGCGGTGCCCTGCACCTCGACGAGGCGGCCGTCGCCGGTCATGACGAAATTGGCGTCGGTTTCCGCTTCCGAATCCTCGGCGTAGTCGAGATCGAGCACGGGCGTGCCGTTGTAGATGCCGCAGGAGATTGCGGCGACGTTATCGCGCAGCACGTTATCGGATTTGAGCATGTTGCGCGCCTTCATCCATTGCAGGCAATCGGCGAGCGCAACCCACGCGCCGGTGATGGAGGCGGTGCGGGTGCCGCCGTCGGCCTGGATCACGTCACAGTCAACGGTGATCTGGCGTTCGCCGAGCGCAACGAGATCGACGGTGGTGCGCAGCGAACGGCCGATCAGCCGCTGGATTTCGACGGTGCGGCCGCTCTGCTTGCCGGCGGAGGCCTCGCGGCGGACGCGATCATGGGTGGCACGCGGCAGCATACCGTATTCGGCGGTGACCCAGCCGCGACCCTGGCCCTTGAGCCACGGCGGCAGCCGTTCCTCCAGCGTCGCGGTGACGAGCACATGGGTGTCGCCGAATTTCACCATGCAGGAACCTTCGGCGTATTTCACCACGCCGCGCTCGAGCGAGACGGGGCGCAGTTCGTCGGGCGCGCGGCCGCTGGGACGCATATTTCTCTCCAAAAAAGCAGGAAGGATCTTGGGGCTGCTTTTAGGAGGGTGCGCCGCGCGCGGCAAGGCCGAAAGGCATCAAGGTGCTTGTCAGCCGCGCGCGGGGGGAACACATTAAGCCCCGGATTAGATTGATGCTTCCACAGGAGACATGGTTGTCGCATCACGACCCGAAAGACTCGCTGATCACGCCGAGCGCGGCGCTGTCCCAGCTTAACGAGCGCTCGCGCGATATTTTTCGGCAAATTGTCGAGAACTATCTCGCCACCGGCGAGCCGGTTGGCTCGCGTAACATTTCGCGCATGATCTCGGTGCCGCTGTCGCCGGCCTCGGTGCGCAACGTCATGGCGGATCTCGAACATCTCGGCCTGATCTACGCGCCGCACACCTCCGCCGGCCGTCTGCCGACCGATCTCGGTCTGCGTTTCTTCGTCGACGCGCTGATGCAGGTCGGGGACCTCACCGAATCCGAGCGGCAATCGATTCAGGCGCAGCTCGCCGCCATCGGCAAGCAGCAGTCGATCGAGGCGACGCTGAGCGATGCGATGACGCGGCTCTCTGGCCTGACCCGCGCCGCCGCCGTGGTGCTGACGGGCAAGTCCAACGCGCGGCTGAAGCACATCGAATTCGTGCGGCTTGAGCCGGAACAGGCGCTGGTCGTGCTGGTGTCGGAAGACGGGCAGATCGAAAACCGCATTCTGCCGCTGCCGCCGGGCGTGCCGTCCTCGGTCTTGGTGGAGGCCTCGAACTTCCTCAACGCCCGCATCCGCGGCCGCACGTTGAGCGAAGCGCGCGCCGATCTCGAAGCGGCGCTGGCGCAAAGCCGCAACGAGCTCGATCAGCTCACGCAGAAGATCATTTCGGCGGGCGTCGCCTCATGGTCGGGCGGCTCGACCGACGAACGCCGCCTGATCGTGCGCGGCCATGCCAACCTGCTCGAAGATCTTCACGCCATGGAAGATCTCGAGCGCGTGCGCCTGTTGTTCGATGATCTGGAAACCAAGAAGGGCGTCGCCGACCTGCTGGGCCTCGCCGAACGTGGCGACGGCGTGCGGATTTTCATCGGCTCGGAGAACAAGCTGTTTTCGCTGTCGGGCTCCTCGACCATCACCGCGCCCTATCGCGATAGTTCCGGCCGTATCGTCGGCGTGCTCGGCGTGATCGGTCCGACGCGGCTGAACTACGCGCGCGTCATCCCGATGGTGGACTATGCCGCGCGCATCGTCAGCCAGATGCTCGGCAAATAGGTATTTTGGACTGGCGGCTGCGCTTGATTTTGGCGGCCAAACGACGATATGCCAACAAGAACACCCCTCAATCAGTTCAATCAGACAGTGGAAGCGTGATGACCGACAAAGACGGCCAGAAGGAATTTTCTGAAGCGGCGGACAACGCGGGCAGCAAGCCCGGCGAACCGCGCGTCTCCAAGCCGTACATCATGCCCGACGATCCGGAGGAAACGCCCTCCGAGGCGCTCGTCAAGGAAGCGGCTGACGCCAAGGACAAGATGCTCCGCACGCTGGCGGAGATGGAAAACCTGCGCAAGCGCACCCAGCGTGAGGTCGCGGACGCACGCGCCTACGGCATCGCCGGTTTCGCGCGCGACATTCTGGAAATTGCCGACAATCTGCAGCGCGCGCTCGACGCGGTGCCTGCGGAGGACCGTGCCACCGCCGATGCGGGCCTCACGGCGCTGATCGAAGGCGTCGAATTGACCGAGCGCTCGCTGCACCGCTCGCTCGAGAAGAACGGCGTGAAGAAGTTTGATCCGATGGGCGAGAAGTTCGATCCGAACGTGCATCAGGCGATGTACGAGGTGCCGGACAATTCCGTCGCGCCCGGCACCGTCGTGCAGGTGATCCAGACTGGCTACATGATCGGCGAGCGCATGCTTCGTCCGGCGTTGGTCGGGGTCTCGAAGAACGAACCCAAATCCGCAAGCTGATCGAAGCGTCTCGGCGTTATTTCGCGCTGATGCTGTCGCGCACGGTGCGGAAACGCGTGAAGGCCTCCGACCATTCGGACTGCGGTGCGCTTGCGACAATGCGCAGCGTCGCGGACCCTGAGCCGAAGCGCAGCCATTGCACCACCCGCACCGGCGTGTTCGCGGTGCCGGTCACGCCTTCCAGGCGTGTCTCGAAACCCGGGCTGCCGTCGATCCGCAACGGCTCGTTGTTGGTCATTTTGACATCGCGCAGGCCCGCGATGTTAGCGGCGAGGTCGCGCGCGAAGCGGCCGCGATCGTCCGGCTGGGCGGGCGCGCCCTGCATCACGCCGACCATGATGTAGGCAGCGCTGTCGAGCTTGGCATCGTCGTCGCCATCGCTGAGCAGCACCGCCGAGCGCGGCGCGATGGTGCGCACATGCTTGAAGCCCGCGAGATCGCCGAGTTTGAAGCTGAGCTGAGAGAGTTGCTCCTCGACCGGCACTTCGGACCGCGTCACCGTGCTTGTAAGCATCTTGCGGATGTTGGTGTCGGAATAGGCGTCACCCGCATCGCCGCGTATCTGGACGATGACGTAGCCGGTGAATTTGTTGCCCGGCAGCAGCAGCGTGTAGTTCGAAACCTCGGTGTCGCCGTCCTTGCCGCTTTCCGTCAGCAAATAGCCCTGCCGTGCGGTGGTGGAGAAGGCCTCCGGCTTCGGCGAGCCTGCGGGCGTGGAATTTTCCTTCACCGCGGTCTCGACGGCCGTGAAGGCTGCCTCGGGGATTTCGGACAGGCCGACCCGAACCTTCTGGTCGGCGCTGATGAAGCCGGAAAACTGAGTCGATGGCTCAAGGCCGCCGAGCGGGACGAGGCCGACGCGAACACCCTGCGGGAAAACCGCATCGGCGGCGTGTGCAGGAAGTGCCAATCCGGCGAAGGCCAGAGCGAGAAGCGTCAGCGCCGTCCGGCGAAAGGTCTTCAAAATGGTCTTCATCGCTAGTGTCCCTGACGCGCGATTGAGGCGGATCGATGGATGGGCGTTCGATAGCAGCTTCCGGGGTGCGCCGACAGGCCCGGCGCGCCGTTCCCGAAACAGCCTGTCCGGGATGTTAACCGGTGAAAACAAATGCCTCCGAATAACGGCTTTACGCCCCTTCGGTCCTTGCGGCCCCTACCGCCCCTCCTATATGAGGCGGAGCGTCGCAGGGCGGCGCTTTGGATTCTCTGGGGGTTGGGTGCGGTGCGCCGACAGGGCCCGGCCAACCCGCCGCAAAAAGAAGGATAGAGGGACAATGGGAAAGGTCATTGGGATCGATCTCGGCACCACCAATTCGTGCGTTGCCGTCATGGATGGCAAATCGCCGAAAGTCATCGAGAACGCGGAAGGCATGCGCACGACGCCCTCGATCGTCGCGCTGACCAGCGACGGTGAGCGCCTCGTCGGTCAGCCGGCCAAGCGCCAGGCCGTCACCAATCCGGAAAATACGATCTTCGCAGTGAAGCGCCTCATCGGCCGCCGCTACGACGATCCGACCGTCGAGAAGGACAAGAAGCTCGTCCCCTACAAGATCGTCAAGGCGTCGAACGGCGATGCCTGGGTCGAGGCCGACGGCAAGACTTATTCGCCTTCGCAGATCTCCGCTTTCATCCTTCAGAAGATGAAGGAGACCGCTGAAGCCCATCTCGGCCAGAAGGTCGATCAGGCGGTCATCACCGTTCCCGCTTATTTCAACGACGCCCAGCGTCAGGCCACCAAGGACGCCGGCAAGATCGCCGGTCTTGAAGTGCTGCGCATCATCAACGAGCCGACGGCTGCCGCGCTCGCCTACGGTCTCGACAAGTCGAAGCAGGGCACCATCGCGGTTTACGACCTCGGCGGCGGCACCTTCGACGTTTCGATCCTGGAAATCGGCGACGGCGTGTTCGAGGTGAAGTCGACCAACGGCGACACCTTCCTCGGTGGCGAAGACTTCGACATGCGTCTCGTCGGCTATCTCGCCGATGAATTCCAGAAGGAGCAGGGCATCAACCTGCGCAACGACAAGCTCGCGCTGCAGCGTCTGAAGGAAGCTGCGGAAAAGGCCAAGATCGAGCTGTCGTCGACCACGCAGACCGAAATCAACCTGCCCTTCATCACCGCGGATGCGTCCGGTCCGAAGCATCTGACGATGAAACTCACCCGCGCCAAGTTCGAAGCGCTGGTCGACGATCTCGTGCAGAAAACGATCGAGCCCTGCCGCAAGGCGCTGAAGGACGCTGGTCTCTCCGCTGGCGAAGTCGGCGAGGTGGTTCTGGTCGGCGGCATGACCCGCATGCCGAAGATCCAGGAAATCGTGAAGCAGTTCTTCGGCAAGGAGCCGCACAAGGGCGTCAACCCGGATGAAGTCGTCGCCATCGGCGCCGCCATTCAGGCCGGCGTGCTGCAGGGCGACGTCAAGGACGTGCTGCTGCTCGACGTGACCCCGCTCTCGCTCGGCATCGAAACGCTGGGCGGCGTGTTCACGCGCATCATCGAGCGCAACACCACGATCCCGACCAAGAAGAGCCAGGTGTTCTCGACAGCCGAGGACAATCAGGGTGCCGTGACGATCCGCGTGTTCCAGGGCGAACGCGAAATGGCGGCCGACAACAAGGCGCTCGGCCAGTTCGACCTGATGGGCATTCCACCGGCACCGCGCGGCATGCCGCAGATCGAGGTCACCTTCGACATCGACGCCAACGGCATCGTCAACGTTTCGGCGAAGGACAAGGCGACCGGCAAGGAACAGCAGATTCGCATCCAGGCATCGGGCGGTCTGTCGGAATCCGAGATCGAGAAGATGGTCAAGGACGCCGAGGCGAACGCGGCCGAGGACAAGAAGCGCCGCGAGGCGGTCGACGCCAAGAACCATGCCGACGCGCTGGTGCACTCCACCGAGAAGGCGCTCTCCGAGCACGGCAGCAAGGTGCCTGAAGGTGACCGCAAGGCCATTGAGGACGCGCTGGCTGATCTGAAGGAAGCCCTGAAGGGTGACGATTCGGAAGCCATCAAGGCGAAGTCCAACACGCTGGCGCAGGCTTCGATGAAGCTCGGCGAGGCGATGTATCAGCAGCAGGCCGAAAGTGATGCGGCCCGCGACGCGGCGAAGGATGCCGCGCAGGACGATGTCGTTGACGCGGAATTCACCGAAGTCGACGACGATAAGAACAACAAGAAGTCAGCGTAAGCGCTTCACGAGGGCCTCTCCCGCAAGGGAGGGGCCTTCGCGGAAGAGCTATCGTTCAGGTTTTCCGGACTCGAAAAGATTTATCCCTGACCGATCATGTCCAAGACTTGCTATTACGAAACGCTGGAAGTTGAGCGCACCGTCGACGAAGCGGGACTGAAGTCGGCCTTCCGCAAGCTCGCAATGAAATGGCATCCGGACAAGAATCCGGGTGATCCGGCGTGCGAGCACAGGTTCAAGGAAATTTCCGAGGCCTATGAGGTCCTCAAGGACGGCAACAAGCGCGCCGCCTACGATCGCTACGGCCATGCCGCGTTCGAGCCGGGCATGGGTGGCGGCGGGGGCCACGGCTTCGGCGCGGGCTTTGCCTCCTCTTTCTCCGATATTTTCGAAGACCTGTTCGGTATGGCCGGACGTGGCAGAGGCGGCGGCCGCGAGCGCGGCGCCGACCTGCGCTACAATATGGAAATCACGCTCGAGGAAGCCTTCCTCGGCAAGACCGCGCAGATCAACATCCCGGTCGCGGTCGCCTGCGAGGTCTGTTCGGGGACCGGCGCCAAACCCGGCACCAAGCCGAAGGTCTGCACGACCTGCGGCGGCGCTGGTCGGGTCCGCCAGGCGCAGGGTTTCTTCACGCTGGAGCGCACCTGCCCGAGCTGTCATGGCCGCGGCCAGAGCATCGACACACCGTGCACGGCCTGTGGGGGTCAGGGGCGCGCCACCAAGGACCGTTCGCTGTCTGTGAATATTCCCGCCGGTGTCGAGGACGGCACCCGCATCCGCCTCTCCGGTGAGGGCGAGGCGGGCGTGCAGGGCGGCCCGTCGGGTGACCTCTACATCTTCCTGTCCGTCAGCTCGCACCAGCTTTTCCAGCGCGACGGCGCCGACCTCCACTGCCGGGTGCCGATCTCGATGGTGACGGCGGCGATTGGCGGCGAGTTTGAGGTTCCCGCGATCGACGGCAGCAAGGCCCGGGTCAAGGTTCCCTCCGGCACCCAGTCGGGCCGCCGGTTCCGGATTTCAGGCAAGGGTATGCCGGTGTTGCGGTCCCGTCAGACCGGCGACATGTACGTCCAGGTTGTGGTCGAAACACCACAGAATCTGACCAAAAAACAAAGGGAATTGCTGGCGGAGTTCGAAAAACTCTCCTCCGGTGAAACCCAACCCGAGGCTGCGGGTTTCTTCAAGATGGTCAAGGACTTCTTCGGCAACCGGGCTGGAACGGCCTGAGCGGAAACTTGACCGTTTAACTTTGCCTATGTACGTCTTTGTGAAGAAAAATTGAAAAAGCCCGGGCTCGTCGGGCTCCCCGCTGGTACCCCCGCCATGGCTTTAGAGTCCGCGCGCGTCCTCAAAAAACCTCTTCGCCTCGACGATGAGGTTCGCTTCCTTCGTTCGTGGATCGAAAAGCCGCTGCACATGGGCGCGGTGATGCCCTCGGGCAAAATGCTTGCGCGCACCATGGCGAGCTACGTGGACAAACAATCCGAGGCACCCGTCATCGAACTTGGGCCGGGCACCGGCGCGATCACCGACGCGCTGGTGGCGCACGGCGTCGAGCAGAAGCGCCTCGTGCTTGTCGAGTTCAATCCCGGTTTCTGCGCGCTGCTCCGCGAGCGTTATCCGCAGGCGACTGTGGTGCAGGGTGATGCCTATCAACTCGACAAGACGCTCGCTGCGATCGCGCAACCCGCGAGCGCGGTGGTGTCAGGTCTGCCGCTGGTCACCAAGCCGATGCTGACGCGGCTGCGGCTGATGCGCGAAGCCTTCATGAAGTTGATTCCCGGCGCGCCCTTCGTGCAGTTCACTTATTCCGTTGCGCCGCCGATTCCGAAATCCCTGCCGGGTGTTCTGACTCAGGCTTCCGAGCGTATCTGGATGAACGTGCCGCCGGCACGCGTCTGGGTCTATCGCAAGGCATGACGCGGCTGCGCTCCGTTCAATTTTCCCCATCCATAAAAGCGTTTTAGGACTGCGCGCATGGCAGCAGTCAAAATCCTCGTCATTCCGGGCTCGGTTCGCGAAAGCGCCGCCGACGTGCGCCTCGCCGCTGCCATCGTCAAGGAGATCGCGCTCGCCGACCACGAGGCGACGCGGATTTCACTCGCCGATTTCGCATTGCCGCTGCACGAGGACGGCGAAAGCACGACACCTTCCGTTGCGCTCGATCTCAAGCGCATGATTGGCGCGCATCACGCGGTGATGCTGGTGACGCCGGAGCGGCATGCGCTGCCGCCGCCATTGCTTCTCAATGCGCTCGATTGGCTGGCGTCGGTGCGCGAACGCAACGAGCCGCCGCAGCACGCCTTTCGCGGCAAGCCGTTCGCCATCGCGTCCATATCGGAACGCGCTGACGGCATCTATGCAGCCGTCACGCTGCGTCAGATGTTGACGGCGGGCTTCGGTGCGGAGGTGATCGCGCCGCAACTGATCGTCGCGCGCGGCAACGATGCATTCGACCGAATGGATCGTCTGCAGGACGATAACGAATTTGCCGGAATGCAGGCTTTGGTGCGGGCGTTGATCGACGCCGCGCAACGTATGATGTGAGGAGATGACGTGACGCAGACACCGACCGATCCGCGTGACCGGATGATCGTGGCCCTCGACGTGCCCGGCGTGGCGGAAGCGGAAAAGCTTGTCGCCACGCTCGGCGACAGCGTGACGTTCTACAAGATCGGCTATCAGCTCGCTTATGCGGGCGGGCTTCCGATGGCGCACGATCTCATCCGCGCCGGCAAGAAGGTGTTCATCGATCTCAAGCTGCACGACATCGGCAACACGGTGGCGAACGGTGTGGCCGGTATCGCCAAACTCGGCGCGACGTTTCTCACCGTGCATGCCTATCCGCAGACCATGAAGGCCGCGGTCGAGGCGAGCCGTGGCTCCGGTCTGAAGATTCTCGCGGTGACGGTGCTCACTTCCTACAATGAGAGCGATCTCAAGGAAGCGGGTTACGCGCTCGGCGTGGCCGACATGGTGGCGCAGCGCGCACGGCAGGCGCAGGCGCTCGGCGTCGACGGCATCGTCTGCTCGGCCGAGGAGGCAGAAAATCTGCGTGCCATCCTGGGCCGCGACATCGCATTGGTGACGCCGGGTATCCGCCCTGCGGGCAGCGTGCTCGGCGACCAGAAGCGGGTGATGACGCCCGGCCGCGCCATCGCTGCCGGGTCCGATTACCTTGTGGTCGGCCGACCCATCGTTGCAGCGGCGGATCCCAAAGCGGCGGCGCAGGCCATCGTTGCGGAGATCGCAGCAGCCTCCTGAGGCCATCCTGAAGTCCCTGATCCGGAAGTCCTTGGACCGGATAGCGGATTGCCGCCGCAGCCCGCCCCCGCTATACCCCGAAAGCAATGTGAGGCCGTAAGATGTCGGATATGCGTTTGATCGTTGCGGGTGCAGGCGGCCGGATGGGCCGTACGCTTATCCGCGCGCTGGCGGAGACCGAAGGCGCAACGCTTGTCGGCGCGCTGGAAGCGCCGGGCTCTGAACTGCTCGGCCAGGATTCCGGCGTGCTGGCCGGGCTTGCGCCCAACGGCATTCCGCTGTCAGCCGATTTGTGGACCCTGTCGAAGGATGCCGATGGCATTCTCGATTTTACGGTGCCTGCGGCGACCATCGCCAATGTCGCGATCGCAGCTGAACGCGGTATCGTGCATGTCATCGGCACCACCGGCCTGTCGGCGTCCGACAACGCGGTGATCAAGAGCGTGACCCAGCGTGCCATCGTAGTGCAGTCCGGCAATATGAGCCTTGGCGTAAACCTGCTGGCCGCCTTGGTGAAGCAGGTCGCAAAATCGCTCGACGACGATTTCGACATCGAAATTCTGGAAATGCATCACCGCGCCAAGATCGATGCGCCGTCCGGCACGGCCTATCTGCTCGGCCAGGCGGCGGCGGAAGGGCGCGGCATCGCGCTCGATGACAAGTCCGTGCGGTCGCGCGACGGTTACACCGGCGCGCGCAACCGCGGCGACATCGGTTTCGCGACGCTGCGTGGCGGCACCGTCACCGGTGATCACAGCGTGATCTTTTCGGGGCCTTACGAGCGCATCGAGCTGACCCATCGCGCGGAGGATCGAATGATTTTCGCGCGCGGCGCGATCAAGGCTGCGTGCTGGGCGCGTGGCCGCAAGCCGGGACATTATTCGATGGCCGACGTGCTTGGCATCGGCGGCTGATTCAATTTCGAGATGAGAGTGTAAGGAATGAGTGACCGTCTTCTCGTGCTCGTGCGTCACGGCCAGAGCGAATGGAATCTGAAGAATCTTTTCACCGGCTGGAAAGATCCTGACATCACCGCGCAGGGCGTCGACGAGGCGAAACGCGCGGGCAAGCTCCTGAAGGAGAAAGGCTTCACTTTCGATATCGCCTTCACGTCCGAACTGACTCGCGCCCAGCGCACGCTGTCGCTGATGCTGGAGCAACTTGGTCAGACAAACATTCCGGTGACGAAGAACCTCGCGCTCAACGAGCGCGATTACGGCGATCTCTCCGGTCTCAACAAGGACGATGCGCGCAAGAAATGGGGCGAGGAACAGGTGCATGTCTGGCGCCGTTCCTACGACATCGCACCGCCCGGCGGCGAAAGCCTGAAGGATACGCTGGCGCGCACGCTGCCTTATTACGTGCAGGAAATCCTGCCGGGTGTGCTGCGCGGCGAACGCACGCTGGTGGCCGCGCACGGCAATTCGCTGCGCGCGCTCATCATGGTGCTGGAGAAACTGTCGCCGGAAGCGATTCTGAAGCGCGAGCTCGCGACCGGTGCGCCGATCATCTATCGGCTCAATGCCGATTCCACGGTGGAATCGAAGGCCGACCTCGCGAATTAATCGCAGCCGTTGGTGCGCGCCGTCTCCCAGCCGAGCATCGCGCGCTTGCGCGTCAGGCCCCAGTGATAGCCGGTAATGGCGCCGCTCTTGCCGAGCACGCGGTGGCACGGCACCACGAACGAGATCGGATTTTTACCGACAGCGGCACCGACCGCGCGTGAGGCTTTCGGCGCATTGATGGTGCGAGCGACGTCGGAATATGTGGTGGCCTTGCCCATCGGAATGCGCAGCAGGGTTTCCCAGACGCGAATTTCAAAGTCGGTGCCGATCAGCACCACGCGCAGCGGCCTGTCGGCCTGCCACTCCGACGATTCGAAAATGCGCCTGGCGAGTGCGGCGGTGCCTGCTTGATCCTCGATATAAGTCGCAAGCTTCCAGCGCTCCTGCATGTCGTGCAACGCCGCGATTTCCTCGCCGGGGTCTGCGAAGGCAAGTCCAGCGAGTCCGCGCTCGGTGGCGATGATCACAGCGGTGCCGAACGGCGAGGGATGGAAGCCGTAGCGCAACGTGAGGCCCGCCGCGCCTTTCTTCCATTCGCCCGGCGACATCGCCTCATGCGTCACGAACAGATCATGAAGCCGACTCGGACCTGATAGTCCGGAATCGTAGGCGACATCGAGAATGTTGCCCGACTCGCGCAACAGTCGCTTGGCATTGTCGAGCGTCACCGCCTGCATGAACGCCTTCGGCGTCAGGCCGGCCCAGCGGCGAAACAGATGATGCAACTCGTCCGGCGTCACGCTCACGGCTTCCGCCATCTCTTCGATGGTCGGCTGGCCGCGCCAGTGCTCGGAGATGAAGGCGATGGCGCGATGCACGGTCTCGTAATCGCGCAGCGCATCGCCTGCTGCCGGCGTCTGCGCGATCTGCGCGCGCAGCGATTTGGGCGAGGCCGGCTCGAATGAAGTCATGGGGCTTTGTATCATCATCGGGCAAAGCTAGGCGCGCCATAGCGCCCCATCCACCCGTTTTCTGGAAAACGTGCTTCGATCTATCAGAGTGGATTATAGGTTGGCCCGCGTTTGGCGTCCTGCAGCGCCAAGCGCAAAGCCTTGGCAAAGCTTGCTTTTTCGTCGGGCCCGAGAAAGCTTCCGACGGCGACGCTGCGGCCGTGCGAGGTGAGGTACAGCCGCTCGATGCCGAACTCCTCGTGTTCCTCCTGATCAAGCCGCACCCAGTGCGGATTGAAGGTCCATTCCATGACGTGGCCGCGATGGCTGACGCGGCGCAGCCGCAACTCATGCGGCGTCAGCACCAGATGTTCGGACGCGCGGGCACGGGCATAATTCACGCGGAACGCCCAATAGATCAGCAGCACGTCGAGGCCGAAGAAGCCGAACACCGGCCATGCGCCCATCCGCAGGAATACGATGCCGGCCGTGAAGCTCACGACACACAGAAACGTCATCAGGATAATAAAGCCCCTGCGGCTGAGCGAACGGTGGGGCGTCAACTCGGCCGTGAAGATAGGCTGTTCGAAAATGTCGGGAAAATCGTTGCCGCTGCTCATCGCTGTTCAGTATATCCCTGTTCATGGCAAAAAAAGCGGCGCGAGCCTCACAACCGCGTAAACATGGGACCACGGCGAAGGCCGCAACCAAGGTCGGATCAAAGGCCAAGTCGAAGGCCGGATCGAAACCCGGGGTTGCGAAAAAATCTTCTTCGAGGCTGAAACGCTGGAGCGAAGCGGAGGTTCACACCGCTTTTGAAAGATTCCGTGCCGCCAATCCCGACCCCAAGGGCGAGCTTGAGCACCTCAATCACTTCACGCTGCTGGTCGCGGTGGTGCTGTCCGCACAGGCGACCGACGCCGGCGTCAACAAGGCGACGCGCAACCTGTTTCCGATCGCCGATACGCCTGAAAAGATGTTGGGACTCGGCGAGGCGGGCCTTCGCGAGCATATCAAGACCATCGGGCTTTACCGCGCCAAGGCGAAGAACGTCATCGCGCTGTCGGAGCAATTGATCGCGCAGCATGGCGGCGAAGTGCCGCGCACGCGCGAGGAGTTGGAGGCGCTGCCCGGCGTCGGCCGCAAGACCGCCAATGTCGTGCTCAACATCGCCTTCGGCGAGAAGACCATCGCGGTGGACACGCATCTGTTTCGTGTCGGCAACCGCACTTATCTCGCGCCGGGCGCGACGCCGCTGGAAGTCGAGCTTGAACTGCTGCGCGTGGTGCCGGACGAGTTCATGCGTCACGCCCATCACTGGCTGATCCTGCACGGCCGCTATACCTGCATCGCACGCAAACCGCGTTGTGAGGTGTGCATCATCAACGATCTGTGCCGCTGGCCGGAAAAGACCACGTTCATGGAAGCGGCGGACAACGCCTAGGCCCTATTCAGGGAAGGTTTGCAGGCGGGCCTTGCGTTCCGGCTCCAGCAGTTCGGGTCGCGGTCCGGACAGTCGCTTGTGGATGTGCACCATGAAGGCCATGCCGAATACAGGCGTTGCGAGGTTCACGATCGGGATCGAGACGAACGCCGCAATGAAAAGCCCTGCAATGAAGATTGCCATTGCATGCCGCCGCCGCATCGCCTTTGCCTCTTCGAGGGTGCGGAAGCGCATGGCGGCGAACTCAAAGTATTGACGCCCGAGCAGCCAGGCGGTCGCAAGGAAAAACGCGATGAAGCCTGCGCCGGCAAAGAATACAAACGGCAGCACCGCGAGATAAACGACGATCGTCAAAGCCGCGATCTTAATGCTTTCGATCAGCGCGCGCATGAGCGGCACGGCGGTGCCGACGCGCTCGGCCGGATAGTCCTTGCGCTCGACATGCTCGCCGATCTCATCGACGAACATACCTGCAACGAGTGATGTCACCGCGGGCATCAGGAAGATCGCGCCGAATACCACACCAAACCCTGCGGCGATCGAGACGATCCATGCCAGTGTTTCCAGCAGCGAGTGATATCCGCCATTCAGCGCTTGTTCCGCCCAGGCAGCGCCTGCCCCGGCGAGCCAGTTCAGCACGCGCTGCAGGGCGATGGCGCCGACGACGATCAGGATCAGGGCAAGCCCGACGGACTTCCACAGGATCGCGCGCATCGGCTTCGAGAAAATTTCGGCAAGCGCGCGGACGGCGGCATCAAGCATGACGGATCTCCCTCTCCTCATGGGGAAAGATGGAGATGCGCGCGTGCAACGGCAAGCCTTGAGACGGGCCTGCGATGTCGTGCGCGATGGATTCTGCTGAGGCGAGCGGCTACTCGGCCGCCTCGGAGACAGGCGTGGATCGGTTTTCGGGTGCGGGCACCAGCGTTGCGAGGCTGCCGTCTACGGCAAGCCGTAGGGCCGGCGCGGTTTCGGCGCCTTCGAAGACTCCCTCTGGAAAGGGATCATCTTCAGCCGCCACCTCCTGGGGCGGTTTCGGTTTATCGGCCCAGTGCAGCTTGGTGTAGTCGAACCCGTATTCGATGGTCGGCTTGACGATTTCAAAATAGGGCGAAATGTCGAAATCGCGCGGGGTGTAGAGCGAAGAGTCGCGGATGTAGAGAATCTCCAGACGCGCCTGACGGCTGCCCGCACGCGTGATGCGCGGCAGGATCGGATAGCGGACCGCGCCGAACGCCTGTGCGATCAGTGCCGAACAGATGATCTTTGTCGGGTCGCCGGAGCCAAGTGCCAGCATCCGCCGTCGCCAGCGCTGCGGCACCGGCAACGGAAAGAGATAGCGCAGTAGATCGATGATGTTCTTGGTGTCGTAGCCGAAGCCGATGCGGTTGATCGCATAGCGGCACACTGTGTTGCGATCCTCGAAGGACAGCCCGACCGGACGGCAGACGCGGGTGTGATAGGTGTCATATTTCGACAGTGGCGAGCTGATGACGCCTTCGCCGACATAGGCCTCGATCAGCACGTGCGGCTCGCCGTTCGGCTCGGTCGCACCCTTGATCGGTCCAACATACAGCGCCGAGTGCGACCACGTCGATTGTGTCAGGTACTTGATGATACCGGCGATGCGGTTGTTGCCCTCGATCAGCAACACATCGCCTTCCTGCAGAAGATTGCGCAGGCGCTCCGGATCGCTCGATGTAAATGGCTCGATGCCCGGCGCTTCCTTCTGCAGGTAGCGCGCAAGCAGCTTGCCAAAGGTGTCGAGCACGAAGCCCATTCTGGTCTCCCGGGCATGATGCGTTCATGCCAGCCAGTTTCCGGTCGTAAGTGTTGCGGAAAGCGATTGCAACTTCGTTGATAAGTGACGGCATGAGGTTCACGGACAATTCACCATGACCGTTGCGAAAGTCGTGTCATTGCGGCAAGTTGACGCCGAACCCCCCCGCGCGATTGAAGTTTCGGAAACCATGACAATGAAATTGACGCGCCGCGAGCTGATCGCTGCCGCTGCCTTGCTGGTAACCGCTGCGCCGCGCCGGAATGCGTTCGCCGCCACCCTGCCGCGCGAGGTCGACGTCGCAATCGTCGGCGCGGGGGCAGCCGGAATCGCCGCCGCGCGCAAGGTCGCGGCCGCGGGCCGCTCGGTTTTGATGTTGGAAGCCTCGGCGCGGCTCGGCGGGCGGTGCGTGACCGACGCGACGACTTTTGGCGTGCCATTCGATCGCGGTGCGCGCTGGCTTTATGCGAGCGCCTCCAATCCGCTCGCGGGTCTTGCGCGTCTTGAGCGTGTCGAATTGGCGCCGGCCGCGCGCGGACAACGCATTCGTGTCGGGCGGCGTAATGCGCGCGCGGGCGAACTGGAGGATTTTCTGGCGCTGATGGTGCGCGTCAACCGTGCGATGAGCGAGGCTGTACGCAGTCGCGGGGATCTCGCCGTCGCGCAGGCGCTGCCGCAGGATCTGCGCGAGTGGCGCGGTACCGTGGAATTCCAGCTCGGTCCTCTGACCAATGGCGGCGACCTTGACCGCGTGTCGACCGCGGATCTGTTGAACTTCGCGCCGCGCGATCCGTCGATGTTCTGTCGCGAGGGCCTCGGCACGTTCATCAAGCGTCTTGCGGGAAAATTACCGGTCGCGCTTGAGACGCCGGTGACGAACGTGCGCTGGAACGGCCGCGACGTCGAACTCGAGACGCGTGCCGGCATCTTGAGCGCGCGCGCGGTGATCGTCACCGCGTCGGTGAATGTGCTCAATGCTGGCACGATCAAGTTCACCCCCGATCTGCCGAAGCGACAGGCGGACGCGCTGTCGCATCTCACGCTCGGCAGTTGCGACCGCATCACGCTCGATCTGCCCGGCAATCCGCTCGGACTTGGTCGCGATGAAGTGTTCATCGAACAGAGCAGCGGCCCACGCACCGGGCTTCTGCTTGCTAATGCCGGTGGTTCGTCGCTGTGCCAGGTCGATGTCGGCGGCTCGTTTGGCCGCGAGTTGTCGGCGCAGGGCGAAGCGGCCATGGTCGATTTCGCGCAAACATGGTTGCGTGATCTGTTCGGCGGCGACATCCCGAAGGCGGTGACGCGCACGAGCGTGACGCGCTGGAACGCAGAGCCGTATGTGCTGGGCGCGATGTCGGTGGCGTCACCCGGCGGATTGCCGGCGCGAAAGATTCTGGCCGAGCCGTTGGGGCCTCTCTTCTTCGCAGGCGAAGCCTTGCACGAGCAACTCGGCGGCACGGTCGGCGGCGCCTGGATTTCCGGCGAGCGCGCGGCGGAAGCCGCGTTGCGAAAGGTCGCGAGCGGCAAAGCGGAACGGCCGGCGCCCGCGAAGAAGCCCGCGAAGCGCTCTTCGCGCCCGGCACACCATCCCGCGCCGGCGCAACCTCCTGCGCGCGGCAATGGTTTGCGCTGGCCGGGCTTTGGTCGCTAGCGCGCGAGCGAGTTGAGGAACTCCCGAACCGCCTGATTGAAGATTTCAGGTGCCTCCAGATAGGCGGCATGGCCGACGCCGGGCAGGCTGACGGCGCGCGCGGATGGCAGAAACTCCATCATCGCTTCGGAACGCTGCGGCTTCACCACGGGATCGCTGTCGCCGGTGACGATCAGCACCGGCAGCTTGAGGGTGGGAAGGAACGGACGATTGTCGGTTCTCTCGACCATCTGTCCGCCGTTGAGGAGACCTTCGCGGCGCATTTCGGAGGCGACATCCGCCACCAGATCGAACACGTCGGTTTGCGGCTCGGCCGGGAGCATCTTCTCGGCGCGCACCTTGCCGTATTCTTCCGCCGGCATCTCCTCGAGTTCCTGCAGTCGCCGCGCATATTTGGCGGCGAGCGGCGCGCCTTCGGGTGCGGCGTTGCCCCAGTGCGTGCCGGACAGCACGAGGGACATCGCGCGATCGAGATGGCGCGCGCAGAACCGCTCGGCGATCACGCCGCCCATGGAATGGCCGACGACATGGGCCTGCCCGACCTTGAGATGATCGAAAAGATGCGCCGCCTGCGCCGCGTAGGCATCGGCGTCGGGCGCGACCGGATCGGACTCACCGTAACCCGGCGCATCCCACGCGATGACGCGGTAGCTATTCGAGAACGCGTTGAGCTGCGGTGCCCAGCTGCGCGAATTGCCGTTCATCCCGTGCAGCAGAAACAACGCGGGCCCTTGTCCCGCTTCGCGATAGCTGATGATACCGCCTGGCGTCTGGACTACCTTCCGCTCCGGAAGCGGCTGCTCGCGAACGCCGCTCATCGTGACCTGATTCATGTCTTCCCTCGAAATTAACGCAACAAACTTGTGTGGTCCTGTTGACCAGGCGCCCGGTCGGCGCGGTCCTTCAAAGCAGGCATATCGATTTTCAGAACGGAGCCGAGCAGCGTCCGCGTATAGGGGTGTCCCGGCGCCGACAGCACGTCGTCCTTGCTGCCGAGTTCGACGATCCGGCCGCGATGCATCACCGCGATCCGCGTCGCGACGCAATCCACCACCGCGAGATCGTGCGTGATGAGCAGGTATGACAGCCCGAGTTCGTCGCGCAGGTCGAGCAGCAGGTTGAGAATCTGCGCCTGCACCGACACGTCGAGCGCCGAGGTCGGCTCGTCGCAGATCAGAAGTTTCGGCTTGAGAATGATCGCGCGCGCAATGGCGACGCGCTGGCGCTGGCCGCCGGAGAGTTGCGACGGATAATTGTTGAGCAGCCGCTTCGGCAGGCCGACAAGCTCCATGGTCTGCTCGACGATTTTTTTGCGCTCGGCCGCAGACTGCTGCCCGTGCAGTTCGAGCGGGCGGCCGATGCTTTGGCCGATGGTCTTGCGCGGATTGAGCGACGAATAGGGATCCTGAAACACCGGCTGCACGAGCTTCGCGCGTTCGAACGGCGGCACCGACTGCACCGGCGTGCCCGCGATCAATACTTCTCCCTTGTCGGGCGCCTGCAGGCCGAGCAGAATTCGCGCGAGCGTGCTCTTGCCGCTGCCCGACTCGCCGACCAGCGCGACGATCTCGCCTTCGGCGAGATCGAGCGACACATTGTCGACGGCGGTGAGCGTTTTGCTCTTGGCGAGCAACCCTGTCCTGATCGTGAAGGTGCAGCCGACATTGCGCGCGGAGAGCAGGGCATTCGACGCGGCTGTCGATACAGTCGCCCGTGCGGCAGGCGGTCTGTCGAGCGCGACGCGGCCGGAGTCCGGCGTCATCACGCAACGATAGAGATGGTCGTCATCCGCCGACTGTTCGGGCGGGTGTGACGCCCGGCATTCAGGCTGCACGTGAATGCAACGCGGAGCGAACACGCAGCCTTTAGGCTGCGCGAACAGCGCGGGCACAGTGCCGGGGATGCTCGGCAGCCGCTCGCCGCCGTCGCGGGCCGCCGGGATCGAGGCGAGAAGCCCCTGCGTGTAGGGGTGCTGTGGTGCGCCGAGCACGTCGGCGACGGCTCCGGTCTCGACCAGTTCGCCGGCATACATCACCGCGATCTTGTCCATGCTCTGCGACACCACGCCGAGGTCGTGGCTCACCAGAATGAGCGCCATGCCGAGCTCCTTGCGCAGCTCCATCAAGAGCTTGAGGATGCTCGCCTGCACTGTGACGTCGAGCGCGGTGGTCGGCTCGTCGGCGATCAGCAGATCCGGCTCGTTCATCAGCATCATCGCGATCATCACGCGCTGGCGCAGGCCGCCGGACAATTCATGCGGATATTGCTTGAGGCGGCCCGCTGCATCGGGAATGCCGATCCGCTCAAGCAGGTAAACCGCGCGGTCGCGAATGTCCTTCGCGCTTTTCGCGGAACTCGGCGTCGTCATTTCCATGATCTGCTGGCCGATCGTGTAAACCGGATTGAGCGAGGTCATCGGCTCCTGGAAGATCATCGCCATGCGCTTGCCGGCGAGCGAGCGGGAGAAGTCCTGCCTGTCCATCGCGAGCAGATCGTGTTCGCCGAGCCGCAGCGTGGCCGCTTCGCGGATTGCGTTGCGCGGCAGCAGATTCATCAGCGCGAGCGAGGTCATCGACTTGCCTGAGCCGGATTCGCCGACGACGCCCAACGCCTCGCCGCGCTCCAGCGTGAAACTCACATCGCGTACGACGTGGAGCTTGCGCTCGCCGACCGGCAGCGTGACGGAGAGGTTGCGGACTTCGAGCAGCGGTCGATCTGAGGTCATCATCTATCTCCGGCTCTCGGCGCTCATCAGGTCGCGCAGCCCGTCGCCGACGAGATTGGCGGCGAGCACCAGCAGGAAAATGAAAATGCCGGGCAGGATGACGAGCCACGGTCGCAGGAACACAGAGATCTTGCCTTCGGCGATCATCAGGCCCCACGAGGACGTCGGCGGCTGGATGCCGACACCGAGAAACGAGAGTGCTGCTTCCGCCAGCACCGCCACGCCGACCTCGAGCGAGAAGATCACGATGATCTCGCTGAACAGGTTCGGCAGGATTTCCGTGACCATGATCTGCAACCGGCTGGAGCCGATGGCGCGGGCGGCGGTGATGTATTCGAGATCGCGAATCTTCTGTGTCGCCGCGCGCGTCACCACCAGATAGTAGCTCCAGTGCAGGAAGCCGATCACGCAGATCACCACGCCGACCGACGGGCCGATCAGGAACACCAGCGCCATCGCCAGCAGCAGGCCGGGCAGCGCGAGCTGACAGGTCAGGATGAAGGATACGATCCGGTCGATGATGCCGCCGAAGAAACCGGCGCACATGCCGAGCGTCACGCCGATCACGCAGCCGATGCTGGCCGCGCCGAAACCGATCAGCAGCGAAATGCGCGCGCCATAGAGCAGGCGGCTCAAGTAGTCGCGGCCGAGATGGTCGGTGCCGAGAAGGTGCGAATAGCTTCCGCCCTCGACCCAGAACGGCGGCATCAGGCGTTGCGGCAGGTTCTGGTCGTAGGGGCTGTAGGGCGACACCCACGGCGCAAACACAGCGAGCACGATCAGGCCTACGAGAATCGCCAGCCCGATCACGAGGCTGGGATGATGTAGAATGTTTCGCCAGAGCGCTTTCTTGACGGGCGTGGTGTCGAGCAGTTCGTTGCCCGGCTCCGCGCCGACTGCTGCCTTGAACTGAAGGTCCATCTCGGTCATCGCAGCCTCACGCCAGCCGGATGCGTGGGTCGAGCCACGCATTGAGAAGGTCCGCGAGCAGCGTCAGCCCGATGAAGGTCATCGCGAACAGCACGACGAGCATCTGAACGGTCGGGATGTCGCCGCCGACGATGGATTGCAGCGCAAAGCGGCCGAGGCCGTTCATCGCGAACACGGTTTCGGTTACGACCGAGCCGCCGAGCTTGTAGCCGAGTTGCACCGACAGAACGCTGACGACCGGCAGCAGCGCGTTACGCATCACCTGCCGCGACAGAAGCCGGTAGCCGTAAAAGCCTTTTGCACGCGCTGTGCGGATGTAGTCCGATGCCATCACGTCCATCACGCCGACGCGGGTCAGGCGCATCACGGCGGGCACGGAATGTGCGCCGAGCACGATTGCGGGCAACACGTAATTCCAGGCATGGGCATCGCCGGAGATCGGGAAGATCGGAATCATCACGCCGAACACGATGATGAGCACCAGCGCCAGCCAGAACGACGGCATTGCCTGCGCCGACACGGCAATGGCGAGCGAGAGACGATCGATCAGCGAATTGGGATAAAGCGCCGCAATGGTGCCGAGCGGGATCGCGACGATCAGCGTCACGAAGATCGCCGACAGCGCCAGCGTCAGCGTCACCGGCAGATGCTCCAGGATCAGCGTGCCGACCGGCTGGTGCCAGTAATAGCTGGTGCCGAAATCGCCGTGGAAGACGTGCAGAAGCCAGCTTCCATATTGCACGAGCAGCGGACGGTTCAGCCCGAGCTGTTCGCGGATCTGCTCGATCACCTCCGGCTCCGCGCCTTCGCCCGCGATGGCCGAGGCCGGATCGGTCGCGACGCTGAGCAGCAGGAACGCCGCGAAGGAGACCGCGAGCGCCACAAGAATGGCGAGAACGACGCGCTTGGAAGCGTAGCGAAGCATCGATGTTCCTTCCGGTCCCTTAGGAGCCCTTGGCCGGTGATGACTTGGCTGGAGCCGTGCGCCAGTGCGCACGGAACAGCCGCGGCAGGCCGTCCTTCGGCACCGGGTAAGCGAGATCTTTCGAGACGAGATAGTTCTGCGAATAGGTGTAGAGCGGAATCCAGTAGGCCTGATCGGCGATGCGGCGCAGCGCCTCGCTGTAGAGGCGCTTGCGCTCCTCGGGATCGATGGTCTTGGCGGCCGCTTCCATGTTGCGCGCGACGAAGGCGTCGTTCGACAGGTTGCGGTCCGACTTCAGCGACCAGTGCGTCTCGGCAATGGTCGCGGTGTCGGCGGTGCTGCCGGATTCCCAGCTTGCGAAGAAGGCCGGCACGCGGTGCTTCTTGCGTGCCTGGTTGAGCGTTGTCAGCGTCACGAAGCGCAGCTTCGCGCGAATGCCAACCTTGGCGAGATCGGCGGCGATGGCTTCCGCCACCTGCCGCTCGCGATAGGACCACAACTCGAACTCGAAACCGTCGGGATAGCCGGCCTTGGCGAGCAGGCGGCGTGCTTCAGCCGGATCGTAAGGATATTTATGCACGTCCTGCTCGCAGCCGAACTGCAGCGGATGGCAGGCGGAATCGATCACTTCCGCGTCGCCCTGCACCAGATATTTGACGATGGCCTGCCGGTTGATCGCGTGGATCATGGCGCGGCGCACGTCGAGCTTGGTCAGCGGATTGTCGGCACCCGTCAGACCCGCCGCATCGAGCGGAATGAAATTCACGCGCAGCGTTGGTCCGGTGAGATGAACCGCATAGCCGGTCGCGCCGATATTGGCCGCAACATCCGCGGGCACGTTGTACATCCAGTCCACCGTGCCGCTGACGAGCTCCGCCTGCTGCGTGGAGAGGTCCGGGATGGTGCGGAAGATCATGGTCTTGATTGCGGGGCGGCCCTTCGGGCTTCCGGCGTAGTAATCATCGAACCGCTCGAGCGTGACGCTCTTGCCGGGCTGGAAATCGACCACCTTGTAAGGGCCGGCGCCGTTGAGCGACAGCGACTCCGCATTCGGGTTCGGCTTGCCGTCGGCGCCCTGATAGCTGCCCGCCTTGCGCAACTGGACGCTGAAGGCCATGTCGCGGATCGCCAGCGGATACGGATGCTTCAGACGGAAGCGCACGGTCATCGGGCCGGTGCGTTCGACGCTGCCGAGCCAGTTCGCGATCAGGCGTCCGCGGTTGGTGTTGGTCGCGGGATCGATCACCCAATTGTACGTGTAGACCACATCGTCCGCGGTGAGCGGCGAGCCGTCGTGAAAACGCACGCCGGGACGGATGGTCACGTCGATGGTCTTGTCGTCGACCTGCACGTAGGATTCGGCGACGAGCGGCACATAGGCCAGCGTATCGGGATCGACATAGAACAGGCCGTCGTCGGTGAGTTCGGAGACGACGATGGTGTCGCGCGCGGTCGTGTAGAGATGATCGAGGGTCGGGATTTCACCTTCGATGGCGACGACAAGCGTATCGTTCGCGCGGCCCGCAAACGCGGGTTGCACGCCGATGATCGTCAGGCACGCGGCAACAATCGCTGCGCGCACGCGCCTCCTGGTTTCGCCTCTCCGCATCATAACCGCTCTTGTTGTCGGGCTTGGCTCATGTTAGCGGGCCGGACCAGAAACAAAATGTGAAATAACGAATGAACGTTTTCGTGTTTATGATGATTCGGAAACTTGTCGATTGATATCAGCATCTTAACTGACTGGCGCGAGGCGGCATGAACATCAAGGCGCTGAAGGCTTTCCGGCTGATCGTGATCAATGGCTCGCTGGCGACCGCCGCGCAATCCATGCATCTCAGTCAGCCTGCGGTCAGCCGCCTGATCTCGCTGCTTGAGCATGAAGCGAAGCTGCAACTGTTTTATCGCACGCGGCGACGTCTGACGCTGACGCCGGAAGGCGAGGCGTTCTACCGGCAGGCCGAACATCTGCTCGCGGGCTTCGATGAAATTCCGCGCATCATCGAGGACATCAAGGCCAAGACCGGCGGCAATTTCCGGCTCGTCACCGCGCCACGCATCGGGCAGGGGCTCGTGTCGCCCGCGCTCGCCTTGATGCAGAAGGAAACGCCGGGCGTACGCTGCATTGTCGATATTCAGTCGCGGTTTGATCTTGAAAACCGTATTGGCACGCGGCGCTACGATCTCGGCATCGTGTCACTTCCGGTCTCGCATTCGCTGGTCGAGATCGACAACAAGCCTTTGATGCGCGTGCGTGCGGAAGCGTTGCTGCCGGAGGATCACCCGCTGGCCGAGAAAGAGCAGCTCACTGCCTCCGATCTCGCGCCCTATCCGATGCTCGGACTGTGGCCGAGCCAGATCTGGCGGCAGCAGGTCGATGATTTCTTTCGTTCCGGCGGCGCGGTGCCGAGCTACACGGTAGAGACGCGCTCGTCGCTGATGGCGTGCCAGATGGTGCGTGACGGTGCGGGCATTGCGGTGCTCGACCGTGTCTGCGCGCAGGCGATCGATCTCAAGGGCCTGACGCTCCGGCCGATCGAGCCCGCACGCTGGATTTCGTTCGGTTGCATTCACCAGCGCGGCGCGACTCTGTCGCCCCATGCGCTGCATTTTCTCGATTGCCTGAAGCGGATCGTGGCGCAGCTGCGCACGCGGGGTCCCGAATATGCGGAATCCATCGTGCCGCTCGATTGATAAGGCCCAGTGCCGGTACAAACGGCGGACGCGCCCTCGAACGAGAGCCCGTTTACACTTCGGCAATATTTGTTGCAGCGAACAAGTATTTGATTCTATTTAATATTATTCCAACTATTCCGCTTTTTGCAGGAAGTCTTGCCTTATTTCAAATTTTCTTTTGAAAACCCCTCACGGAAGATGATCCCCATAAAAGAACGCTTCGGGGGAAGCGGCTGCCGTTTTAACAGGCATCCAAGGCGGGGATTAGGGGCATGCGTACCAAGGCAAAGTTCGCCAGAACTTGTGCGAATTATCGGTGTGGTGTTGCGGTCGGCAGTCTGGTGGCCGCGCTCGGCCTGCTGAACACGGCGGGCTCCGCGAAAGCGGCAGACGGCACCATCCTGCCGCCGTCCTGGTTCACGCTTCCTGTCCTGAATTTCAATGCCGCGCCCCCGCCGGGAGCCGAGGCGGGACTCTATAAAGCGCCAAAGTCTCTCTGGTCCGACGATCTCTCGACCCGTCTGCGCGTTGAATATCTGATGCTTCACCGTAGCGGCCCGAAGGAGACGGCGTTCACCGCGCCCAACGGCACCACGCGCTTCACGCCCCTGACGTCGTCCGATCTCAACATCGGCTCGAAGATGGCGAGTGGGTTCCGGGCGACGGTCGATGCCGAACTGTTCGACACGCCGTTCGAATTCTCCGCATTCTACACTGCGCCGACCAATAGCGTGCTGCAGCGAAACGGGCTTTCGACAGGCACGACCACGTCGTCGATCCGTTCCAACGCGACCTACGCCAACGATCCGGGCGGCGATATTTCCAACTACACCAACTCGCAGAACATCGATCAGATGTACGTCAACCACAGCAGCCAGCTGTTCGGCGCTGAGGCGAATGCGAAGTCGGTGTTCGGCATTCCCGGCCTGATGCTCGGCGTGCGGTCGATCTATTTCGGCGAAGATCTCAACACCGTCACGCAGAAGCTGAACTCGACGACGGCGGTCGACGCCGTCACCGTGCAGACCCGCAATTTCCTGCTCGGTCCGCAGATCGGCTTCGAAGGCATGTTCGATATCGGCGGCGGTATCAAGATTGGCGGCAGCGCCAAGGCCGGCCTCTTCGCCAATCTCGTCGAACGCGAGCGCTCCTTCGTGTCGCGCAACCAGACCCAGGCGCGCGCGCAGCAGAATTATCTCAACGATACCGCGTTCGCCCAGGGTTACGAGCTCAATCCGCGCATCGAAGTGCCGGTGATGCCCGGCGTGAAGCTCACCGCGGGCGGCACCTTCCTCTGGCTAAACAATGTCAGCACTCCGTTCTCTCAATACGCGACGGTGACTGATCTGCAGGATCGCAACGTCCGCGCGAAGGATCGCGTTTTCTATTACGGCGTGCAGGCCGGCGTGAGCGTCGATCTCGATACGCTTGCGAAGTACTCGCCGCCGCCGATGAGCAAGCGCTATCTGGAAGCGAAAATTCTTGAAAATCAGGGCGCGACGCCGTTTCCCTTCATGGTCTACGGTGAAATCAACCGCATGGCCCTGTCATGGGACGATGGCGTGCAGAGAGCCACACGCGTCGTCGACAACTATTCGGCGCCATCAATCTTCGGTGCCCGTGGTGCTGTCGAAATCGCGCGCGGCTGGACCACCGGCTTCCATGCCGAAATGGGCTTCCTTCAGGCCCGCTCCATCTCGGTCAGTCAGGATCTACCCGGCGGCGAAACCGGCTGGCAGCCCGATCTTCGTTACCTTGACTGGTTCATTCGCAGCAACCGCTACGGTACGCTCACTGTCGGTCATACCTCGACCGCGACTGACGGTGTCGTCCTGAACGACTTCAGCGAGACCAACGCGGCGGCTTCGGCAAACATCGCCATGATCGGCGGCGATCTGATGCTACGTGCTGCTGATGCGCTTGATACTGGTTCGGGCAGCCTCATCACCCGCACCTCGATCAGCGATTTCGTCGGCGGCGCGACCATCGACACGCTTCGCCGCAACGTGGTGCATTACGAGACGCCGGTCATCAAGGGCTTCCAGTTCGACGTCGCCGGTCGTGAGAGATTCTGGGACGCGTCGCTGAGCTATCGGGTCGATCTGCCGAACTGGCGTTTCCGTGCCGGAGTTGGCTATCTGCGCGATACCGATGCGGGCGATCGCGCGGCGCTTGGGTTCACCAAGGACCGCCGCGAATGGAAGGGCAGCGCCAGCGTCATTCACAACCCGACCGGCCTGTTCCTCACCACGGCTTTCGTCAATCGCCAGTTCGGTGGCTACGATTCATCGAACCAGGCGGTGTTCGGCGAGAACATGGTCGATGTTCTTGGCAACGTCATTCCTGGTACTGTTCGTCCGGACCTGCGTTACGGCTACCTGAAGACCGGTCTGCGCCGGCAGTTCAATGCGCTTGGTGATACCAAGTTCTATGCGGAAACGGCCATCGCCAAGAACGGCCTGACCGGATTGCGCGAAGGCGGACCGAAGGTCGTCACCTCAAGTGAGCTGAACATGGTCGGCGCTGGCGTGATGCAGGATATCGATGCCTACAACACGCAGATCTATCTCGGCTATCGCCACTATTCCTTCGACATCACGGGTCTGCGCGACAGCAATAGCCAGCCGGGCGGCGCCATCGCATCGCCTGCGCCGATCAAGGACATCAACCTTGTATTCTCGGGCATACGGATCAAATTCTAACCGGACAATGTCCAGCAGCGGCACCGTTTGAGTCAGGGCAGGCACATGATCGAGACAAAGAAGTTGGTTTCCGCCGCTTGCGTCGCATTGTTCGCCGCATGCATCACTGGGACAGCACAGGTTCACAGCGCAGCCGCGCAGACGAACGATGCCTTTGCGCAGCAGGACAAAACGATTCCGGTCGGCGAAGGTGAGTTTCGGCTTGTCGTCAAGCGCGGGCCGGTGAACGTCTTCACCTACCGTCCGAAATCTTTCACGGCGAACAGTCCGATCTGGGTCGTGATCCACGGCCAGAAGCGCAATGTCGCCGAGCACAGCGCGTTCGACTATTACGATGTCTGGGCGCCGCTGGCCGAAAAAGCAGGCGCGCTGCTCTTGGTACCGGAATTCGTCGAACAGTCATGGCCGACCTCGTGGCAGTTTCAGTTCGGCAACGTCATGACGAAGTCGCTGAAGCCGGTGCCGTGGGAAGACTCAGGCTTTGCAGTCGTCGAGATGGCGTTCAAGCGCGCGGTCGCGATGACCGGCAGCCATCGCCAGCGCTTCTCTATTTTCGGACATGGCGGCGGCGCACAGTGGGTGCAGCGTTATGTGCTCCACAGCGGCGGCCGTTACATCGAGCGAGCGGTGGCCGCGAACCCCGGCTGGTACATGCTGCCGGATGACGAATTCAGCTATCCCTATGGCATCAAGGGTACGCCGATCTCGCCGGCCACGCTGCGCGGTGCCTTCGCGACGGATTTCGTGCTGCTGCTCGGCCAGGCCGACGTGCAGACCGGCGGCGTCATGCGCAACAACAGGGAGACCAGTGCGCAGGGCAAGACCCGCTTCGAGCGCGGCCACTTCTATTTCAACCGTGCGGCTGCTGACGCCAAGCGCATGGGCGCAAAATTTGGATGGCATCTTCGCGAGGTCCCCGGCGCGGGACATGAAGACGAGGACATGGCGCCGCCGGCGGCCGAAGCCCTCATGGAGCGCCGCTGAGCGGTTAGGATGCGATTGGAGTTGACCAGTCGTCTTTGCGTCATGGCCGGGCTTGACCCGGCCATCTACGTTTTTGAAGCACAATCTGCGACTGATGATTGGGGATTCTACGTCGAACAGACGAGAATTACTCCCGCAGCGTGCTGCCGGTTTTCTTCTTCACGTCCGCGACGATCTTCGTTGCTACCGCCTCGATGTCCTGATCGGTGAGTGTCTTCTCGCGCGGCTGCAACGTCACCGCAATGGCGACAGACTTCTTGCCCTCGGGAATGCCCTTGCCGTCATAGACGTCGAACAGCGTCACGTCCGTGATGAGCTTCTTGTCCGCGCCCTGTGCCGCGCGGATGATGTCGGCGGCCTTCACGTCGCGGTCGGCGAGGAAGGCGAAGTCGCGCGACACCGGCTGGAACGCCGCGAGTTCGAGCGGCGGCTTGGCGCGCGTTGCGCGCGCCTTCGGGCCCGGCAGGCGATCGAGCAGCACTTCGAACGCGACCAGCGGTCCGTCGGCCTTCAGCGCATCCAGCACGCGCGGATGCAGTTCGCCGAAAGTGCCAAGCACATTCTGCGGTCCGATCTGGATCGTGGCAGAGCGGCCCGGATGCAGCCACGCCGGCGCATTCTTCGCCTCACGGCAGGGCACGATCTGCAGCGCCTGCATCGGCGCGCCGCACGCGGCGAGCACGGCAAGCGCGTCGGCCTTGGCGTCGAACGCATCGACGCTCCATGAGCCGGACCACGCACGGCTAAAGCCCTTCGATGAAGCCATCGCGCGGCGCACGCCGGTCGCGGCGGTGAGCTGCTGCTCGGGCTGATCACCCAGGAAAATCTGTCCGACCTCGAACAGCGCGACGTCGCCGAAGCCTCGATCCGCATTGGCCTGCGCGGCTGCGATCAGGCCCGGCACCAGCGAGGGCCGCATGTCAGAGAGATCCGATGCGATCGGATTGGCGAGCGCGAGCTCCGGCTTGCCGCCGCCGAACAATTCGGCTTGCGTCTTGGAGAGGAACGACCACGTTACAGCTTCCACCATGCCGCGCGTGGCAAGCGCGCGCTTGGCGCGGCGGGTGCGCAACTGCAGCGCTGTCAGAACAGGCTTGCGCGCGTCCTCGCCACGCGGAAACGGCGTCAGCGGCACGCGGTCGACACCGACGATGCGCACGATCTCTTCCACGATGTCGGCCTTGCCGTGCACGTCGGCGCGCCATGACGGCACCGCGATCTTCACCACTGGCCCCTGACCCGCGACCATGAAGCCGAGATGGGTGAGGTGGCGTTTGATGTCGGCCAGCGGCACGTCGATGCCGGCGAGACGCTTCACCTCGTCGATGGGGAATTCGATCATCCGGTCGTCGCCATAGGCCTTGCCCGAAAGCGCGATCTCCGACGGCGAGCCGCCGCAGATGTCGAGCACGAGCTTGGTGGCGAGCTCGAGGCCCGGCACCATGAAGGCCGGATCGACGCCGCGCTCGAAGCGATAGCGCGCGTCGGAATTGATGCCGAGCTTGCGGCCGGTCTGGGCGATGTTGATCTCGTTCCACAGCGCCGATTCGATCAGCACGTCGGTGGTGGTCTCGTCGCAGCCGGTCGATTCGCCGCCCATGATGCCCGCGAGCGACTCGACGCCGCTATCATCCGCGATCACGCACATGGTGTCATCGAGCGTGTAGGTCTTGCCATCGAGCGCAACAAGGCTTTCGCCCGCTTTCGCGCGGCGCACGACGAGGTTGCCCTTCACCTTCGCGGCGTCGAACACGTGCAGCGGACGGCCGCGGTCAAAGGTCATGAAATTGGTGATGTCGACCAGCGCGTTGATCGGACGCAGTCCGATCGAGGTGAGGCGCCGCTGCAGCCATTCCGGCGACGGGCCGTTCTTCACACCGCGCACCAGACGCAGCGCGAAACCGGGGCACAAGGTCGGGTCTTCAATCGTCACCGCAACGGGCGCCGCGAACGCGCCCTTGATCGGCTTCGGAGCATCGTTCTTGAATTTGCCCATGTCGGCCGCGCCGAGATCGCGCGCGATGCCGTGCACGCCGGTGGCGTCGGCGCGGTTCGGCGTGAGATTAATCTCGATCACGGGGTCGCCGAGGCCGGCCCATTCCGCATACGGCTTGCCGACAGGTGCGTCGGCCGGCAGTTCGATGATGCCGTCGTGATCTTCGGAGAGTTCGAGTTCAGCGGCCGAGCACAGCATGCCCCGGCTCTCGACGCCGCGAATATTGCCGATGCCAAGCGTGATGTCCTTGCCCGGAATGTAGGTGCCGGGCGGTGCGAACACGCTCACGAGTCCCCCGCGCGCGTTCGGCGCACCGCAGACGACCTGAATCGGCGCGCCTTCGCCGGTGTCGACCATGCACACGCGCAGACGATCCGCGTTCGGGTGCTGCTCGGCGGTGATGATCTTGGCGATGACGTAAGGCGCCAGCGCCTTCGCCTTGTCTTCAAGGTGCTCGACCTCGAGGCCGATCATGGTCAGCGTCTCGGCGAGCTTCTCGATCGGCTCGTCGGTGTCGAGATGTTCTTTCAGCCAGGAGAGGGTGAATTTCATGACGACAGCCCTCCCGCGAGCGTGGGCACATCGAGCGGCTTGAAGCCGTAATGATTGAGCCAGCGCACGTCGCCTTCGAACATCTGGCGCAGGTCGCTGATGCCGTATTTCAGCATCGCGATGCGATCGATGCCCATGCCCCAGGCAAAGCCTTGATATTCATCCGGATCGATGCCGCAGTTACGCAGCACGTTCGGATGCACCATGCCGCAGCCGAGAATCTCCAGCCAGTCTTCGCCTTCGCCGAAACGGATTTCGTTCTTGCCGCGACGGCACTGGATGTCGACCTCCATCGACGGCTCGGTGAAGGGGAAGAAGGACGGGCGGAAGCGCATGTTGACGTTATCGACCTCGAAGAAGGCCTTGCAGAATTCCGCGAGAATCCATTTCAGGTGCCCAAGATGCGAGCCCTTGTCGATGACGAGGCCCTCGACCTGATGGAACATCGGCGTGTGGGTCTGATCGCTGTCGCAACGATAGGTGCGGCCCGGACAGATCACGCGGATCGGCGGTTTCTGCGACAGCATGGTGCGCACCTGCACCGGTGAGGTATGGGTGCGCAGCAGCGGGCGCGACCCGTCCTCCTTGCGATTGAAGAAGAAGGTGTCGTGCATCTCCCGCGCCGGATGGCCTTCGGGGAAATTCAGCTTGGTGAAGTTGTAATCGTCGGTCTCGATGTCCGGCCCTTCGGCGATCGAGAAGCCCATGTCGGCGAAGATCGCGGTGAGTTCGTCCATCACCTGCGAGATGGGGTGGATGCGGCCCTGCTCGGCGGGCGTCTCGCGCGTCGGCAGCGTGACGTCGATCACTTCCGACGCAAGTCGCGCATCGAGGGCTGCGTTCTTGAGCACGTCGCGGCGGGCTGTGAGAGCGGCCGTGACCTTGTCCTTGGCGGCGTTGATCGCCGCGCCTTCGGTCTTGCGCTGCTCCGGCGACATCTTGCCGAGCGTGGACAAGAGCGCGGAGATCGATCCCTTTTTGCCGAGCGCGCCGACGCGCACGGCCTCGAGCGCAGCTTCATCGGAAGCGGCGGCGATCTGGTTCAGGATTTCGGATTCGAGTTTGACGAGATCGGACATATACAGCCCCAGCAGAACGGTTCATTTGAAACCGCCCGGCGGGGTGCAATCGGCCCAGCCGAACGAAGCGGGACGCCTCAGGGCGTCCCGGTCATGTCGGCCTCGTGCAAGAGGGGCATGCCTGGCCGCGCGCGGCCATCGGCAGGCTTACGCCGCGAGAGCGGCTTTGGCCTTCTCGGCAATCGCCTGGAACGCGGCCGGCTCGTGGATGGCGAGATCCGACAGCACCTTGCGATCGACAACGACGCCCGACTTGGCGAGGCCGTTGATAAATCGGCTGTAGGTCATGCCGAACGGACGAACGGCGGCGTTGATGCGCTGAATCCAGAGCGCGCGGAAGTTGCGCTTCTTCAGCTTGCGGCCGACATAGGCGTACTGGCCGGCCTTGTCGACGGCGGCCTTGGCGGCGCGGATGGTGTTCTTGCGACGGCCACGAAAACCTTCGGCGGCCTTGTAGACTTTCTTGTGCTTGGCGTGAGCCGTCACACCGCGTTTGACGCGTGCCATGACTGATCTCCTAAATCTGAATGTGAATGGTGACAGACCGCCGCGCGGACGCGGCGTAAGTGGATCAGGCGTTTGGCAGGAAGTACTGCTTGATGTTGTCGCCGTCGGTCTTGAACAGAACGCGCGTGCCGCGCAACTGGCGGATCTGCTTCTTGGTCCGCTTGATCATGCCGTGGCGCTTGCCTGCATGGGCGGATACCACCTTGCCAGTTCCGGTCACTTTGAAGCGCTTTTTGGCGCCCGACTTGGTCTTCAGCTTGGGCATTTGGCTCTCCTTAACGCCACCATCCGCGCGCCGAAACGGCTCGCCGGAGTGACTGAATGCTCGCTAGAGCGTTGAATTGCTTGGGTAATTTGCCCGTATGGCAAAGCCAGCAAAAAACATCGCCACGGCAGCCCTTGATCAGCCGGGCGATGAGATGGGGCTTATGGCAGAGCAAGGCCCAATTTGCAACGCCAAACGGCGTCTGCCGCCATCCTGCCATGAGGCCTGCGCATGCTATGTCGCATTGGAGAATCGTCCAAAGCCCCCATATTCTTGGGATCACCGAGACGGAAGGATTTGAAATGCCGAAAACGAAGAGCCGTGCCAAGGTCAAGGTTGCCGCGATTCAAGCCGATGCCGGCCGTCTGGCCGTATGGCTCGGTGCGGGCGCGCTGGTGATCGGCGCCCTGATCGCGCGGGGATTTTAAGCAGGCCGGTTTTTAGGCTGCTGGAGCTTCTGGTTTCTAAACTGAAAAAGGCGCCCCTACGGGCGCCTTTTCGTTGTCTTGGTCGCTTGAAGGTCCGATCCACGGTGCTCAGCGCGGTGCGAGCACCATCACCACCTGGCGGCCTTCGAACTTCGCGTCCTGCTCCACCTTGGCGATATCGGCGACGGCGGCCTTCACCTTGTCGAGCAGCTTGGTGCCGATCTCCTGGTGAGCCATTTCGCGGCCGCGGTAGCGCAGCGTGATCTTGACCTTGTCGCCTTCCTCGAAGAAGCGGAGCATCGCGCGCATCTTCACGTCGTAATCGTGGTCGTCGATCATCGGGCGGAGCTTGATCTCCTTGATTTCGACGATCTTCTGCTTCTTGCGCGCTTCGGCGGCCTTTTTCTGCGCCTGAAACTTGTACTTCCCGTAGTCCATGATCTTGCAGACCGGCGGGGAGTTGTTCGGCGAAATCTCCACGAGATCCATGCCGGCTTCCATCGCCATCTTCACGGCGACCGACGTTTCGGTCACGCCGACATTGACGCCGTGCTGATCGATCAGTTGGACTTCGAGATTCCGAATCTCATCATTGGTGCGGGGCCCATCTTTGGCGACTGTGGGCGGGGCTCTGTTAGGACGGCGAATGGGAGGGTCTCCACGATTATTGAAAGAAGCGATGATTTTGAAGGAATTCGGTGACGTGAGCAAGGCAACCGAGCGCGGCCCGTGCGAAAAAGCCGGAGAGCCGCATTCCGGTCACGGTGTCCGTGCCGCTGTCAGTTCCATGTAGAGACGAAGAGTCCGTTCGGCAACAGCCGCGGGCTCCTGCAGGTCGGAAACCCACGCCTGGCCGCGCGCGCCGATAGCCCGCCGTACTGAATCGGACAGATTCAGAAGGCGTGTCAGCGCCGTCGCCAGCGCTTCGATATCGCCAGCCGGGAAACGGAGGCCGGTCATCCGGTCCTCGCTGATGGCGGGCGGGGCCAGCATGATGCCGGAACCGGCTGCGAGATCGGAGGCGATGACCGGAACGCCCATCGCCTGCGCCGCAAGGATGGTGCGCAGCGCGCCTTCCGGCTGGGTCGAGGCGAACACCGCCGCCGCCGAGACCGCGAGCGCCGCCGGCAGATCGTCGCTCAGTCCGGCGAAGCGGACCACGTCGGTGGTACCGGTCGAGAGCACGAGATCCCACAATTGCCCGGTGAAATGGGTGCGGCCCTGATCCTCGCCGGTGAAGGCGATCAGGAAATCCCGGACGCCAGCGGCTTTCATCCACGCCGCTGCCTGCACGATGTGATGGTGGCCCTTGCGGCGGACCATGCGGCCCGGCGCGAGGATGATGCGGGTGTCCGTCCCGGCACCGAACGCATGGCGAATGCGCGCGATGCGCTCCGGCGTGACGCGGTCGGGATCGAAAGCGGTTGCATCGAAGCCGAGCGGCAGCGTCATGATCCGCTCGCGCACGGCCGGGTAGCGGTCGCGGATCAGATCGGCGAGATCGTCGCTCGCGGCGATGATGCGGTCGCCGCGCACCATCACGCTGTTATAGAACCGCTTGAGCCGGTTCTGCTCGCGAAAACCCTTGAACCATGTGGTGACGAACGGCCGTCGCTGCGCGCGCGCCGCGAGATAGGCGCTCCAGCCCGGTGCGCGGCCGAGTGCGTGGACGACATCACAATGGCGGTTCGCGATCAGCAGCGACAACTGCCGCATGCAACGTAGCATCCGATAAGGATTGCGGCTCGCGACATTCATCTCGATGAATTCGCCACCTGCCGCGACGATCTCCGGCACGAGGCGGCCGCCTTGCGACACCACGACAGGATGGTGACCGTGCGCCGCGAGATATTGCGTGAGCGCCAGCGCATTGAGATCGGACGCGCCGGATTCCAGCGTCGGCACGGCGATCAGAACGGTGAGCGCGCGGGTCTGCGTGTTCTGTGAGGGGTGCGGCGCCGTGCCGTTCCGATCTGCGCCATGGCCGCCGTGCCCGGATTGCGGATCGGTCTCGGATAGACGGTGTGTTGCCGCGGAAGGATCCGGCATCGGGTGCGTGTCTCGTTCAGGCGAATGCGATCGGCGCGAGGCGGGCGCACAGCAGATTGCTGGAATGCAAAGGGAATGTGACCGGGGCGTTGACGAACATGATCGCACCATCAATAACACGGTCGATCATCATCGCACGATACAAGCGATCCGCAAAATCATCATGACGGCTCTCCGATGACCCTTCCCGCTGACGCTCCGCCTGATTTCATAGATGTCAGAACGTCGCATGGCGAACGCCGCATCGCGGTGCGCCGTCGTGAAGGAGGCGGCCCCGGTCTCGTCTGGCTCGGCGGGTTCAAGTCGGACATGCTGGGCACCAAGGCGCGCGAGCTCGACGCTTACGCGCAACAACATGGTCGCGCCTGCGTCCGCTTCGATTACTCAGGCCACGGCGAATCCAGCGGTGACTTCAAGGATGGCACCATTGGCGCGTGGCTTGAGGAAAGCCTCGCTGTCGTCGAGGCCTGCTGCGAAGGCGGGCAGATCATGATCGGCTCTTCGATGGGCGGCTGGATGGCGCTTTTGGTTGCGCGCGCGATGGCAGCGCAGAAAGCCAGATCGCGCGCGACGCTCAAGGGCCTCGTGCTGATCGCCCCCGCGCCTGACTTCACCGAAGATCTGATGTGGGAGCGGTTCACGCCGGAGATCCGGGAAGAGATGGAGCGCAACGGCGTGTGGTATCGCCCGTCCGACTACGGCGAGCCATATCCGATCACCAAACGATTCATCGAGGAGGGTCGCAACCATCTCCTGCTTAACGGCATGCTCGATGTCGGTTGTCCGGTCCGCATTCTGCAGGGCGTGCAGGATGAGGACGTGCCCTGGCAGCACGCCTTCAAGTTGACGCACTGCCTGCCAAGCGACGATGTGGTGCTGACACTGGTGCAGGACGGCGATCACCGTCTGTCGCGACCGCAGGACATCGCGCGCATTCTGGCGGCAGTGACGGAATTGGCGGAAGGCTGACGTCCGGTTGCATCATTCCGGACGATGCGCAAACGTGAGATCAGAAATCCAGATCGATGTAGTGCGCGGGTGCGGGCAGGCCCGCGAGCCATTCGTTCAGGAGCGGACGGAATGAGGGGCGCGATTTGATCCGCACATACCAGGCCTTCGCGGCGTCATCCTCGCTCCACGGCACGTCGCCGAGATAGTCGATTGCCGACAGATGCGCGGCAGCCGCGAGATCGGCATAGGTCGGGCGGTCGCCGGCGAGAAAATTTCGCGTGCGCGCGAGCCAGCCGATATAGGCGAGATGGTAGCGCAGGTTGGACCGCGCTGCGCGCATCACGTCCGTCGAAGGTGCACCACCACCCTGTTCGGCGCTCATGAAGCGCTTGTAGACGCGCTCGGTGACGAGCGGGCCGCTGACCTCATCGTAAAATTTGTCGTTGAACCACGACATCAGCCGCCGGACCTCGACGCGATCGGGCGAGTTCGATGGCATCATGCGACGATCGCGGAGCTGCGCGCCGTAGGTCTCGTCCAGATATTCGGCGATGATCGCGGCGCCCGGAATCGGCGGCTCGCCGTCGAGCATCATCACGGGCGTGGTGCCGGCCGGATTCATCGCCAGAAACGCTTCGTCCCGATCCCAAATCCGCTCCTCAACGAGTTCGGATTCCAGTCCGTATTCGCCGAGCGCAAGACGCACGAAACGTGAATGGGGACAGAAGGCGTGATGGAAAAGGGTAATCATAGGCACCGTGTTAGCCGGAAGATTCTTAAAGAGAGCCTTAAAAAAGGCTTTCTGCTCTCGCTTGGTGGCGGCCCGCGAGCAAGGTGCCGAACCTAACCGAGCGTGAGCCGGGGGCAAGGTATCTTTGCATGTTTTCCGCATTGCGGGGGGGCAGCGAATAAGTCACAAACGCGGGCCACCCCGGCACCATGGATTCTCCTGATGTTGGCTGATCTTCTGAAGGCGCTGTTCCTCGGTATCGTGGAGGGCGTCACCGAGTTCCTGCCGGTTTCCTCCACCGGCCATCTGCTGCTTGCAGAGCGAATCTTCAATCTCGACCAGGATAATTTCTGGAAGACATTCGCGGTGCTGATTCAGCTCGGCGCGATTCTCGCCATTCTGGTGATCTACTTCCAGCGCCTCTGGCATGTCGCGACCCATATGTTCACCGATCCCGCCGCGCGGCGTTTCGTGATCGGCGTGCTGGTCGCGTTTTTACCTGCCGTCATACTCGGCCTGATCTTCGGCCACTTCATCAAGAGCGTGCTGTTCAATCCTTGGGTGGTGTGCTTCTCGCTGATCGCAGGTGGCGCGGTGCTGCTGTGGGTCGATCAGCAGGACCTCAATCCACGTCATCACAATGCCATGACGTTCCCGCTGCCGATGTATCTCGGCATCGGCATCGCGCAGTGTGCGGCGATGATTCCGGGCGTGTCCCGCTCAGGCGCCTCGATCGTGGCGGCGATGCTGTTCGGCGCCGACAAACGCTCTGCGGCGGAGTTTTCGTTCTTCCTCGCGATTCCGACCATGATCGGCGCGTTCGTCTATGATTTTTACAAGGGCCGCGGCGACATGACGATGGATCACTCCCTGATCATCGTGGTCGGCTTCGTGGTGTCGTTCATCACCGCGATTATCGTGGTGAGGTCGTTCCTCGATTTCGTCACCCGCAACGGCTTCACGTTCTTCGCGTGGTGGCGCGTGATCGTCGGCACGCTCGGCCTGATCGCGCTCGCGCTGGGGGCCTAACACGGAACAATAGATTGTCGCCCCCGCCTGCGCGGGGCGGCAATACTCAGGCGCTCTTGTGGGCGAACTGGCCGGTCTTGCGGAAGCGCCAGAGATAGGACGGCAGCACCGCCGCCATCGATTCCGGCGCAATGCCGAGACCTTCCAGCGTCAGGCCCGCACTCTTCGCCGCATCCGACACCACATTGTCGGTCTTGAGCATCTCGACCTGATCCGGCGTCAGCTTGAGGTCGCCCGGCGCGAATTGCAGGAACGCCGCCTGGAGCTTCGCGAGCCCGAACGGCAGCGGCACCAGCATCGGATCGCGCTCGGCAACCCGCAGGATCAGTTCGATGGCCTCGCGCATCGTCATGACTTCCGGTCCGCCGAGCTCATAGGTGGCGCCCGCCTTGGTCTTGCCGTCGACCGCATCGGCGATCGCCGAGGCGACGTCGCCGACATAGACCGGCTGCAGTTTCGTGTCGGCCCCGATCAGCGGCAACGCCGGGAACAGGCGTGCCAATGCGGCGAAGCGGTTGGTGAAATGGTCTTCCGGCCCGAACACGATGGAAGGACGGATGATGGTCGCATCCGGCGTGGCTTCCAGCACGGCCTGCTCGCCGAGCGCCTTGGAGGTGGCGTAGCGGGAGGCCGAATTAGCATTCGCGCCGATCGCCGAGACGTGCACCACGCGGGCGCCGATTCGCGCAGCAGCTTCCGCGATGGCGCGAGCGCCTTCCGCCTGTACCGCGTTGAAACGCTGGGCGCCGCCTTCCGAGAGAATCCCGACCAGATTGACCACGACGCGCGAGCCGCGCATCGCCGCATCGAGCGAGGCCGGATAGCGGACATTGGCCTGCACCGGATTGATCTGCCCGACCTTGCCGAGCGGCTGCAGGTGGCCGGCCAATTCCGGCCGGCGCACGCCGACGCGCAACCGGTAATCCCGCTGCGCCAGCGCCCGGACAACATGACGGCCGAGGAAACCCGATCCGCCGAATACGGTGACGAGGGTGTCGATGGGGGCTGTCATGGTCGAATTCCTGCCTCGATAAGGGTAACCCGAGCGGGTATTTGCGGATTTTGCGATACGCCATCGGTTCTGGGCTGTACAGGGGCCATGGTGCCACCGGTCGGGGAATTTTCTTGGGAATTTGACAAGCGCGCGGTCGGTCCTTACTAACCGCCTCACGCCCAGGTGGTGGAATTGGTAGACACGCAGGTTTCAGGTACCTGTGCTGCAAGGCGTGAAGGTTCGAGTCCTTTCCTGGGCACCATCCATTCTTTCTGAACGTCTGGTCCACGGACGCTCCCGCAAAATCAGAAGGCGCAAGCTCTCCGGCCTGGAGGTCATGGGCACAGTCTTAAGCCTGTGCGAGGAAAGCGCCGCTCAATCGCAGATCGCACAACGTGCTTCGCTGAAGCGGGATGCCTGGCAAGGCACGCGCCGCGCGGACGCATGTGCAGATCGCGGGCTGAAATTTCCCGGATATCGTCCTATCGTCCATCCTGAATGGTGCGAGCAGCAGCGGGGCGGCAGCCATCAATCGCCGCATGCGGAGGAACATTGCATCATAATTGCTGATTATAGGGATAAGTATCGATTATTTGCTCTGATAGGGCGTGCCGGGCATTTTCCCGCGCGCGTGCCATCGGAGGTCCTGAAGGTGACGCGGCTAAGAGGATGTTCGTGACTGGCAATTCCACCGCTGTTGCTGACGTGAATGTTGGTCAACGGCCAGTTGCGCGCTGGACGGGCCAGTCGCTGCCGCGTGACGAAGACCGGCAACTGCTGACCGGCCGGGGCTGCTATATCGACGATCTCGGCGTCAGCACCCGCACGGCCGAGGGCGCGATCCTCCGCTCGCCGCATGGACACGCCCGGCTGCTCGGCATCGACACCAGCAAGGCGCTGGCGCTGCCCGGTGTCCATGCCGTCGTGACGGCGAAAGAGCTTCAGCGCTTCGGCTCGCCCCTCGTCGCAGGATTGAAGATTCCGGTCGAATGCTGGCCGCTCGCGGTCGACAAGGTGCGCTATTACGGCGAACCGGTCGCGATGGTTGTCGCTGACACCCGCTATATCGCCGAAGACGCACTCGACCTGATCGAGGTGAATTACGAACCCCTGCCGGCGGTGATCGATCCGCAAGAGGCGCTCGCTGCTGACGCGCCGGTGCTGCACGAGAAGCTTGGTTCGAATCTCGCCAACGAACGCTCTTACGTTTATGGCGATCCCGACGACGCTTTCGCCAAGGCGGCGCACCGCGTCGGCATCGACATTACCTATCCGCGCAACGCCTGCACCCCGATCGAGACCTACGGCGTGATCGCCGACTACGAACCGGGCACCGACAGCTATGATGTCATCGCGAATTTTCAGGGGCCATTCTCGCTTCATGCGGTGATGGCACGCGCGCTCAATGTGCCCGGGAACCGCCTACGGCTGCGGACGCCCGGCGACAGCGGCGGCAGCTTCGGCGTCAAGCAGGCGGTCTTTCCCTATGTGGTGCTCACCGCAATCGCCGCGCGCGTTGCGGGACGGCCGGTTAAATGGATCGAGGATCGCCTCGAACATCTGATGGCGTCCGCGGTCGCAACCAACCGCGAGACGACATTGACGGCGGCGGTCGCGCAGGACGGCCGCATCCTCGCGCTCGACTGGGATCAGCTTGAAGACACCGGCGCGCATCTGCGTGCGCCCGAGCCGGCGACGCTCTATCGCATGCACGGCAACATGACGGGCGCGTATGCGATCGAACATCTGCGCATCCGCAACCGTATCGTGCTGACCAACAAGATGCCGACCGGCCTCAACCGCGGGTTCGGCGGGCCGCAGGTTTATTTCGCGCTCGAACGGCTGGTGCAGAAGATCGCGCTGGCGCTGAAGCTCGATCCGCTTGACGTGCTTCGGCGCAATCTCATTCCCGCGAAGGCCTTTCCTTACCGCACCGCGTCCGGCGCGCTCTACGACAGCGGCGACTACCCGACCGCGGTGGCGACCGCGATCGACGAGGGAGGGCTGGCCGAACTCAAGGCGCGCCAGGAAACCGCGCGCCGCGAGGGGCGGCTTTACGGTATCGGCTATGCGGCGGTGGTCGAGCCCAGCGTCTCGAACATGGGTTACATCACGGCGGTGCTGACGCCGGAGCAGCGGGCCAAGGCAGGCCCCAAGAACGGCGCGCAGGCGACCTCCACCATCGGCATCGATGCCGTCGGCTCGGTCGCGGTTCACGTCGCGTCCACGCCGCAGGGGCAGGGCCATCGCACCGTACTCTCTCAAGTCGTTGCCGACGAATTCGGGCTGAAGCCGAGCGACATCCGCGTCATCACCGAACTCGATACCGCGCGCGATTCCTGGTCGATCGCATCCGGCAATTATTCCAGCCGTTTTGCCGCCGCCGTTGCTGGCGCAACGCAGATCGCCGCGACGCGACTGCGCGGCAAGCTTGCCGCCGTGGCCGCCCGGCTTCTCGACGCCGATCTCGACGCCATCGTGTTTGAGAATGGCCGCATCCATGCGGGCGATCCGGCCAAATCGCTGCCGTTCGCACGTGTTGCGTCGTCGAGCCATTGGGCACCCGCCGAACTGCCGCAGGGCATCGATCAGACCATCCGCGAGACGGTGTTCTGGTCGCCGCCGCAACTCACCGCGCCGACCGAGGACGACCGCGTCAATTCCTCGCTGTGCCACGGCTTCATCTTCGACATCTGCGCGGTCGAGATCGACCGTGCGACCTGCGAGGTGAAGATCGACCGTTACGTCACGATGCATGACTGTGGGCGCATTCTCCATCCGGGCATGGTGGCGGGGCAGGTGACGGGCAGCTTCGCGCATGCGCTCGGCGCGGCGCTCTACGAGGAATCGAGCTACGCGCCGGATGGCGGCCTGTCGTCCGGCACGCTGGCGGATTATCTGATCCCGACCATGATGGAAGTGCCCGAACTGCGCATCCTTCATCATGAGAGTCCGTCGCCGTTCACGCCGCTCGGCGCCAAAGGCGTGGGTGAGGGCAATTGCATGTCGACGCCGGTCTGCATCGCCAATGCGATCGCCGATGCGTTGGGCGTCGAGGATATCACCTTGCCGGTGACCCCGGCGAAGCTTGCGCCTCATGTTCACGGTGCGGAGCCCGAACCGAAAAACCCGCCAGTTGTTCAGAAGGCAAGCGCCGCCAAGGCTGGCGAGCGCGCGCTGACCGGATCGGGCAAGGCTGTGGTCGCAGCGTCACGGCAGCAGATCTGGAACATGCTGCTCGATCCCGCCACGTTGATGTCGGTCATTCCGGGCGCGCACAATGTCGAGAAAGTCGGTGAGAGCGAATTCCACGCCGACGTCACGCTTGGCATCGGCCCGGTGAAGGGCCGCTACAAGGCGAAGATCAAGCTCTCGGACATGAACGAGCCTGAATCGGTGACGCTGTCGGGCGGCACCGAAGGTGCGCTCGGCTCGGGTCGCGGCACCGGCTTCATCACGCTCACCGAAGCCGACGGCAAGACAACCGTTGCGTACACTTACGAGGCGGCGGTCGGCGGCAAGGTCGCCTCGATCGGCGGACGTCTGCTCGACGGCGCGGCCAAGGTCGTCATCGGCCAGTTTTTCGAGGCGCTCGCCAATAAGGCGAGCGGCAAGCGGGGCTCGCCGTTGATGAGCGCCATCCGGCGGCTGCTCGCGCTGATGGGAGTGGGACGATGAAGCCCGCGCCGTTCGATTATCTGCGCGTCGGCGAGATCGATGAAGCACTGGACGCGTTGCGCGAGGAAGGCGGCGATGCGCGGATCATCGCGGGCGGCCAGTCGCTGATGCCGATGCTGGCGATGCGGCTCGCGCGTCCGAACCTGCTCGTCGACATCATGCATGTCGATGCGCTGCGCCGCATCGACGATGACGGCAAAACCTTGCGTATCGGTGCTGCCGTGCGACAGGCGAAACTGGAGCGGCATCCCGAACTCGCGCGGCGTCAGCCGCTGCTCGCCGGTGCGCTCGCCTGGGTTGGTCACGCACAGACCCGCGCGCGCGGCACGATCTGCGGATCGATCGCGCACGCCGATCCCTCGGCCGAACTGCCGCTGTCGTTGATGACGCTCGGTGGCAGCGTTCATCTGCGCACGCGCAAGAAGCGTCGGACACTTGCCGCAAGCGAATTCTTCACCGGCATGATGGCGACGGCGAAGGCCGACGACGAGATGATCGAGGCGGTGTCGTTCCCGACGGCCGTTGCGGGAACGGGCTATGCCTTCACGGAGGTGGGACGCCGTCATGGCGACTTTGCCATCGTCGCCTGCGCGGCGGTGGTCGATAGCGACAAGGCCACGCTCGGCATCGGCGGCGTGGCCGACGTGCCGACGGTGCGCGCATTGCCGCTGCCGGATGCGCCCGATTTCACCGATGCGCTCAATCAATATGCCTGGGATCTCGACGCGCGCGATGATCTCCACGCCACCGGCCGCTATCGGCGCGATCTGATCCGCCAGCTGGGCCGCCGAACGATCGAGGAGGCCGCCCGATGCCGCGCCTGAAGGCCGACCAGCCGCATCGCGTTTCGTTCACGCTGAACGGCAAGCTCGTCTCCGGCATGGCCGAGCCGCGCATGACGCTCAGTGATTTCCTGCGTCACGAGATCGGCGCGACCGGCACGCATGTCGGCTGCGAACATGGTGTCTGCGGCGCCTGCACGGTTCAGATCGACGGCGGACTGGCGCGGTCCTGCCTCGCGCTCGCGGTGCAGACCGATGGCTGCGATGTGCGCACGGTGGAGGGCCTGTCGCCCGATAACGGGACGACGCTTTCGATTTTGCAGGATGAATTCCGCAACCATCACGGGCTGCAATGCGGCTTCTGCACGCCGGGTTTTCTAATGACGCTCGACGCGTTGTTCCGCGAGCAGCCGGAGGCAAGCGCGGACGAGATTCGCGAAGTGCTGTCGGGTCATCTGTGCCGCTGCACCGGCTACGCACCGATCATGAAGGCCGCGCTTGCCGCTCAGCAGCGGCTGCTCGGCGATTCCAAATCAAACGTTCAAGAAAATACACGGGGGAAGGCGCATGCTTGATCTTGGCACCACGTTCCTTGCGGCGGTCGAACGCGAGCCGAATCGCGAAGCGATTGTCGATGGCGACGTGCGGCTGACCTATGCCGATTATTACAAGCGCATTTCGGGTCTGGTCGCATCGTTCGACCGCCTTGGACTGAAGCCGGGTGATCATCTGGTCAGCGCGTTGCGCAACCGGTGGCAGGCCGCCGTGCTGCATTGGGCCTGTCAGTTTTCCGGCGTGATCCTGACGCCGGTCAACTGGCGCTCCAAGGCCGATGAAGTGAACTACGCGGTGACGGATTCCGAAGCCCGCGCGATTGTGTTCGAAGACGTCTCGGCGGAAGGCGTGCGTGGCGCCGAACTCGATGCGAGCCTGCCGCGCATCACGCTCGACGAATGCCGTGACGGCGAAATGAGCTTTGCCGATCTCGTCAGCAGCGACGCGCCCGGCGCGAAGCCGCGCGCCGACGCCGAGGCATGGTCGATCATGCTCTATACGTCCGGCACCACGTCGCGGCCGAAAGGCGTGCCGCGCCGCCAGCGTGCCGAGCGCGCCGCGGCGATCGCGCATATCGCGCAGAATCTCTACGGCTATGGCGAGCGGACCCTCGGCGTAATGCCGCTGTATCATACGATGGGTGTGCGCTCGCTGCTGGCGTCTGTGCTGACCAATGGCACGTTCGTGTGCATGCCGAAGTTCGATGCCGGCGAGGCGATTGCCATTATCGAGCGTGAGAAAATCGACAATCTCTATCTGGTGCCGACACTGTATCACGACATCGTCCGCCACCCGGACTTCGCGCCGGAGCGCGTGAAGACTGCGCGCAAGCTCGGCTTCGCTGGCGCGCCGATGACCGACCACCTGCTGCAGCAGCTCGACCGGTTGTTCAAGCCCGACCTTCTCGTCAATCATTACGGGTCGTCGGAAATCTACACCTGCACCATCGATCAGAACGCCCGGCGCAAGCCCGGCAGCGCCGGCAAGTCGGGCATCAACCAGATGATCCGCGTCGTCGCGCTCGACGCCAAGGGGCCGAACGATATCGTACCGCCCGGCCAGGAAGGTCAGATCATCGCATTGCTCGCGGGCGACGAGGCGTTCGAGGGCTACTGGCGACGGCCAGAAGCCGACGAGAAATCGCTGCGCGACGGCTGGTTCTTCAGCTCGGACACCGGCTATTTCGACAAGGACGGCGACCTGTTCGTGACCGGCCGGCTCGACGACATGATCATCTCCGGCGGCGAAAACGTCTCGCCGGTGGAGATCGAAAGCATGCTGTCGCTGCATCCGGCGGTGTCGGAGGTCGCGGTTGTCGGTCTTCCTGACGAGCGCTGGGGCAAGATCGTCACCGCCTTCATCGCGGCGAAGACGCCGGTAACTGCAGAAGACCTCGATGCCTATTGCGCGACATCGTCGCTCGCCAACTTCAAGCGGCCGAGGAAATTCATCTTCGTTCGCGAAATCCCGAAATCGCCCGTCGGCAAGCTGCTGCGTCGCAAGCTTGTGTCCGGCGAATATGAAACCGCCACCCTCTGAGTTCAAAGGTACCGAAGCATGACCGATCCTTATTCCAACCTCGACGGCTTCACCGTCAAAATCGATGCTGAGCAGAAGCGCGGCGACATCATTCTCGATCGCGGCGAGTACAACACCATCAGCATGGCGCAGCGCGACCAGCTCAAGGCGGTGTTCGAGGCGCTCGATGCTGATGACCGCGTGCGCGTGATCGTGGTACGCGCGGTCGGCAAGCACTTCTCGTCCGGTGGATACATCATGGGCTTCCTGGAAGCCTCGCCGGAGCACGTCTCCAAGCTCGCCTGGAATATTGCCGCGCCCGCGCGCTGCTCGAAGCCGGTGATCGCCGCCAATCGCGGTTATTGCTTCGGCGTAGGATTTGAATTGTCGCTGGCCTGCGATTTCCGCCTCGTCACCGAGACCACGCAATATGCATTGCCCGAGCAGAAGCTCGGCCAGATTCCGGGCTCGGGTGGTTCGGCGCGGCTGCAGAAGATCGTCGGCATCACGCGGACCAAGGACATCGTCATGCGCTCGCGCCGCATCAAGGGCCAGCAGGCCTACGACTGGGGCATCGCGACCGAGATCGTCGCCGACGGCGAACTGGAAGCCGCGACCGACGCGCTGGTGAAGGAGCTTGTCACCTTCTCGCCGCTCGCGCAGCGCACCGCGAAGAAGCTGCTCAACGACACCGAGGACTCGACGCTGGCCATCGCGATTGAACTCGAGGGTCATTGCTACAGCCGTCTTCGCTCGTCGGAAGATTTCGCCGAGGGCGTCAAGGCGTTCCACGAGAAGCGCGAGCCCGACTTCAAGGGACGCTGATTCAAAGTGTCCGCGATCCATGCAGGATCGCGGACACTTTCATCGATGAGCGGAACGACAAAGGGAAATTGAACATGTCGGGAGTCACAGAGGTCTCTGCCACGGTGCCCGCGCCCTCCAACCGTCAGGTTCTGACCGCGGTGACCGCGTCCTGTTTCGGCTGGGCGCTGGATCTGTTCGATCTGTTCATGCTGCTCTATGTCGCTCCGATCGTGGGTAAGCTGTTCTTTCCATCCCATCATCCCTTGCTCTCGCTGGCTGCGGTGTACGCCTCCTTTGCGGTCACGCTGCTGATGCGGCCGCTCGGCTCGGCGTTGTTTGGCTCGTATGCGGATCGCAACGGGCGCAAGGGCGCAATGGTCATCGCGGTGACCGGCGTCGGCATTGCGACGGCCGCGTTTGGCTTGCTGCCGACCGTCGCGCAGGCCGGAGTGATTGCGCCGATCCTGTTTCTGCTGCTGCGATTGGTGCAGGGCGTGTTTGTCGGCGGCGTCGTGGCCTCGACGCACACCATCGGCACCGAATCCGTTCCAGCCTACTACCGGGGCGCGGTGTCCGGCCTGATCGGCGGCGGCGGCGCGGGTATCGGCGCGCTGCTGGCGTCTATTACTTATTTCGCGATGTCCACGTTGTTTCCCGGCGACAGCTTCAATGAATGGGGCTGGCGCTGCATGTTCTTCACCGGCATCGTCAGCTCGATCCTCGGTCTCGTGATCTTCACCCGGCTCGAGGAGTCGCCGTTGTGGCAGCAACTGGCCGCGCAGAAAGCGCGTGCAGCCGAAGCGGGGCATGTGGTTTCGGAAGCGCCGGCGGCGTCGCCTCTGCGTACGCTGTTCTCGCCTCCGCATCGCCGCGTGCTACTCATCAATCTGCTGATCACCATCGGCGGGGGCAGCAGCTACTATCTCACGTCCGGTTATCTTCCCACCATCCTGAAGGTCGTCTCGCAATTGCCGAACAGCACGGCGGGCGCGATTCTGATGCTCGGCAGCACGGCTGTGATCATCGCATCCACCACAGCCGGACATCTCAGCACGCTGATCGGCCGCAAGCGCACATTCCTGCTGGTCGGTGCGGTGCAGATCGTGGCCGCGCCCTGGCTTTACATGCAACTCGGCGCGGCCAGTACCCCGCTCGCCATCGGCACCTATACCGTGCTGTTGAGCGCGCTCGGCTGCATGGGGCTGGCCCCGATCCTGATCTTTTTGAATGAGCGCTTTCCCACCGCCATTCGCGCCAGCGGCACGGGGCTGTCGTGGAATATCGGTTTCGCCATCGGCGGCATGATGCCGACCGTTGTGTCGCTGGTCGCGGGCAGCCCGGCTGAATTGCCAGGAACGCTGGCCGTCTTCATCGGCACGGTCTCTGCTGTGCTGCTGATCGGCGCGACGATCATTCCTGAAACGTTGCAGCGCATGCCCGTTGCAACCGATGCGCCGGCATCGGCTTGAGCAGGACATCGCGATGAATCCTGATCGCTACCTCGACGATCTTGCTGTTGGTGACCATTGGGAGGGGCATCCGATTCCGATCGAGCAGGACGCTGCCATCGCCTTCGCGCGGCAATACGATCCGCAGCCGATGCACATCGATCCCGTCGCTGCGGCACAGGGCCGGTTCGGTGGGCTGATCGCAACCGGCTGGTATGTCGCCGCCTTGGTGATGCGCGACTATATCGAGACGAACCCCTGGGGCGGCACACCGGCGCTCGGCATCGGCGTGGACGAACTGCGCTGGCTGCATCCGGTGCGGCCCGGCGATGTGCTGCGCGCGCGCCGCGAGATCGTCGAACTGACGCGTTCGCGCAGCAAGCCCGACCGGGGCACCGTGCGTGTCAGGACAAGCGTCGCAAATCAGGACGGCCGCGAGGTGATGCGGTTTTCGACGCTGATTCAGCTGCCGGTTCGCCCGGCGTAATATCAGCAGCTTCGTCCGCCTTCCAGCGGCGGACCAGTTTGGCGTCGATGTCGAACAGGTCGAGCACGCGGCCGACGGTGTGATCGATCATGTCGTCCAAGGTCGCGGGGCGCGGATAGAAAGCGGGCACCGGCGGGGCGATGATTGCGCCCATTTCGGAGAGTTGCGTCATCGAACGCAGGTGACCGGTGTGCAGCGGCGTCTCGCGCGTCATCAGCACCAGACGGCGGCGTTCCTTCAGCACCACGTCGGCGGCGCGCGCCAGCAGGCCGGAGGTGGTCCCGGTTGCGATTTCAGCCATCGATTTCATCGAGCATGGCGCCACGATCATGCCGCGCGTGCGGAAAGATCCCGACGAGATCGCCGCGCCGATGTCGCTCTGGGCATGCACGTGGCTCGCCAGTGCCTTGATGTCGGCGATCTTGCGGTCGGTCTCGTGGGCGATGGTCACTTCGCCCGAGCGTGACATCACGAGATGCGTCTCGATGCCGAGATCGCGCAGCACTTCCAGCATGCGGATGCCGTAGATCACGCCCGAGGCGCCGGAGATGCCGACGATCAATGGAAGTCCGGTCATGCCATGCCCTTGCTGGTTGCCGTTTCGTCCCTGGCGGGCCGTTCCTGACCTGCCTTTGGTCTGTACGCTAGAGCCATTCCCCAGCGGCGTCGAATAAGGTCACGTTATCAGCCATATCATCCGCCGTGATCACCGCGGTCGATCGCTTTCCCCACGTGCTCGCGGAGGCGTTCGATGAACGCGTCGGCCGCGGGCGTCAACGGATGGCGCGGATGGTGGATGATCGCGAGTTGCCGGGTCATCGGCGGGGTGATGGCCCGGGCGGCGAGGTGGCCGTCGGCGATGCCCCGGCTGACGCCGAGGCTCGGGAGGATCGTCGACCAGTCGCTGCGCGCCACGATTTCGCAGATGCCCTGGATCGAATCCATTTCCAGTTGCAGGTCGAGCGACACGTCGCGCGCCCCGAAATGACGGTCGAGTTCGGTCCGCAGGCCGTGGCGCTGCGAGGGCAGGATCAGCCGGGCCTGTTGCAGTTCGGCGAACTCGATCGGGGCGTCGGTCTGCTTGCGGGCCGCTGCGGTCACGTAAACCATTCGCTCCTCGACCAGCGGATCGACGCTCAGTCCCAGCCGTCGCGGCGGCTTGTTGATGACCGCAAAGTCGAGCGCGCCCTGGTTGACGAGATCGATGAAGGTCGAACTGTAGCCGTCGACCACGGCGACTTCGACCTCGGGATAATCTTTCGCGAAGGCGATCAGCATGTCGGGCACGAAGCTGACGGCGAGCGAGGCCAGCATGCCGATCGTGATGCGGCCTGATGTCACTCCCGACAGTTTCGCCATGTGTCCGCGTGCCAGCGTCAGCCCGCGCAGCACCGGCACGACCAGCCGGTAGAGAGTGCGGCCCGCGACCGTCGGGACCATCGCCTTGGAGAGACGTTCGAATAATTTCTGGTTGAGATCGCGCTCCAGCTTGGCGATCTGCATCGACACCGCCGGCTGGACCACGTTGAGGCGCTGCGCCGCCCGGGTCACGCTGCCTTCCTCGTACAAGGCGACAAAGTAGCTGATTTGGCGGAAATCCATTTACGCACACCCATACGATCATGACTGCTGATAATGGGCATCATGATTTCTTACTTCTTTTTATATCACCCGTGCGTAGAGTGCGCCAAATACTTCAACAAAAACGGGGGAGAGCCACCGATGGACTATCCTAATCATGCGCTTTCGCTGCGCGAGTGGCTCGATCACCTGCAGCGGACGGACCGCCTTGCGGTCGCGAAGCCCGGCCTATCGCTGCGCCACGAGATCGCCGGTGTCGCCAACCGGATGGACGGCCGCAAGGCGACGCTGTTCCCCAAGGCCGGCGGCCAGGACGGCACCGTCGTTTCCGGCATCGTTTCCGACCGGAACTGGATGGCCGAGGCACTCGGGATCGCGCCGGGCGAACTGGTGTCCCGCTTCGGCAAGGCGTCGGCCGAGCCGCTCGCATGGAAGGAACTGAAAAAGGCTCCCTGTCAGGAGGTCGTCCATCGCGACGTCGACATCCTGAAGCAGTTGCCGGTGCCGATTCACAACGAGCACGACAGCGGCGCCTATATCACTGCCGGCATTCTGATCAGCCGCGATCCCGAAAGCGGCGTGCAGAATGTCACGATTCACCGTTGCCAGATCAGCGGACCCAATCGCATCGGCGTGCTGCTGCTGCCGCGCCATACCCATCATTACTATCGCAAGGCGGAGAAGGCCGGAAAGCCGCTCGAGATCGCGATTGTGGTCGGCGTCGAGCCGGCCTGCCTGCTCGCGAGCCAGGCGATCGTGCCGATCGATCATGACGAACTGGAAATTGCCGGTGCCCTGAAGGGTGCGCCGCTTGATGTCGTCAAATGCGTGACCAACAACGTTCGCGTGCCGGCCGATGCCGAGATCGTTCTGGAAGGGCGGATTCTGCCGAAGACGCGCGAACTGGAAGGGCCATTCGGCGAGTTTCCGCAATATTACGGCGAGCGCGCGGAGCGGCATGTCATCGAGATTGATGCGATCACGCATCGCCGCGATCCGCTGTTTCACACCATCGTCGGTGGCGGGCTGGAGCATCTGCTGCTCGGCGCGATTCCGCGTGAGGCCACCATCCTGGCGGCGATGCGGGCGAGCTTTCCCGACGTCAAGGATGTGCATCTCGCGCTCGGCGGCGTCGGCCGCTATCACCTCTACGTCAAGCTCGACAAGACGCAGGAAGGTCAGGGCAAGAACGTGCTGCTCGCGGCATTCGCTGCGCACTACGACATCAAGCATGCGGTTGTCGTCGACATGGATGTCGACATCCACAATCCGCGCGAAGTGGAATGGGCAGTTGCGACGCGCTTTCAGGCGGATCGCGACCTCGTTGTCATCCCGGACAGTCAGGGGTCGAAGCTCGATCCGTCGACCAACGAGGGTGTCGGCGCCAAGATGGGTCTCGATGCCACCATCCCGGTCAATTCGCCGGAGATGAAGTACAAGCGCATCCGGGTGCCCGGTGAGCAGGAGATCAATCTCGATGCCGTGCTCGATCCAAAGGCGCACGTGAAATTCTGACAACGCAGCCAGAGCATCGCGAGCGTGCAGCCGGAAGCCTCGATGGCTTTCCGGCTGCCCGGCAGTTTTCAGGCCAGCTGGCTTTCGTGGGGGACGCCGATCTTCACATCGAGCAGCGACGTGCTCGACAGCAAGGCATCCAGAACCATCGCGCGGGAGGACCGGACCTGATCGACAGTCACCCGCTCGGCGGTTTCGGCATCGCCTTCGGCCAACGCATCGATGATCGATTTATGTTCGGAATGCATCTCGCTGCCACGGTCGCGCAACGACAGACCGAAGTGAAACATCCGCTCAAGCTCCATCAGCGTCTGCTTCAGAACGGAGACGAGCCGGTCGTTACCGGTCGCGGCCGCAATGCTCAGATGGAAATCGCTGTTTCGCTGCAGAAAGTTGGCTTCGCTTTCCTTGTTGCCGGGCTGGTAGTCGGCGCGGCACAGCCGGTCCAGGCGATGCAGGTCCGCGGAATCCACGCGTCCGGCGGCGAGCCTGACGCACGCGACCTCGACGATCTCACGAAGCTGAAACAGGTCGTTCAAGTCGCGCAGCGTGATCGGCTTGACCCGATAGCCCTGGCGGCGCACCGGCTGGAGCAGGCCGATCAACGACAGGCGATCCACCGCAGCCCTGGCCGCGGCCCTCCCGAAGTTGAATTGATTGGCGAGGTCGACCTCAGTGACGATTGAACCGGGCATCAGTTCGCAGCGCACGATGGCCTTATGAATAGTGTCGAAGGCGATATCGCTTTGCCGCACGCCGGTCTTGGTTTTTGTCTCAGGCGACTCCGGAAGCGAAACTACATGTCCCATGTATTCCTCCTGGTTGAATCTAGATAGATTCGGAAGGTTTGAAAATGTCAAGAAATGGATCAGGAGACCGCCCAAGATTTAATCAGGATGCCTGAAAGGCCCGCAGATACCGTTTGTCGCACCAAAAGGCCATTGTCAGCTAGACAGCCCTTGCTTAGACATCTATAAAATCGGTTTTGAACATATCAATGGGAGGTTATTTGATGTCTGCAACTATGCGCGCCCTGGTCCTCGACGCCCACGGCACCTTGGACAATCTGAAGATTGTCAACGACAAGCCCGTGCCGAAGGCCGTAGCCGGCCACGTCGTCATCCGCGTCAAGGCATCATCGTTCAACTATCATGACGTCTTCACCGTGCGCGGCATGCCGGGCATCAAGGTCCCGCTTCCGGTTGTCATCGGCCTCGACATGGCCGGCGAAATCACCGAAATCGGCGAAGGCGTTAGCGGCTGGAAGAAGGGTGATCGCGTTCTCGTCAATCCGCTCAACAAGAAGAAGGGTCTTCTCGGCGAGATGATGGACGGCGGCATGGCGGAATACTGCCTGGTCGACGCCGAACAGCTCATCCACATGCCGGACGGCGTGACCTATGAGGAAGCGGCCTCGCTGCCGGTGGCCTACGGCACCGCGCACCGCATGATCATCACCCACAACACCATCAAGAAGGGTGACCGGGTTCTGGTGCTGGGCGCTTCGGGTGGCGTCGGCACGGGCTGCGTTCTGCTCGCCAAGCATCTCGGCGCTGAAGTCATCGCCTGCGCCGGCGGCGCGGACAAGATGCAGCGCCTGCGCGATCTCGGCGCCGACGAAGTCATCAACTACAAGGATGTCGATTTCTCCAAGTGGGCGATCGAGAAGTACGGCAAGCCGCAGCGCCGCAACTATGAGGGCGGCGTCGACGTCGTCATCAACTTCACCGGCGGCGACACTTGGGTTCCGTCCTTGCGTTGCCTCAAGCGCGGCGGCAAGCTGCTGGTCTGCGGCGCGACCGCCGGTCACGATCCGAAGGAGGATCTGCGCTACGTCTGGAGCTTCGAGCTGCAGATCATCGGTTCGAACAGCTTCTACGACGACAACCTCGCCGATCTGATGAAGCTGATCGCGGAGAAGAAGCTGCGCCCGGTCGTCGACAAGGTGCTGCCGCTCGACAAGGCGGTTGAGGGCCTTCGGCTCATCGAGAACCGCGAAGTGTTGGGCAAGGTCGTTATCACGCCTTGATCCCGGTCACTTAAAGGAAACGCAAAGGATAAGAAAATGGCAGAAAAACTGACGCCGGCCGCCGTCGAGGCGATGCTCACCAAAGGTCCCTTCCATCAGTGGCTGGGTATCAAGGTCCAGAAGGTCGATGAAGAAGGTATCGAGCTGACCGCGACGTGGCGCGAAGAGTGGGTGGTGAACCCCGAGCGTCGCTACACGCACGGCGGCATCCTTGCTGCACTCGTCGACCTCACGGCGGACTGGGCGCTCGTGTCCCACACCGGGCGCGGCGTACCGACCATCGACATGCGGGTCGACTATCATCGCGCTGCGATGCCGGGCGATCTCACGGCCAAGGGCCGCATCGTCAAGATGGGCGGTCAGTTCTCGGTCGCCGAGGCGAGCGTCTACGACAAGGACGGAAAGCTGCTGGCCAGTGGCCGCGGCGTTTACCTGACTGCTCCCCCTGCTCCTCCCAAGGGCTGATCGGGAGGCCATCGTGACGGTCCCCGTCAATGAAGGCCAAGCGACTGATGCGGCGGTTTCGGCCGCCGCATCATTGCAGCGCGAGGGCGTGTTCGATCACGCCGTCCTCAATCTCCACTACGATCTCGACGCCGGCGAACAGCTGTTCAGGGCGCTCGGGTTCAATGTCACGCCGCGGAGCTACCATACGCTCGGCTCGATGAATAACCTCATCGTGTTCGGCACCAATTATCTTGAGCTGATCGGCCTCGATCCTTCGAATCCGAATCCGCGCAAGGAATTGCTGGACTGGCCGGTCGGTCTCAACGGCCTCGTCTATGGAAGCGACGATATCGACGTGACTGCGGCCCGGCTGCGTGCGGCAAAGCTGCCCGTGCTCGAGCCGAAGTCGTTCAGTCGTGAAGTGGTGATCGAAGGCGTGGCCGATGAGGCGCGCTTCCGGACGGTGCATCTCGATCCCGGCTATTTCTCGGCTTCGCGGCTTTACTTCTGCGAGCACCAGACCCCTCATCTGGTCTGGCATCGTGCGTTCATGTCGCATCACAATTCCGCGCATAGCCTGAAGCGCCTCGCCATCGTCGCTGACGATTTCGATGCGCAGGCTCAATCCTTGACGCGGGTGTTGGGGCTGCGGCCCGATCCCGATGCGCGGGTGTGGAGCCGGGGCACGCGGGTGGATTTTGTTTCGCGCAAGCGCCTCGACAATCTTTATCACGGTCATGCCGACCCGGGATCGGGCAAGACGAAGGTCGCCGTGATGGGCATTGGCGTGGCGTCCATTTCCGCGCTGAAGGCTGCGATGCAGCCGAGCCTCGCGCAAAAACTGGTCGACATTGACAAGTCCTGTTCGTTGCTCCCCGCATCGGAGTGCTTTGGGGTGGCGATCGAATTTCTTGCAACGAATGTGAGCTTGGTATGACACTTTCACCTAATCTTGGAGCATTGATCGATCGCTCGCGTTCGATGGACAAGATCGCGATCATCGATTTCGATGGTACTAACAGCCGGGAAGTCACCTACGCAGCGCTCGATGCGCTTGCCGATGGCATTGCCCGTGCTCTGACGAAGCGCGGCTACAAGCGCGGAGATCGGGTTGCGATCCTGTCCGCGAACAGTTCGGATTGTCTTGCCGCGCATTTCGGCATCATGCGGGCCGGCTTCGTGTCGGTGCCGATCAATCATCGCCTGCCGCGCAACATCGTCGACTACATCATCAAAGACTCAGGCGCCCCTCTCGTCTTCTGTGACGAGGAGCGTCGCTCGGTTGTTCCCGACAATGTCGAGGTGGTGAATTTCGACAAGCCGGACTTCCCCGCTTTCGTCGATCCCGGTCCGTTCGAGGCTGTGATTCCCGAGAAGGACGAGCCCGCGACCTTCCTTTATACGTCCGGGTCGACCGGGCGTCCGAAGGGCGTGATCCTGTCCCACGACTCGCAGCGCTGGGTGGTCGAAACGCGGCTTGCGGATCGTGCCGTCGAGAACGACCGCGCTCTGGTCGCTGCGCCGCTCTACCACATGAACGCGCTGGCTCTGTCGCATCTCGTGCTGGCCGGTCACTCCAGCATGGTGCTGATGCCGCAGTTCAAGGTGCAGGCCTATGTCGATGCGATCAGCCGCTTCAAATGCACCTGGCTGACATCGGTGCCGCCGATGATCGCCATGATGCTCGACGACAAGAAGGCGATGGCGACGGCCGACCTGTCGTCTGTGCAAAGTCTGCGCATGGGCTCGGCGCCCGCCAGCGAGGCTTTGCTCGACGAAATCCATCGCGTCATGCCGCACGCGCGTGTGCTGAATGCTTACGGCACGACCGAAGGCAGCCCGGTGGTGTTTGGTCCCCATCCGGATGGCAAGCCGACGCCGCTGCTTTCGCTCGGCTACAAGCATCGCGGCGTGGATCTTCGGATCGTCGACGCCAAAGGCGCGGAGACGGACGAGGGCGTTCTCCAGATTCGCTCGCCTGCGATGATGAACGGCTACCACAACCGGCCGGACATTCCGGTGCCGTTCACCAAGGACGGTTATTACAACACCGGCGACGTGTTCCATCGTGATGCCGATGGGTTCTATTACTTCATCGGCCGGGCCGACGACATGTTCGTCAGCGGCGGCGAGAATATCTTCCCCGGCGAAGTGGAGCGGATGCTCGAAGCCCATCCGGACGTGATGCAGGCTTGCGTTGTGCCGATCGACGATCAGCTCAAGGGCAAGAAGCCGGTTGCATTCGTCCGTCTGGCGCCGGGCGCCAAGGTTGATGTCGGCGGCCTCAAGGCCTTCGCGCTGGAGAATGGTGCCGCGTATCAGCATCCGCGCTCGATCTGGTTCATCGATGAGTTTCCACTCGCCTCAACGAACAAGATCGATCGGGCTTTGCTTGCGAACCGTGCGAGAGAGTTGTCGAATACCGAAAAGAACTGAATGTGATGCCCCGCCGGTGACGGCGGGGCATCGTCACAATAAGAAGAGATGGGAGCCTAAACCGCATGACGACCTCGTTTGATACCAGCTTCTCGACGCGGCCCGAGATTACGGGTTCGTTCGGCGTCGTTGCGACGACGCACTGGATCGCGACCGCGGTCGGCATGGGGATTCTCGAGCGTGGCGGCAACGCGTTCGATGCGGGCATTGCGGTGGCCTTCGTGCTGCAGGTGGTCGAGCCTCATTTGAATGGCCCCGGCGGCGACGTGCCGATCTTGATTTACGACGTGCGCAAAAAGCAGCCGCAGGTGATCTGCGGTCAGGGTCCGGCGCCGGCCGCCGCGACCATCGACCGTTTCCGGGATATGGGCCTCGATCTCGTGCCGGGTTCCGGCCTGCTCGCGGCCTGTATCCCGGGTTCATTCGACGCCTACATGCTGCTGCTGCGCGATTACGGCACCATGTCGGTCGAGGACGTGCTCGCGCCCGCGATCAGCTACGCGAGGAACGGCTATCCACTGGTGTCGCGCATCTGCGAGACCATCGCGACGGTCGAGAATCTGTTCCGCGAGCACTGGCACACCTCGGCAGCGCTTTATCTGCCGAATGGTTCAATTCCGAAGGCGGGCGAGATTTTCCGCAACGAGAAGCTCGCCGACACCTATGCACGTGTTCTCAGCGAGACGAAATCCGCCGGCGGAAATCGCGATGCGCAGATCGAGCGTGCCCGCAAGGTCTGGTCGCAGGGCTTCATCGCCGAGGCGATCGACGCATTCTGCCGCAACAACGACGTGATGGATTCCTCCGGCACGCCGCATCGCGGCCTGCTCACCGGACAGGACATGGCGGGCTGGAGCGCGTCGGTCGAAGCGCCGATCAGCTACGACTACCGCAACTACACGGTTTACAAGGCCGGTCCCTGGACCCAGGGACTGGTGTTGTTGCAGCAGCTTGCGCTGTTGAAGGGTTACGATCTCGACAAGCTCGATCCGTGCGGTGCGGAGTTCATCCATTTGCAGGTCGAGTGCGCCAAGCTCGCGTTTGCCGACCGCGACGTGTTCTACGGCGATCCGAAATTCAGCGAGATCCCGGTCGCGCAGCTTCTGTCGGATTCCTACAACGCCGAACGGCGCAAGCAGATTACCGACAAGGCGTCGATGGAGCTTCTGCCTGGCACCATTCCAGGGTTCGGCAAGGCCATCGGCATGCGTGAAGGCAACTCACGCGAGGCGGTGTCCGCTTTCGGAACCGGCGAGCCGACGGTTGGAAAGATCAGCGCCGAGCGCGGCGACACCGTGCATTTCGACATCATCGACCGCGACGGCAACATGATCTCGGTGACGCCGTCGGGCGGCTGGTTGCAGTCATCGCCGATCATTCCGGAACTCGGCCTGTGCCTCGGTACACGTGCGCAGATGTTCTGGTTGGACGAGGAACATCCGGCCTCGCTGCAGCCAGGCAAGCGTCCGCGCTCGACTCTGTCGCCGACTTTCGCGATGCGTGACGGCAAGCCGTATCTCGCTTGGGGCACGCCGGGTGGCGATCAGCAGGATCAGTGGGCGACGCAGCTTCTGCTTCGCCATATCCACGCCGGCTATAATCTGCAGCAGGCGATCGATGCGCCGGCCTGGCACACTGAACATTTCCCGGCGTCGTTCTGGCCCCGTTTGGCGCGGCCCGGCGTTCTTGTTCTCGAGGGGCGCGTCGCGCCCGAGGTGGTCAAGGATCTGCGCGCGCGCGGACATATTGTCGAGGTGGGCGACGACTGGTCGGAAGGTCGCCTGACGGCGGCTTCCCGCGGAGACGATGGCTGGCTTCGCGCCGCGGCCAATCCGCGTGGCATGCAGGCTTATGCGGCTGGGCGATGAAAACATGATCAGGCGCTGAATGGATCAGTGCCTGCCGAAGTGAAGGAGAGAGACGATGACGTCGGTTTAATCGCTATCATTCTGCTGCAGGCTACCGCGCCACCGTTTTACCCCTACCATAGCACCGTAAATGGAAATGGCAGGGCTTAAAAATGTCGATGAACGCGTTAGAGTGCATGACAACTCCATTTAAACATGTTTAAGATGTCGCGGTAAGCGACACAGGGGCCATCCATCCGAATCTGACAGTGAGGGGACTGAGATGCATGCCAATTACGTCGCGCTAGCAATTGTTGCGGTCTATATCGTCGGACTGGGAATCGTCACATCGATCATCCAGCGTTCCGTCAAAACAGCGAACACTTTTACTTCGGGCACGACCGGCCGAACCGGCGTCCCGGCCATTCTGGTCGGCATGATGCTGATGTCCGAATTCATCGGCACGTCGGCCAGCGTGGGTACTGCGCAGGAAGCCTTCAAGCACGGTATCTCCGCGTCGTGGAACATCACGGCACTCGCGGCGGGCTTCATTTTCTACGGCTTCTTCCTCGCCGGAAAATACAAGAGCTCGGGCCACAACACGATCTCGGCGATTCTCAACGACGTCTACGGACGTAACACCAAGCTTGCGACCTCGCTCGTGATGATCTTCGCGCTCGAGATCGTCGCCGTTGCGATTTACGCGGGTGGTGGAACGATCCTCAGCGCGCTGCTCGCAATCGACCGCACCATGGCCATCGTCATCTGCGGCGTGGTGTCCGTGCTCTACGTCTTCATGGGCGGCATGAAGTCGGTGGTCTACACCAACATCGTCCACTCCATCGCCAAGTATGTAGGCATCGGCGTTGCGCTGTATTTCGGCCTCACTCAGGTCGGCGGCCTGTCAGCGCTTCACGCCAAGCTTCCGCCGGAGATGTTCAACTGGACGCATGTCGGCTGGAGCCAGATCCTGGCCTGGTTCATCGCCGGTATGGGTGCGACGTTCTCCACGCAGTACGTCATCCAGGCGATCAACACGACCGACGATGCCCGCAGCGCGAAGATTGCGAGCTTCTCGACGGCGGCGTTCCTGGTGCCGTTCGGCATCATCACCGCGATGGTCGGCATGTGCTCGCTCGCGCTGTATCCGAACATCCCGTCGATCAAGGCCTTCTCGGTCCTGATCTCGAAGATGGACGGTGTGATGGCCGGCGTGGTGGCGGCGGGCCTTGCGGCATCGCTGTTCGGATCGCTCGCCGCGTTCTCGGTGGCGACCGCGACGCTTCTCTACAAGGACTTCTATGCCGGCATGATCGTCAAGAATCCGAGTGAGAAGAATTCGCTGATGTTCATCCGCGCCGCGACCATCGTGATGGGCCTGTTGCCGATCATTCTCGCGATCTACACGCCAAACGTCCTGTCGATGACCTTCCTCGGCAAGGCGCTGCGTGCCTCGCTCTCGGTGCTGGTGCTGTTCGTGTTCTACATGCCGGCGTTCGGCAGCAAGGGCGGTGCGTTCCTGAGCATCATCATGTCGCTGATCGCAACCATCGCCTGGTTCATGATGGGCAACCCCTTTGGGATCGACAACGCCTATGTCGCGCTGGCGGTGCCGCTCGTGGTGATGACCCTCAGCAACCTTTTCAAGGGAACCCCTGAAGCCGCTCCGGCCGTCGCGCCGGCCAGCAGCTCCACGACGGGTAACGGATGACGTGAGTACGTGCGGGCCGGGACGTTACACGCGTGACGCCCTGGCCCGTTCGCAAGGTGGAATGATGAATGAAGTCCCTGAGAAAAATGAAGCCAAAAAAGATGCCGGAGCGGGATGTCGGAAAGTTCGCTTCCGACGTGGAAACCGGCGCAGGACGGGTGAGGCCCTGGCGGGCCGTCGGAGGTTCGGAAGCTGAGCGGCAGTAGCCGCCGATGTGACACCGAATTCGCTTCCGTTTCCCTTCATCGAAAGTGCCCCACCAAGGCGGGCACAAGTCAAACGCTTTAATTCTCGGAGTTATCGAATGGCCATGGTCAGCCCCCATTATCTGCACGCACGCAAGCTGCTGGACGATTTCAAAACGGGGCTCGCCACGCCGGATCACCTTCAGCGCATGGCGTCCGATCTGATCGGCAAGGACGTCAATATCGTCGGTCCGTTCGGTCTGAAGCGGCTTGTCTATGCCGACTATGTTGCGTCGGGGCGCGCGCTGATGAGCGTCGAGCAGTTCATCCTGTCGAATGTGCTGCCGTACTACGCCAACAGCCACACCGAGGCGTCCTTCTGTGGCGGTGCGATGACCGGCTTCCGCCGCGCCGCGCGAGAGACCGTCGCGGCCTGCTGTGGCGCGAACGCCGATCATGCCGTGATCTTCACGGGCTCCGGTGCAACCTCCGGTCTCAACCGCCTCGTGAATCTGCTCGGGGTCAACGCCGCCATGGCTGCGGGCGAACGCCCCCGCATCGTGATCGGGCCCTATGAACATCATTCGAATATTCTTCCCTGGCGCGAAAGCGGCGCGGAAATCGTCGAGATCGCGGAAGCCGCATCGGGCGGCCCGAATCTCGATGAGCTCGATGCCGCGCTCGCGGGCGCCAGCGGACGTCTTGTCATTTGCGCGCTGTCCGCGGCCTCGAACGTCACCGGCATCATCGCCGACGTCGGTGGTCTGACGAAGCGGGTGAAGGCGACCGGCGCCAAGATGGTTTGGGATTATGCGGGTGCGGGCCCCTATCTGCCGATCGCGATGGAGCCTGCTCCCGGCGCGCTGATCGACGCGGTGGTGGTGTCGCCGCACAAGTTCATCGGCGGTCCTGCGGCGTCGGGCATTCTGATCGTGCGACGCGATGCGGTCGACGTGAAGAAGCCGACATGGCCGGGCGGCGGCACGGTGAAGTTCGTCACGCCGACCGAACACGATTACAGCGACAGCCTCGAAGTGCGTGAGGAAAGCGGAACGCCGAATGTGGTGGGCGATATCCGTGCGGCGCTCGCCTTCCTCGTCAAGGAAGCCATCGGCAATGATACGGCGGCGAAGCGCAACGCCGAAGTTCGCGCGCGTGCTCTCGCGGCGTGGAGCGGTCTCGAACGTCTTGAGCTTCTCGGCAACACGCAGGCCGAAAGCCTTCCGATCTTCTCCTTCCGCATCAAGGACGGCAACGGCGGATATATCCACCAGCAACTAGTGACACGCATGCTGAGCGACCGCTTCGGCATTCAGACGCGTGGCGGCTGCGCCTGTGCGGGGCCTTATGTCCATCGCCTGCTGCACATCGACGATGCGGAATCGCGCGCGTTGCGTCAGGTCATCGCTGAGGGCGACGAGATCCGCAAGCCGGGCTTTACCCGCCTCAACTTCAGCGTCTTGCTGCCGGACGACAAGGTGAATTTCATCATCGAATCGGTTGCCCAGCTGGCCAGCGATGCGACCGCCTTCGTGGATCGCTACTCGGTCGATGTCAGCCGGGCGATCTTCTTTCCGCGCAACGCAGAAACACAGGTTTTCTCAGAAGCAAGTTAATCGGGCATTCGCCCGCCAAGGGTGCTGCACGAAGGCGCAACCGGCCGTGAGGCCGGGCGATGTCGCGCGCGTGCAAATAGAGAATGGAGAAGAGATGACGGCTCTCAATTCGGGAAAGCCCGATGTCAAGGCGTTCTTCGATCCGCGCACATGGAGCGTTCAGTATGTGGTGTCGGATCCGCGCAGCAAGGAATGCGTGATTATCGATCCGGTGCTCGATTACGACGAGAAGTCGGGCTCGGTCGCGACCCGTAACGCCGATGCGATGCTGGCCTATGTCGCCGAGCACGGGCTGAAGCTGACGTCGATTCTCGACACCCATCCGCACGCCGATCATTTTTCCGCCGCCCAGTATCTGAAGAAGAAGACCGGCGCGCCGACGGCGATCGGCGAACGCGTCGTCGACGTGCAGCGACTGTGGAAGGGCATCTACAATCTCCCCAATCTTGCGACCGACGGCTCGCAATGGGATCGCCTGTTCGCTCACGGCGATCGCTTCAATGTCGGTGACATTGAGGGGCATGTGCTGTTCTCGCCGGGGCATACGCTGGCCTCGATCACCTACGTGATCGGCGACGCGGCCTTCGTGCACGACACGCTGTTCATGCCGGACAGCGGAACGGCGCGCGCGGATTTTCCGGGCGGCAGCGCCGTGAAGCTGTGGTCTTCGATCCAGGACATTCTGGCGCTTCCCGACGAAACCCGGATCTTCACGGGACATGACTATCAGCCCGGAGGTCGCGAACCGTTGTGGGAAAGCACGGTCGCGCAACAGAAGGCGCTCAATCCGCATGTCGCCGGGATGACCGAGGAAAACTACGTCGCGCTGCGCGAAGCGCGGGATCGGACACTGCCGATGCCGAAGCTCATTCTGCATGCGCTGCAGGTCAACGTCCGCGGCGGCCGGCTGCCCGATCCCGAAAACAACGGCAAGCGTTACGTGAAAATTCCTCTCGATGCGTTCGGAGAGGTGTCATGGGGCTGATCGGCGGCGTCGCCATCTTGAGCAAAGCGAGCAAGCCATGACGGCCATAGCATTTGCACCGGCGCTGGCGTCAGGCGGCGCGGTCGGCTTTTCGCTCGGGCTGATCGGAGGCGGCGGCTCGATTCTCGCGACGCCGCTGCTGCTCTATGTCGTCGGCGTGGCGCAGCCGCATGTTGCGATCGGCACAGGCGCGCTCGCGGTTGCAGTCAACGCCTTCGTTGCGCTCGCGGGTCATGCGCGCGCGGGCAATGTGCGGTGGCTCTATGCGGGCATGTTCGCAGCAGCCGGGACGCTCGGCGCCTTCGCAGGCTCCAGCATCGGCAAGGTCATCGACGGACAGCGTCTGCTGTTCTTCTTTGGCCTCGCTATGGTGGCGGTGGGGCTGGCCATGCTGCGTCCGACGCAGCCCGATGGCACATGCGAGCGCGAGACCGATCTGAAAACGTGCTCGGGTGTGATCGCGGTTGCCTTTGTTGTTGGCGCGGCCTCCGGCTTTTTCGGTATCGGCGGCGGATTTCTGATCGTGCCGGGGCTCGTGCTGGCCACGGGCATTCCGATGATTCACGCCGTCGGGTCGTCGTTGTTCGCGGTCGGCTGTTTCGGCCTTGCCACGGCGCTGAATTATGCATGGTCCGGATATGTCGACTGGTCGGTGGCCGGCTACTTCATTGCGGGTGGCATTGTCGGCGGCCTGTTCGGCATGCTGCTGGCGAACCATCTGTCGCGCGGCAAGAATCTGCTGCGCTACGTGTTCTCCGCGATCGTGCTGATCGTCGCGGCCTATGTGCTGTATCACAGCGGCCACGCGCTGATCGGCTGGCCAGGGTAAGGGTCAGCCGTTCAACACCGCAGGCGACACGTTGCGCTGGACCACGGCACGCATCGCGAAACTGGAGTGCAGACGCGAGACGCCGGGCATCCGCGACAGATGTTGTTTGTGGATGCGCTCATAGTCGGCCATGTCGCGGGCCTGGACCTGAACGAGATAGTCGTCGCTGCCCGACATCAGATGGCACGACACCACGTCCGGGCACCTCTCGATCTCCTTTTCGAACCGCGTCAGCGCGTCCTCGCTCTGGCGGTCGAGCGTGATGTGAACCAGGACGGTCATCATGAAACCGAGGCCGGCGGCGTCGATGTCTGCGGAGTAGCCGCGGATCACGCCGGACTGCTCGAGCTGCTGGAGGCGGCGCGCGCAGGCGGTCGGGGACAGGCCGACCCGCTCGGAGAGCAGGACATGGCTGATCCGGGCGTCCTTGACCAGTTCGCGCATGATTTTCAGGTCCATGTCGGTTGGTTCAAAGGCCATTTTGCCGTTCCTCGTTTAAATTTTGCTCGATTATGCCGCTAAACCCATAGTATCAGCATTTATCCTGCGTAGATTGCGAATTTTCGAGTAATATTAGCCGGGTTCCGCCAGAAATGCGCTGATACCCTGCCTAAACATGTCAGAAAATGTGCAGGCGAGGCGCAAGTGACCCATCACGGCCAGTTCGGAGGAGCGACGCTAACAGTCGATCTGCGGGCCGTCCGGGCGAACTACCGCTTTCTGCGCTCCCGGCTTCGCGTTCCTGCGCTGTGTTCGGGCGTGGTGAAGGCCAATGCCTATGGGCTCGGGGCCTCCTATGTCGCGCGGGCGCTGTTCGCGGAAGGATGCCGCCATTTCTTTGTCGCGCATCTCGACGAGGGCGTGGCGCTGCGGCCCTACCTGCCGCGCACGGCCGCAATCTACATTCTCAACGGGTTGCCGCGCGGGGCTGCGCGGGATTGCGCCGCAAGCGGTCTCGTTCCGGTACTCAATTCGCTGGAGCAGGCCGAGGCGTGGGCCGCATGCGCGCATCAGCTCAAGCGGTCGCTGCCTGCCGTGATCCAGGTCGATTCCGGCATGAACCGGCTGGGCCTGCCAGCGAAGGATGCCGCAATCCTCGCCGATACGCACGCGCGGACGGGCGCGTTTGATCTGCGCTACGTTATGAGTCATCTGGCCTGCGCCGATATGCCGGAGCATGAAGCCAACGCGATGCAACTGGCAGCCTTCAAGCGGCTCGCAGCTTTGTTTCCCGAGGTGCCGCGGTCGTTCGCGAATTCATCCGGGATTTTCCTTGGGCCCGAATATCATTTCAGTCTCGCCCGTCCCGGTGCAGCACTCTACGGCGTTAATCCGAATTCCGCGGGAGCCAACCCGATGCAGGGCGTGGTGAAACTCGCGGCGAGGGTGATTCAACTTCGCGACGTGCAGCCGGGTGATTGCAGCGGCTATGGCTGGGACTATCGCGCTGAGAGTGCGATGCGTCTCGCCACGCTCTCGATCGGCTATGCCGACGGTTTTCATCGCGCGTGGGGCAAGAATGGCGCGGTGTTCTTCGAAGGTCTGCGCCTGCCGGTGGTGGGACGCGTCTCGATGGACAGCATCGTGATCGATGCGAGCGCCGTCGCCCCGGGACGTATCGGTCCGGACTCGGAAGTCGAGGTGATCGGCGATTATCAGCCGGTCGATGATCTCGCCGCAGCTGCGGGGACTATTGGTTATGAAGTGCTGACCGGGCTCGGCTCGCGTTATCAGCGGATTTATCTGGGAGCGGAGGAGAACGTGCCGTCCGCCCTGCTTGAGGACAGCCTACAATGAGAGTTCTGGTTCTGGGCGCCGGCGTCATCGGGGTGACGACGTCCTATTATTTGGCGAAGCTTGGTTGCGACGTGACGATGCTGGATCGTCAGTCCGGTCCGGGATTGGAGACGAGCTTCGGCAATGCCGGCGAGATCTCGCCGGGGTATGCCTCGCCGTGGGCCGGACCGGGCGTGCCGGTCAAGGCGGTGCGCTGGATGATGGACAAATACGGTCCGCTCGTCGTTCGCCCGCAATGGGATCCTGCGATGTGGCGCTGGATGCTGCAGATGCTGCGCAACTGCACGTCGGCGCGCTACGCCGTGAACAAGTCGCGCATGGTCGGCATCGCCGAATACAGCCGCGACTGCCTACGTATCCTGCGGCGCGACGAGGGGCTCGCTTATGACGAACGCAGCCAGGGCACGTTGCAGCTCTTCCGCAAGCAGGCGCAGCTCGATGCCATCGGTGGCGACATCGAAGTGTTGCGGCAGTATGGCGTGCCTTACGAGGTTCTCGATCGCGCGGGGTGCGTGAACGTCGAGCCGGGGCTCGCGCGTGCGCGCGAGCCTTTCGTCGGCGGCTTGCGTCTGCCGGAGGACGAGACCGGCGATTGCTATATGTTCACCGACGGTCTTGCGAAGATCGCCGCCGGTCTCGGCGTCAAGACCGTCTACGACACTACGATTAAGTCCATCGAGGTCGCCGGCGGCTCCGTTGCGCAGGTCACGACCGACAAGGGCGTGTTCACGGCAGACCGATACGTCGTCGCGCTCGGCAGCTTCTCGCCTCTGCTGCTGCGACCGCTCGGCATCGACATTCCGGTCTATCCGGTGAAGGGATATTCGCTCACCGTGCCGATCGTGGACGCCGCCGCCGCGCCGGAATCGACCGTGATGGACGAAACCTACAAGGTTGCGATCACGCGACTCGGCGATCGCATCCGTGTCGGCGGCACCGCCGAGGTCGGCAGCTATCAGGTGACGCTGCGGCCGGAGCGACGCCTGCCGCTCGACCGTTCGCTCGGCGATCTGTTCCCTGAAGGCGGCGACGTATCCCGCGCGCTGTTCTGGAGCGGATTGCGGCCGATGACGCCGGACGGCCCGCCGGTGATCGGCGCGACGCATCTTGACAATCTCGTTCTCAACACCGGACACGGTACGCTTGGATGGACCATGGCGTGCGGCGCTGGAAAAATCGTCGCCGACCAGATCACCGGGCACCGGACCGATATTCCGGTCGAGGGATTGTCGTACACGCGCTACGGGCACGGCTAGGCCCCCGCATTTTCATAAACTGCGCCGCGACGGGCGCGGCGGCTCGATCTGATTTCAAGGAGAACACGATGACTGAAGTCGAACGTAAACTTGGTGAGCGTGGCCTCACTGTCCCTGCCGCGGCGAAGAGCCTCGCCGACTACGTGCCGGTGAACCGCGCGGGCAATATTGTTTTCGTGTCCGGCCAATTGCCGGTGCAGGACGGCAAGCTGGCTTATGAGGGCATCGTCGGACAAGATCTCGATGTCGAGACCGCCAAGAAGGCCGCCATCCTGTGTGCGCTCAACATTCTCGGCCAGCTCAAGGCCGCCGTGCCTTCGCTCGATCGCGTGCGCTGCATCCGTCTTGGCGGTTTCGTGCAGAGCGAAGCCGGGTTCAAGGATCAGGCGGCCGTCATCAACGGCGCGTCCGAGCTGATCGTTCATGCCCTCGGCGAAAAGGGCCGTCACGCCCGCGCCGCGGTGGGTTGCAGTTCGCTGCCGCTCGGCGCCGCTGTCGAGGTCGAGGCGATTTTCGAAGTCGAAAGCGACTAGCCGCAAAGCTCAGGGCTTTCGAGCCTAAAAAGAAGTGGCTGGCTGGTTCAAAGCCCGTGCGTCATCTGGCGCACGGGCTTTGATTTTTCTTTCGGCAACCTGATATCAATTCGGCAGGTGAGGCGCTGGACGCGGGCGGGAAGCAATGGGAAATCGGACGGCCGGAGGCAATCCTGCCGAAGTTTTTTCGGCCTTCCTGAAATTGGGGCTGACCTCGTTCGGCGGTCCGGTCGCGCATCTCGGCTATTTCCGGGGCGAGTTCGTCGAGCGACGGAAGTGGCTGAGCGAAGGCAGCTACGCCGATCTGGTGGCGCTTTGCCAGTTTCTTCCAGGCCCCGCATCGAGTCAGGTCGGTATCGCCATCGGCCTGATACGCGGCGGCTATATCGGCGCGCTCGCTGCGTGGACCGCGTTCACCCTGCCATCGGCACTCGCGCTGGTTCTCTTTGCCTATGGCATCGCGGCATTCGACAGTGGGTTCAGCGGCGGCTGGCTGCATGGGCTGAAGGTCGCCGCCGTTGCGGTCGTGGCTTTGGCCATCCTCGGCATGGCGAGGGCGCTGACGCCGGATCGTATCCGCGCGGCGCTAGCGGTGGCCGCGATGACGGTGGCGCTCGTGCTGCCGTCGGCCTGGGGGCAGATCGCAGGCATCCTGCTCGGGGGATGTGTCGGCTGGTTCTGCATCAAAGGGACGCTTCCTACCGATCAGTCCGTTCTGCCTTTGCCGGTCAGCCGGGCAACGGGCATCTCCATGCTGATCGTGTTCGGCGGTCTGCTGGTGGCGCTGCCTCTCGGCGCGGCGATGACCGAGAATATGTCTCTGAGGCTCTTCGACACATTTTACCGCGTGGGATCGCTGGTGTTCGGCGGCGGCCATGTCGTACTGCCGTTGCTCAAAGCCGAAGTCGTTCCGGCCTTCGTGAACAGCGACACGTTTCTCGCAGGCTACGGCGCGACGCAGGCCGTTCCCGGCCCACTGTTCACATTTGCCGCGTATCTGGGCGCGGTGATCGGCGGCTGGACGATCGCGGCAATATGCCTCGCGGGCATTTTCCTGCCGTCCTTCCTGCTGGTGATCGGCGCGCTGCCGTTCTGGGATGCGCTGCGAAGAAAACCGGCGGCGCAGTCGGTGCTGGCGGGCGTGAACGCGGCCGTCGTCGGATTGCTGCTTGCCGCCTTTTACGATCCGGTCTGGACGGCGGGCATCACCAATAGTTACGACTACGCACTCGGGCTCGGCGCCTTCGTCTTGCTGTTCGTGTGGAAAGCGCCGCCGTGGCTTGTGGTGATTCTCTGCGGGCTTGCGGGTCAGTTCGCTCTCCCATTGGTGAACTGACCAGGGTTGCGGAGAATCCGCCGAACCGCTACACAACGCTCGAACTTGCGAGCAACTTCAATGCTCGTTGGCGAGCCGGTGCCCTTCTCAGGCACGGTTTCGGCAAGCGCATTCTGTAAGAGAATCTTCCAGGAGTGGCTTTGAAATACGCGCTTCTTGCTTTGGTTGCTGTGCCCGCGCTTTGGGCTGCACCGGCCCATGCCGTCGACACCCGATTTTACAACAGCCTGAAACGGCTCGATCCCGCGACGCGGTTGGAGCAGGTCTGCGATGTCGAAGCCATGAAGCGGATCGATCGCGATCCCAGCCCCTATCATCCCGATCGCGCAAAGAGCGACGTGCTGAGCACGCCGCGCCATGTCGGCGATACGGTGAAGGGCAGTGGCGGCGCGTTCCGCAGCAAGGGCAAGTGGTACTCGTATTCCTTCGTCTGCAAGGGATCGCCGGATCACTACAGCGTACTGTCGTTCAGTTACAAGATCGGCGGCCCGATCCCCGAAACGAAATGGGCGTCCTACGGACTCTGGCGCTGACGCCGGTCGGTTCGCCTGCGTCTCACACCTCGTGACATTGTCTGGTGCATCGTAGTCGCGGCGCGATAGCATGCCGCGATCGAATGCACATGTGCACCTATATTAGGCGTGCCTAATTTAACCTTTTTTGGAGAATTCATCGGCTAGGAAGAGGACCTGTCTCTCCTGTCGACCGTTGCCTTTCCTCCCTTCGGCAAGCGTTCGAATTTCAAAGGTCCTCCATGTCGAAAATCTCGATCCGATCGAAACTGATCGCCATCATCGCTTTGCTGCTTTTGGCAATGGCAGGGCTTGGCGCCCTCGCGGTCCACAGCGTCCAGGTTTTGAACGGACACACGGAGCAGATTGCCAAAACCTGGCTGCCGAGCGTTCGCTATCTTGGTGAACTGCGGTCGGCCATCAATCTTAATCGGGCGCAGCTTCGCGCTTACGCAATGGTCGACAATGACGAGGACCGGGTCATTCTCGACAAGAAGATGAAAGCCAGCTTCGGCCTCATCGCTAATACCCGCGATTCCTATATGGCGCTGATCTCTTCCCCGAAGGAGCGTGAGCTATTCGAAAACTGGTCGCGGAGCTGGACGAAATATGTCGAGCAAACCAAGGCCATCGTGGATCTGTCCCGCAAGGGTGCGGGCTCCTCGCAGGAAACCAACAGGATTTTCGTCAAGGTGATCCGGCCGATCGCGGACGAATCGGACGGCTATCTGAAGGAAGCCATCGAGCTCAATGACCGCGGAGCCGACGCAGAGACGAAGAGTGCCGCGGACAGCTATGCCTGGACCTTCTCGATCATCTGCGCGGTCCTCCTGATCGCTGTTCTTATGGCCGGCCTTGCCGGGCTTCTGCTTATCCGAGATATTTCCTCTTCAATCAGTTCGATCATACGCCCGATGCAGGCGCTGGGTCGCGGCGATCTGGCGGCCGACATTCCGCGGCGCGGCGAAAAGACAGAAATCGGCTCGATGGCCGACGCGTTGCAGATTTTCAAGGATGCCCTGATCGCAAAGAAGGCGGCGGACGAAGAAGCGGCCAGCGATGCCCAGGTCAAGATCGAGCGCGCCAAGCGTCTCGACGAACTGACGACGCGATTCGAACAGGCGATCGGCGAAATCGTCGAAACCGTCTCTGACGCGTCGTCCGGATTGGAGTCTTCCGCCGACAGCCTGACCCAGACGGCGGATCGCTCGCGCGAGCTCGCCACGTTCGTCACCTCGGCGTCTGAGGAAGCATCGGCCAATGTCCAGTCGGTCGCCTCGGCGACCGAGGAATTGTCGTCCTCCGTGTCCGAAATCAGCCGGCAGGTTCAGGAGTCCGCGCAGATCGCAAAGGAAGCGGTAACGCAGGCGCATCGGACGAACGAGCATGTCAGCGAACTCTCCAAAGCCGCCGCCAGAATTGGCGATGTGATCGAGCTCATCAACACGATCGCGGGCCAGACCAATCTGCTTGCGTTGAACGCCACCATCGAGGCGGCGCGTGCGGGCGACGCGGGCCGGGGCTTTGCCGTGGTTGCCTCCGAAGTGAAGGCGCTGGCGGAGCAAACGGCGCGGGCCACCGGCGAGATCGATCAGCAAATCTCCGGCATCCAGGCTGCGACGCAGGAGTCGGTCGGGGCGATCCGGCTAATCGGAACCACCATCGAACGGCTGTCCGAGATTTCGTCGGCGATCGCGGCGGCCGTCGAGCAGCAGGGCGCGGCGACGCAGGAGATCGCTCGTAATGTTCAGCACGCGGCCGAAGGCACCCAGCAGGTGTCGTCCAACATCACCGAGGTCCAGCGCGGCGCGGTCGAGACCGGATCGGCTTCGTCGCAGGTTCTCTCCGCTGCTCAATCGCTGGCGCAGGACAGCAGCCGCCTGAAGTCCGAGGTCGTGAACTTCATCAGCGCGGTCAGGGTCGCCTAAAGCGGATTCGTTTTATCGGCAATTCGTGATGCCCGGCTTTATGCCGGGCATTTACGTTTGGTTCGTCCGCCTCACACGCCCCAGATGTCATCGGCGTAGTCGCGGATCGTGCGATCTGCGGAGAACCAGCCCATCCGCGCAGTGTTGAGGATCGCGGAGGTTTCCCAATCGGCGCTTCTCCAGCGTCCGTCCACGATGGTCTGGGTGCGATGGTAATCGTCGAAATCGGCCGACACCATGTAATGGTCGAGATAGCGCAGGCTATGGGCGATCGGCGCGAAGCGTGCCGGATCGTCGGGTGAGAACGTACCACGGTCAATGGCCTCGATCACGCGCGCGAGCATCGGCGAGGCCGCGATGGCGTCGGATGCATCGAGACCTGCGCGTCGGCGCTCCACCACCTGATCGGCATTCATGCCGAAGATGAAGATGTTGTCCGCGCCGACCTGATCGCGGATTTCGATATTGGCGCCGTCGAGCGTGCCGATGGTGAGCGCGCCGTTGAGCGCAAGCTTCATGTTGCCGGTGCCGGACGCTTCCATGCCCGCGGTCGAGATCTGCTCGGACAGGTCGCAGGCGGGCACCATCATCTCAGCCGCGCTGACATTGTAGTTCGGTACGAACACGACTTTCAGCAGCCCACGGATCGTCGCGTCGCGATTGACCGTCTCCGCGATGTCGTTGATGAGCTTGATGATGAGCTTGGCCTGATGATAGCTCGGTGCCGCCTTGCCCGCGAAGATCTTCACCCGCGGCGTCCAGTTCGCGCCCGGATTGTCGCGGATCGCGAGATAGCGCGCGACGGTGTCGAGCGCATTGAGCAACTGGCGCTTGTATTCGTGAATGCGCTTGATCTGGATGTCGAACAACGCTGCGGGATCGATCCGCAGCGATAGCGTGCGCTCGATCATGCCCGCGAGCGCGACCTTGTTGTGCTGCTTGATGGCGCGGAAGCGTTCCTGCAAGGCGCCGTCCTGCGCATAGCGTTCGAGCCCCTGCAACGCGGATGGATCGTCGAGCACGCGGTCGCCGCAGACTTCGCGCAGCAATGCCGTGAGGCCCGGATTGCATTGCTGCAGCCAGCGCCGGAAGGTGATGCCGTTGGTCTTGTTGGTGATGCGGTCGGGATAAAGCGTGTTGAGATCGGCGAAAACCGTGTGCTTCATCAGTTCCGAATGCATTGCGGAGACGCCGTTGATGCGGTGCGAGCCGATGAAGGCGAGATGACCCATGCGCACGCGGCGGCCGCCGGTTTCGTCGATCAGAGAAGTCGCCGCACGAAAACGAATATCGCCGGGCCTCTGCCGCTCGGCGGCGGCGAGGTTGTCGGCGTTCAGCCGGTAGATGATGTCGAGATGGCGCGGCAACAGCCGTTCGAACAGCTCGACCGGCCAATTCTCAAGCGCTTCCGGCAGCAATGTATGGTTGGTGTAGGCAACGGTCTGCGAGACGATCCGGCGTGCCTGCGGCCACGGCACATCATGATGATCGATCAGAAGCCGCAGCAGCTCCGGCACCGCGAGACTGGGATGCGTGTCGTTGAGCTGGATCGCGGCGTGTGACGGCAGCGTGCGGATGTTGCCTTGTTCGCGCAGGTGGCGCGCGACGATGTCCTGCAGCGATGCCGAGACGAAGAAATATTCCTGCCGCAGCCGCAACTCCTTGCCCGCGGCGGTCTCGTCGCTTGGATAGAGAAATTTCGAGATCGCTTCCGCGCGCGTTCTCTGTTCCGATGCGCCGGCATAATCGCCGTGGTTGAAGGCTTCGAGATCGAGCGGAGCCACTGGCCGCGCCGACCACAGCCGCAGCGCGTTGATATGCGCGCCACGCCAGCCGACGATGGGTGTATCGAAAGCCGCAGCCTGAACTGTCTCGCCAGGTGTCCAGGAGATGGCATCGCCCTGCGGCGAGGCATGATGTTCGATGCGCCCGCCGAAATGGACGTCGTAGGACACCTCGAAGCGCTCGAACTCCCACGGATTGCCGCTCTCGAGCCAGCGCTCGGGAAATTCCTGCTGCCAGCCCTGCGAGATCGCCTGCCGGAACAGGCCGTGTTCGTAGCGGATGCCGTAGCCGAGCGCGGGGATTGCGAGACTCGCCATGCTCTCCATGAAGCAGGCGGCGAGACGGCCGAGTCCGCCATTGCCGAGCGCGGCGTCCGGCTCCATTTCCTTCACGTCGCCGAACTCCACGCCGAGATCGCGCAGTGCGCGGACGTAGGTCTCCATCAACTGCAGATTGCTCAGCGCGTCAGTGAACAGGCGGCCGATCAGAAATTCCAGCGACAGATAATAGACGCGCTTTTTTCCCTCGATGCGGGTTTCGCGCGCGCCCGGCAGCCAGCGCGCGGCGATGCGCTCGCGCAGGGTCAGCGCTGCGGCGAGATACCAGTCATGCAGCGTCGCGCGCTCGATCTCGTGGCCGAGCACGCGTGTGATCTTGGCCCTGATCTCGTCGCGAATGGCCGCCACATCGTAGTCGCTCGGCCGCTCCCTTGCGGGCGCGCCCTTGGGAAGCACAGTCTTGGCAATATTCAATCGCCACCCTCACTCTTCTTTGCTCGTGTTGCGTGATCGCCAACTCATCCCGCGCAACAAACCGGAAAGCGGCGCGGCGGGTTCCAGAACAAACAAAGATTAAGGCCAGAGACTGACATTGTGCGGGGCGGCACGAAGAAAATTGTGGGCGAGAAGCGAATTAAAATATTGATTTTTATGTATTATTTTAAAATTACCCCCGAGGGACGCTAAAATTTGCTTTCTTGCGCCAATTGGGATTTTTCAGCTTCAGGATTTTTCAGGGCTGGCGCGTTAGCTTGCCCGCCATTCGATTCGGAACAAACAACATGACCATCCGGCTGCATCGCGGCGATTTGCCAGACCTTTCACGCTACACTCACTCCGTTGCGATCGACACCGAAACGCTCGGCCTCAATCCGCATCGTGACCGGTTGTGCGTGGTGCAGCTCTCGAACGGCGACGGCAGCGCCGATGTCGTGCAGATTCCGGCAGGCCACACGGATGCGCCGAACCTGAAGAAGCTGCTCGGCGATCCTGCGATCACCAAGCTGTTTCACTTCGCCCGTTTCGACATCGCCGTGCTGTATCACGCTTTTGGCGTGATGGCGCAGCCGGTCTATTGCACCAAGATCGCCTCGAAGCTGGTACGCACCTATACCGACCGGCATGGCCTGAAGGATCTGGTGCGCGAGATGCTCGGCGTCGAAATTTCCAAGCAGCAGCAGTCGAGCGACTGGGGCGCGGCGTCCCTGTCGGAGGCGCAGTTGAGTTACGCGGCATCCGACGTGCTGCATCTGCATGCGCTGCGCGAGAAGCTCGACGCCATGCTGGCGCGCGAGAACCGCTCAGCTTTGGCAAAAGCCTGCTTCGAATTCCTGCCGACGCGCGCAAAGCTCGATCTGCAGGGCTGGGAAGAAAACGACATTTTCGCGCATTCGTAAGCGTACGCCGTCCAAAAGTCGTGGGGGCGGGGTGCTGCGCCGTGCAGCGCGGCCCTGATGCGGCCCTTATATTGTGCGACAGGGCGTAAACTCGGGAACCGTGGTGGTCACACAGGCGCCGACATATCAGGGAGACGATCCCCGCTTCTTGCGCGCCGCACGCCACAGCCGCCGCGTGCGGTGGCTGCGCCGCGCCGTGCCTGCGGTCGTGATCCTGTCGCTTGCGGTCATCGTCGGCGCGTCGGTGTTCAATCCGTTTCGCTTTCTCAAGAAGCTGCCGATCGACCTGAGCAAATTATCGGTGTCCGGCACCAAGATCACGATGGATGCTCCGCATCTCGCGGGCTATCTGCCGGACCGCAGGCCGTATGAGGTCTGGGCGAAGGCTGCGACGCAGGACGTCACCGACCCGACCAAAGTGGACATGCTCAACATCCGCGCGCAGGTGCAAATGGAGGACAAGTCGACGCTGCGGGTGGATGCGCAGAACGGCCATTTCGACACCAAGTCGCAGCAGCTCGATCTGATGAACCAGATTTTGCTGAAAACCACGAGCGGCTATCAGGCGGAGCTTACGCAGGCGCGCGTCGATCTTGCGACCGGCGTCATCAGCTCGGACCAGCCGGTTGCGGTGAAGCTCACCAATGGCACGCTGAACTCGCAGAATTTGCGGATCACCGATCACGGTGCGTCAGCGGTGTTCGGCGGCGGCGTGACGATGCTGCTCGATCCGCCTGCTGACAAGACTAATGCGGATGCCTCCGAGGGGACCGGCGCCGCGCCTGCGAATGCGCCGCCGGAATCCCGGTGAGGCGGCCCGCGAAATCGGATATGGATTCACGATGAAAGCAATGAGGCACAATCTGGCAGGCGGCTTTGGAGTGCGCGCGATGCGTTGCGCGGCATTCGGCCTGTCCGCGATCGTTGCCGTTGTGCTGTGCGTCTCCGTTGCGCAGGCGCAGACCAGCACGGTGTCGGGCGTGCCGAACGCGGTGCAGGGCTTTTCGAAGAATCGCGGCCAGCCGATTCAGATCGATGCGCTGTCGCTCGAAGTGCGCGACAAGGACAAGATCGCCACCTTCTCCGGCAATGTGAAGGTGGTTCAGGGTGACACCACGATGCGCTCGAAGACGCTGGTGGTGTTCTACGATCAGGACAAGGCGGGCACGAAGCCCGGCATGACGACCGCGCAGCCGGGGCCCGGCGGCAATTCGAGCGTGCGGCGGCTGGAAGCGCGCGGCGGCGTCGTCGTCACCCAGAACGACCAGACCGTGACCGGCGAGACCGGCATCTTCGACATGAAGACCAACACCGTGACCATGACCGGCGGCGTGGTGCTGACCAAGGACAAGAACGTGCTGAAGGGCGACCGGCTGGTGGTCGATATGACGACCGGCGTCTCGCGCGTCGAATCGAGCGGCGGTCGCGGCGTCTCCGGCCTGTTCAACTCGACTGCGCCGAACAAGAACGGCGGCGGGCTCAGTCTTGTGCCCGGCTCTGGTCCCAAGACGGAGGGCTCACAACCTTCGCGATCTCCCGGAAAACCGATGAAACTCAACCACTTGCAAAGCAGCGCGGGAGCGCGCGGTTGAACCTTGGCCCGCGAGCCTATATCAAGGGCCGGGGACAGATTCTGACAGGCGGGCGTGCCGGCGGGGTGCCAGCGCGCCGTTCCCGCCGCGGGGTCGCAAGCTGGCAAGCCAGGCTTTGAAAGGCCGATCAAGCGGATGGTGGATCTCCTGCGCATGTTTCGCCGTCGTGCCCCTTCGCGGGGCAAGCAGGGCTTTGGCCGCGCCGGCGGTGACATCACCTCCTTCAGCGCCCGCATGGGCGACATGTTCAAGAGCGTCAAAGGCGTATCGTCGGCGGCTCCGACGCCTGCACAGCCTCAGCCGACATCGCGACAGACGTTTCAACTGACTGAAGTTCAGGAACAGTGGGCCGCCTATGGCGATGCGCCACTGATGCTGGCGGAAGAGGATGTGACCGCGTTCGAGCGTTCGTCGCCGCCGATCCCGCGCGGCGAGCCGCAGCGTGACGAGCGCCGCGCGACGCCAAGACAAGCACCAAGACAAACCGAACAACGGCAGGCGCCGCAGAACAGAGCCACGCCGCAACGCTCGCAGCCGCGAGCGGGCTATCTCGCCGTGCACGGTATCGAGAAAAGTTTCGGCACCCGCAAAGTCGTGCGCGGCATCAACATCTATGTACGTCGTGGCGAAGCGGTCGGTCTGCTCGGTCCGAACGGTGCGGGCAAGACCACGGCCTTCTACATGATCACCGGCCTCATCAAGGCCGATAAGGGTCGTATCGAACTTGACGGCTACGACGTCACCAACCTGCCGATGTACCAGCGCGCGCGGCTCGGCATCGGCTACCTGCCGCAGGAAGCCTCGATCTTCCGCGGCCTTTCCGTCGAAGACAACATCCGCGCCGTGCTCGAGGTCGCCGAGCCCGACCGGCGCAAGCGCGAATACGAACTCGATTCGCTGCTCGAGGAATTCAACATCGTGCGGCTGCGCAAGTCACCGTCGATCGCGCTGTCGGGCGGCGAGCGCCGCCGTGTCGAGATCGCACGCGCGCTGGCGACCAAGCCGAACTACATGCTGCTCGACGAGCCGTTCGCGGGCATCGACCCCATCGCCGTTGGCGACATCCAGCAACTGGTGCGCCATCTCACCAATCGCGGCATCGGCGTGCTCATCACCGACCATAATGTGCGCGAAACGCTCGGCCTCACCGACCGCGCCTATATCGTCTATGCCGGCGAGGTGCTGACCGAAGGCCAGCCGGAGGAGATCGTCAACGACCCCGACGTGCGACGCCTTTATCTCGGCGAGGAATTCCGCCTTTAGCGGTACCTCTTCTTGGGCGCGTAGTGGCCCGTTGCGGGCGAAAACTCCGCGCCGTCAAGCCGTGTACAGCAGCATTTAAAACAGCTAAGCAAGAATTGGACCAATTGGGGCGATTCTTCGAGCTGGATGCCATTATGGCGCTGACGCAACGCCTGGAATTTCGCCAATCGCAAGCGCTGGTGATGACGCCGCAGCTGATGCAGGCGATCAAGCTGTTGCAACTGTCCAATCTCGATCTGGTGGCTTTCGTCGAGGGTGAGCTGGAGCGGAACCCGCTCCTGGAGCGCGGCAACGAGGACGACGCGCCGGTGCGCGGCGAAGGGCCGGCAGCCGACGCCGATTTTTCAGGCAACGATGATGGCGCGGAAGGCGGCGCGAGCGGCGAGACCCTGCGCGGCAATGGCGAGCCGTCGGACGACTGGGTGTCACGCGAACTCGGCAGCCGCGCCGAGATCGAGCAGACCTTCGACACCAGCATGGACAACGTCTTCACCGAGGAACCCTCGGAGACGGCCACCCGCGCGGCGCAGGATGCCGCGCCGACCTCCTACACCGAATGGGGCGGCGGCGCTTCCAGCGACGAGGACTACAATCTCGAGGCCTTCGTCGCGGCCGAGACCTCGCTGCAGGATCATCTCGCCGAACAGCTCGCGGTCGCGCTGACGGATGCCTCGCAGCGCATGATCGGGCAGTACCTGATCGATCTCGTCGATGAGTCGGGCTACTTGCCGCCCGATCTCGGCGAGTCTGCCGAAAAGCTCGGCACCACGCAGGACGCCGTCGATGACGTGCTCGCGGTGCTGCAGACTTTCGATCCGCCGGGCATCTGCGCGCGAAATTTGAGCGAGTGCCTCGCGATCCAGTTGCGCGAGCGTGATCGTTACGATCCGGCGATGCGCGCGCTCGTTGAGAATCTCGATCTGCTCGCCAAGCGCGACATTGCGGGTTTGCGAAAAATCTGCGGTGTCGACGACGACGATATCGCCGACATGATCGGCGAGATTCGCCGTCTCGACCCCAAGCCCGGATTGAAATTCGCGACCGGGCGCACGCAGACCGTCGTGCCCGATGTCTATGTGCGGCCGGGCCCGGATGGCGGCTGGCTGGTGGAACTCAACAGCGACACGCTGCCGAAAGTTCTCGTCAACCAGTCCTATTATGCAAGTCTCACCAAGACGCTGCGCAAGGACGAGGACAAAACCTATTTTGCCGATTGCCTGCAGAACGCGACGTGGCTCGTCCGCGCGCTCGACCAGCGCGCGCGTACGATCCTGAAAGTCGCGACCGAAATCGTGCGCCAGCAGGATGGCTTCTTCACGCGCGGCGTGGCGCATTTGCGTCCGCTCAACCTCAAGGCGGTGGCGGACGCGATCCAGATGCACGAATCGACCGTGTCGCGCGTCACTGCGAACAAATACATGGCGACGAATCGCGGCATCTTTGAACTAAAATATTTCTTCACCGCCTCGATCGCCTCCGCCGACGGCGGCGAGGCGCATTCGGCCGAATCGGTTCGCCATCGCATCAAGCAGTTGATCGACGCCGAGGAGCCGAACGACGTTCTATCGGACGATACGCTGGTGGAACGTCTTCGCGCCGAAGGCGTTGATATTGCCCGGCGCACCGTCGCGAAATACCGGGAAGCTTTGCGGATTCCGTCTTCCGTTCAGCGTCGTCGCGAAAAGCGGTACGCGCTTGGCCATTCGGGCGGTGCAATTCCTTCCTCCAACGACCGACCTCGCGACATAGCTCCCGCTTGACGGCTTGTGGGGCTTTGGCATTGTGGTGATGTTGAAACAAGAAGACGAGGTGCGTCCATGACGCTTCGAGTTTCCGGTAAAAGCATCAACATCGGTGAAGCCATTCGCGGTCGTGTCGCGGGTCGAACGGAAGAGGTGTTACGAAAATATTTCGACGGGAATTATTCGGGGCATTTCACTTTCAGCAAGGACGGTTTCGGTTTTAAGGCGGACTGCTCGTTACATCTTGATTCCGGCGTAACGCTCGAAGCAGACGCAATGGCCGCCGATGCGTATGCCAGCGCGGATCAGGCATTGGCGCAGATCGAGAAGCGGCTGCGCCGCTACAAGAGCAGACTCAAGGATCGCTCCGCGCGCAAGGCGCATGCGGAATCGGAAGCGATGGCCGCGATGGCCCTGGACGGCATCGATGCATCGAGTTACGTGCTCGAAGGTCCTTCCTATGATGATGGCGAAGACAGCGAAGTCACCGCCTTCAATCCGGTGGTGATCGCGGAATCGACGCACACGCTGCGGCGTTTTTCGGTCAGCGAAGCGGTCATGGAGCTCGACATGACGGGCGCGCCCGTCATCGTGTTCCAGCACGGCTCGAGCGGCCGTGTGAACATCATCTATCGCCGGTCCGACGGCAATGTGGGCTGGATCGACCCGCCCGCGGCGAAGTAATCGTGGTCGGGATCTTGGTTGATATCCTGGGCCGAAATAGCCTGAGGAAGACCTTGACGCCCTGCCGAGCCCTCCCTATGGTCCGCCGCCTCGACGGACCCGGGGCGGGCAAGCTCGGTCCATGCCATCTAACGGCTTCATGCCTTTTAACGGCTTACGGTTTCACCCTTCACTCTCGGACAGCTCCATGACGATCACCGATCTGGTTGCGCCGGAGGCGATTCTTCCCGCGCTGAAGGTCAACAGCAAGAAGCAGGCGTTGCAGGAACTTGCAGCACGTGCGGCTGAGCTGACCGGGCAGAATGAGCGCGCGATTTTCGAAGTGCTGCTGCAGCGCGAGAAGCTCGGCACCACTGCCGTCGGCTACGGAATCGCTATTCCTCACGGCAAATTACCGAAGCTCGAAAAAATGTTCGGCATGTTCGCGCGACTCGAGCGGCCGATCGATTTCGAGGCGATGGACGGAGCGCCGGTCGACCTCCTGTTTCTGCTGCTCGCGCCGGAAGGCGCGGGTGCCGATCACCTGAAGGCCCTGGCGCGCGTGGCGCGGCTGCTGCGCGATCAGGAAGTCGCCAAGAAGCTGCGTGCCTCGAGCGATGCGCAGGCGCTCTATTCGGTGCTCGCGCTGCCGCCGGCAACCGCGGCATAAAAAACCGCCGCGGATTGCGCGGCGGTTTCTTCTCATCATTATTTTCGAATGATCGCGAACGCGCTCCTTTTAGTCGCGGACCACGCGCACGGCGCCGAGGGCCGCGCTTGTGGCGTGCGCGGCGTAAGCCTTCAGCGCCATCGTCACACGCCGCGTGCGCGGGCCGGGCTTCCACGCCTTGTCGCCGCGCGCGTCCATCGCCGTGCGCCGGCGCTGCAATTCCGCGTCGTCGACTGCGAGGTGGACTTTCCGGTTCGGAATATCGAACTCGATCATGTCGCCCTCCTCCACCAATCCGATGGTGCCGCCTTCCGCCGCTTCCGGCGAGACATGGCCGATCGACAGGCCTGATGAGCCGCCGGAGAAACGTCCGTCGGTGATCAGCGCGCAGGCTTTGCCCAGTCCCTTCGATTTGAGGTAGCTCGTCGGGTATAGCATTTCCTGCATGCCGGGGCCGCCGCGCGGACCCTCATAGCGGATCAGCACGACATCGCCGGCCTTGATCTTGTTGCCGAGGATCGCCTCGACGGCGGCGTCCTGGCTCTCGAAGATTCGTGCCGGACCTTTGAATGTCAGGATGCTGGAATCGACACCCGCGGTCTTCACGATGCAGCCGTCGGTGGCGAGATTGCCGAACAATACGGCGAGGCCGCCGTCCTTCGAGAACGCATGTTCGGCGTCGCGAATGCAACCCTTGGCGCGATCGGTGTCGAGTTCGTCGTAGCGGCGGTCCTGGCTGAACGCGACCTGGGTCGGCACGCCGCCCGGCGCGGCACGATAGAACGTGCGCACGCTGTCGCTCTTCGAACGAACGACGTCCCAACGGTCCAGCGCGTCTTTTAACGTCTTGCTGTGGACGTTCGGCAGGCTTGTGTCGATCAGCCCGGCACGGTCAAGTTCGCCCAGAATGGCCATGATGCCGCCAGCGCGATGGACGTCCTCGAGATGCACGTCGGCCACCGCGGGTGCGACCTTGCACAGCACCGGCACGCGGCGCGACAGGCGGTCGATGTCGGCCATCGTGAACGGCACTTCGCCTTCATAGGCGGCGGCGAGCAGATGCAGCACGGTGTTGGTCGAGCCGCCCATCGAGATGTCGAGCGTCATCGCGTTCTCGAACGCCTTGAAGTTCGCGATGTTGCGCGGCAGCGCGGTCTCGTCGTTCTGCTCGTAGTAGCGGCGGGCGAGGTCGACGATCAGGTGACCCGCTTCGACGAACAGTCCCTTGCGGTCGGCATGTGTCGCGAGCACCGAGCCGTTGCCCGGCAGTGCGAGGCCGAGCGCTTCGGTGAGGCAGTTCATCGAGTTCGCGGTGAACATGCCTGAACACGAGCCGCAGGTCGGGCAGGCGGAACGCTCGATCGCCTCTACTTCGGCGTCGGTCACAGTGTCGTCGGCGGCGGCGACCATCGCATCGATCAGGTCGACCGAACGGTTCTGGCCCTTGATGACGACCTTGCCGGATTCCATCGGCCCGCCGGAGATGAACACGGTCGGGATGTTGAGGCGCAGTGACGCCATCAGCATGCCGGGCGTGATCTTGTCGCAGTTCGAGATGCAGACCATGGCGTCGGCGCAATGCGCGTTGACCATGTATTCGACGCTGTCGGCGATGATCTCGCGCGAGGGCAGGCTGTAGAGCATGCCGTCATGGCCCATGGCGATGCCGTCATCGACGGCGATGGTGTTGAACTCCTTGGCGACGCCGCCCGCCTTCTCGATCTCGCGCGCGACGAGCTGGCCAAGGTCCTTGAGGTGGACGTGGCCCGGCACGAACTGCGTGAACGAGTTCACCACCGCGATGATCGGCTTGCCGAAATCCTCGGTCTTCATGCCGGTGGCGCGCCACAGGCCGCGGGCACCGGCCATGTTGCGGCCGTGGGTGGACGTTCTGGAACGATAGGGAGGCATGGAGTGTCCTCGAATGGGTCTTGCCGCCTCGCGGCGGCAGATGGACTGAAATCAGGATTGATGCGAGATCGCATGGAAGATTACGCAGCACGAAAAGCGCCGCGTTGATTTCAGGACCATACTAGCTGCTGTTCCGGGATCAAAGAGGCCGCGCGCATGGGAGAATTGAGAATCCGCGCAGACCTCGCGGGCGCGGAGGTTCCCACTTTCGCAGGCACGACGAGAGAGATTCTGCGGTCCAATAAAAAAGCGCCCGCGGGTGCGGGCGCTCATCGTCATGACGAGATCTCGAAAGCCTTCAGTGCAGGCTGACGGTCTGAAGCTCGTTGCTCCAGGCGTTGGCGATCGCAGCCTCGCGGCTGTCAGTCAGCATGATCGGAGTGCCGTCGGCGCTATGCAGCGCGAACAGCGTCACGCCCGGCGCGATCTCGGGCGCCTGCGGGAACAGGCCCGGCACGTCCTCTGAACGGATTTGCTTGATGTAGGCGAGATGTCCTTCGCCCATCGTGGCAAGCGCCTCCAGCGAAACTCTTGGCTCTTGATGCAGGATTGCTTCAGCCATGTCCTCGACTCCTCTTAACTCAGACAGCGGTCGAGTCCGCCAATTGCATTATTCGTGTTCATTGATGGCTATCGTCTTAACGACCCGCTCGGGTTCCGGCCTTGCGAGGTCGACCGACAACAGCCCGTTCTTCAAGTCCGCGCCAAGCACGTACATCCCCTCCGCCAACACAAAGGTACGCTGGAAGTGGCGCGCGGCAATACCGCGATGGATGTATTGCCTCGCCTTGTCGTCCTGCTGGCGGCCCCTGATGACGAGCTGGTTTTCCTCAATGGTTACATCGAGTTGGTCACGGGTGAAGCCCGCCACCGCGAGCGTGATGCGCAGCTTCTCAGGCTGACCGCTACAGCGCTCGCATCGCTCGATGTTGTAGGGAGGATACCCGTCGGCGCCTTTCACGACGCGGTCGAGCGCACGCTCGATCTCGTCGAATCCCAGAAGGAACGGACTGGATAACGAAGGAACACGTGACATTCCAAAGTCCTCTCGAAGCGACTTTGCTGGCTTCCGGCCCGGATGGACCTTCCGCCAAGGGCCCTTTCGGCACCCCTCGCCGGAAGAGCGTTCCCGCTCGCCCGGCTATTACGGATATGGCGATGTTTTGAGGGTTGTTCAAGGCCGCCGGAGCCTGTGGGACGTGCCGTGCACGACAGACTGCAGAACAGGAATGTGTTTCGGAAAGAGGCGGTTGGTGGAGCCAGGCGGGATCGAACCGCCGACCTCTTGCATGCCATGCAAGCGCTCTCCCAGCTGAGCTATGGCCCCTTGTCTCAACCGCGTTCGGATGGGTCCGATGCGTCTGCCAATCGGGTCAGGCCGTTCAGCCTGCCCCGTGAATCGTCAGGACCGACCTGAAACCACGTTTCAGGCCGTATCTCAAGTCTCTTGTCTCAGGATTCCTCGTCGCCGGAGACGTCGCCGATGATATCGGTCACGTCCTCGTCTTCTTCCTCATCCTCGGCGATGAAGGTGGAATCGTCATCATCGTCATCGATGGAATCGTCGACCTCGATGTCATCCTCGGATTCCGGCACGTTGGTCTTGACCTTGCCGGTGTTCTCCTCGGCATCGGCCTCCTCCAGCGACACCAATTCCTCCTCGTTCTCCGCAACCTCGGTCTCCTGCGAAGCTTCGGAGGCGGCAGCGCGTGAGGCGGCGTCGTTGCGGGCACCGCGAGGCGGTGCAATCGGCGCGATCGGCACGATTTCGCCAGTGTAGGGCGAGATCACCGGCGTCTTGTTGAGGTCGTAGAATTTCTTGCCTGTCACGGGGCAAGTACGTTTGGTTCCGAGATCGGCTTTGGCCACGGGCGGGATCCTGGGAATTTCGAAAAAAGCGGTGCTTCACTTGGGCGGTTGCGGGCGCTCTGTCAATAGTGCTCTGGGCGGTCGTGCCAGAGCGGGTGACGTAACCCGGCCCTCATGGTAGGAGCCGTTCAAATTGTACAGGAATTTCGCCGTGAGCCAGTCCAGCAAACCGACCCCCTTGGAAGCGCGAGGCAGCAGCCCGTTGACCGGTAAGGTCCGGGTGCCGGGCGACAAATCGATCTCCCACCGCGCGCTCATTCTGGGCGCGCTCGCGGTGGGCGAAACGACAATCACGGGTCTGCTCGAAGGCGAAGACGTTCTCAATACCGCCAAGGCGATGGCGGCACTCGGCGCGAAGGTGGAACGCACCGGCGAGGGTGCATGGCGGGTGCACGGTGTCGGCGTCGGCGGCTTCAAGGCTCCCGACGCGCCGCTCGATTTCGGCAACAGCGGCACCGGCTGCCGCCTTGCGATGGGTGCGGTCGCGGGCTCGCCGATTGCGGCGACCTTCGACGGCGACGCCTCGCTGCGCTCGCGGCCGATGCGGCGTATCCTTGATCCGCTGGAATTGATGGGCGCGCGGGTGTCGGGCGGCGACGGCAAGCGTCTGCCGCTGACGCTGACGGGCGCGAAAGATCCGATCCCGATGACCTATCGCACGCCGGTGGCGTCGGCGCAGATCAAGTCCGCCGTGCTGCTGGCGGGCCTGTCCGCGCCCGGTGCGACCACGGTGGTGGAGACCGAGGCAAGCCGCGACCACACCGAATTGATGCTGAAACAGTTCGGTGCCGAGATCGTGACCGAGAAGGAGGGCCAGCACGGCCGGCGCATCACGCTGACCGGCCAGCCCGAACTGCACGGCGCAGAAGTCGCCGTGCCGGCCGATCCGTCATCGGCGGCGTTTCCGCTGGTCGCCGCACTGATCGTGCCGGACTCGGATTTGACGCTCACCGACGTGATGACGAATCCGCTGCGGACCGGGCTTTTCACCACGCTGCGGGAAATGGGCGCGTGGATCGAGGAGAGCGATGTGCGGCAGGCGGGCGAGCCGATGGCGAATTTGCGCGTGCGTGCCTCGAAACTGCGTGGCGTCACCGTGCCGCCGGAGCGCGCGCCCTCAATGATCGATGAGTATCTCGTGCTCGCGGTCGCCGCCGCTTTTGCGGAAGGCACCACGCGGATGTGCGGCCTGCAGGAACTGCGTGTGAAGGAATCCGATCGCCTGGAGGCGACCGCCGACATGCTGCGCGTCAACGGCGTCAAGGTCGAGATCGTCGGCGACGATCTCATCGTGCATGGCGAGGGCTTCGTGCCGGGCGGAGGCACCGTCAAAACCCATATGGATCACCGCATCGCGATGTCGGCGCTGGTGATGGGTTGTGTGTCGGAAGCGCCGGTCACGGTGGACGACACCGCCTTCATCGCAACGAGCTTTCCCGATTTCATTCCGATGATGCGCCGCTTGGGGGCGGATTTCTCATGATCATCGCCATCGACGGACCCGCGGCTTCCGGCAAGGGCACACTCGGCAAGCGGCTCGCGCACCATTACGGATACCGTCATCTCGACACCGGCGTGATTTATCGCGCTGTGGCGCAGGCGCTGCTTGAATCCGGCGCGGCGCTGAGCGATGAGGCCGCCGCCGTCGCCGCGGCGATGGAACTGGACCCTGAAAAGTTCGGCAATCCCGTGCTCAAGACGCAGGCCGTCGGCGATGCGGCGTCCGTCGTGTCGGCCATCCCGGAGGTGCGCGAGGTACTGCTCAATTTCCAGCGTCAGTTCGCCGCCGGCCCGCCGGGTGCGGTGCTCGACGGGCGCGACATCGGGACCGTGATCTGCCCCGATGCCGAGGTGAAGATTTTCGTCGTCGCCGATCCGAAAGTGCGGGCGCATCGCCGCACGCTGGAGGCGCTAGCGCGCGGCGAGACCGCCGACGAGGCGCTGGTGCTCGCCGACATCCTCAAGCGCGACGAGCGCGACAAGAACCGCGCCGCCGCGCCGCTGAAATGCGCGCCCGATGCGCACGTGCTCGACAATTCCAACCTCGACATCGAAGGCGGCGTGCGCGCGGCGATCGCGATCATCGAGCGTGTTCGCGCGGGGCGGTAAGCCGGTTCCCGACGAGCCTTGGCGGCAGGCCAAAAACAGCCCGAAACCGCGCCCAAAAGGCCGTTTCCGGGCCATCCGCGGCGATTCCGGCCTTGCCCGAAAGGCTGTTGAAGGCTATATCGCCCCGGTTCGGGTTGCTCGACAGGATCGAGGCCATTCCCGAGCGGGCCGGCACCGGGTTGATCCCTGCCGTCATTGGAGGAAAGCCCGCTCTGAAGGTCTTTGAGGTCGAAATTTATTTAAGACCCGCGACAGAAATCATCGCATCGCTCGTGCAGGCACCGGCCGGCCCGTTCTCGTGAACCGTGAAGGTTGACGAGGCGGTCGTCAAAGGTCGCGGAACCTTTGGCCCTTCCCGCGCAATGCGTTCATCAACCCACTGCCGGCCAACCGCATCTGGAGAATCCATGGCTTCGACTGCATCTTCCTATAACCCGAGCCGCGACGATTTCGCGGCGATGCTCGATGAATCCTTTTCGGGCGGCAACCTTCAGGAAAGCTCTGTCATCAAGGGCAAGGTTGTGGCGATCGAGAAGGACATGGCCGTCATCGACGTCGGCCTGAAGACCGAAGGCCGCGTGGCGCTTCGCGAATTCAATGGTCCCGGCCGCGAGAACAGCCTCAAGGTCGGCGACGAAGTCGAAGTTTTCCTGGACCGGATCGAAAACGCTCTCGGCGAAGCCGTTCTCTCGCGCGACAAGGCGCGCCGCGAAGAGAGCTGGGGCAAGCTCGAGAAGGCCTTCAACGCCAACGAGAAGGTCACCGGCATCATCTTCAACCAGGTCAAGGGTGGCTTCACGGTCGACCTCGACGGCGCCGTGGCGTTCCTGCCGCGCTCGCAGGTTGATATCCGTCCGATCCGCGACGTCGCGCCGCTGATGAACAATCCGCAGCCGTTCCAGATCCTCAAGATGGATCGCCGCCGCGGCAACATCGTCGTTTCCCGCCGCACGGTTCTCGAAGAGACTCGTGCCGAACAGCGTCAGGAACTCGTCCAGAACCTCGAAGAGGGTCAGGTGATCGACGGCGTCGTCAAGAACATCACCGATTACGGTGCGTTCGTTGACCTCGGCGGCATCGACGGCCTGCTGCACGTCACCGATATCGCGTGGCGCCGCGTCAACCATCCGACCGAGGTGCTCACCATCGGCCAGACGGTGAAGGTCAAGATCATCAAGATCAACCACGAGACCCATCGCATCTCGCTCGGCATGAAGCAGCTGCTGGATGATCCGTGGCAGGGCATCGAGGCGAAGTATCCGCTCAACGCCCGCGTTACCGGCCGCGTCACCAACATCACCGACTACGGTGCGTTCGTCGAGCTCGAGCCGGGCATCGAAGGCCTGATCCACGTTTCCGAGATGTCGTGGACCAAGAAGAACATGCACCCCGGCAAGATCGTTTCGACTTCGCAGGAAGTCGAAGTGCAGGTGCTGGAAGTTGATTCCGCCAAGCGCCGCATCTCGCTCGGTCTCAAGCAGACCATGCGCAATCCGTGGGAAGTCTTCGTCGAGAAATTCCCGGTCGGCGCGACCGTGGAAGGCGAAGTCAAGAACAAGACCGAGTTCGGTCTGTTCCTGGGTCTCGACGGCGACGTCGACGGCATGGTGCATCTGTCCGACCTCGACTGGAAGCTTCCGGGCGAGCAGGTGATCGACAACTTCAAGAAGGGCGACATGGTCAAGGCCGTGGTGCTCGACGTGGATGTCGAGAAGGAGCGCATCTCGCTCGGCGTGAAGCAGCTCGAAGGCGACCCCTTCGCGGAGCCGGGCGACGTCAAGAAGGGCGCGGTCGTGACCTGCGAAATCCTCGACGTCAAGGATGCCGGCATCGACGTGCAGATCGTCGGTACCGACTTCACCACCTTCATCAAGCGCTCGGAGCTTGCGCGTGACCGCAACGACCAGCGCGCCGAACGCTTCGCCGTCGGCGAGAAGGTCGATGCCCGCGTCATCCAGTTCGACAAGAAGGCCCGCAAGGTCCAGGTGTCGATCAAGGCGCTGGAAGTCGCCGAGGAGAAGGAAGCCATCGCGCAGTACGGATCTTCGGATTCGGGTGCGACGCTCGGCGACATTCTCGGCAACGCGCTGAAGAAGCGTGACAAGTAAGCGTTATTCCCAATGATGCAGGAAGGGCCCCGGTTTCGGGGCCCTTTTTGTTTGCAAGGAGTTGGGCGGGGAAGAGTTCAAATTACCTTGCATTTGATGTATCGAAGTCATGCAATCGCAAGCATTGCGCGGGGATAACGCGCCCGCGGAAGACGCCGCACCGGAGAGCCGCATGTCGTTCGAGTCCGACCTGATCGTTGATCGCCGCCGTATTCGCCGCAAGCTGACGTTCTGGCGCGTGGTGAGCGGTCTGCTCGTCATCATCGCGGTGGTGGGCGGCGGAATGCTGTTCACCTCGAGCGGCCGTCAGGCGCTGACCGGCACAAGCGCGATCGCGCGCGTCAAGATCGAAGGGCTGATCCGCAGCAACGATGAGCGCATCGCGGCGCTGGAGCGGCTGGAGAAATCGAACGCCGCAGCGGTCATCGTTCACATCAATTCGCCGGGCGGCACCACCGCGGGCTCCGAGCAGTTGTTCGACGCGCTGACGCGGCTGAAGGCGAAGAAGCCTCTCGTCGTGGTGGTTGAGGGATTGGCGGCGTCGGGCGGCTACATCACCGCGCTCGCGTCGGATCACATCATCGCGCAGCAGACCTCGCTGGTGGGCTCGATTGGTGTGCTGTTTCAGTTTCCGAACTTCACCGATCTGCTGAAGACCGTTGGCGTCAAGGTCGAAGAGGTGAAGTCCGCGCCACTGAAGGCTGCGCCGAACGGTTACGAGCCGACTTCGCCGGAAGCCCGTGCCGCGCTTGACGCGCTGGTGAAGGATTCCTTCGCCTGGTTCAAGGATCTGGTGAAGACGCGGCGGCATATGGACGACGCGACATTGCAGACGGTGTCCGACGGGCGCGTGTTCACCGGCCGCCAGGCGGTTGGACTGAAATTGATCGACGAACTCGGTGACGAGAAGACCGCGGTGAAGTGGCTGCAGGCGCAGAACAAGATCAAGGGTGACCTGCCGGTGCGCAATTACAACCTCACACCGCGCTTTTCCGACATGACATTCCTGCGGGCGGCAGCGGCCGCAACGCTTGAATCGCTTGGTTTGCCCAGCGTGGCGCGTTTTGTCGGCGGTGGTGCCGTCGGCAGCCTGAGCGAGCATCTGCAACTCGAAGGCATGCTGGCATTGTGGCGGCCAGCGGGCGTAAATTGAATGTCTGAATCGTGTTTCATCGCTCCCGCAGCCTGTTTGCGGGGGCGAATGCTTTCATTTGTCACGCAAAATCGCTCTCTTATGGGGCGTTATGCGACTTGACAGTTCAAGGCTTTTTCAAGGAAATGTCACCCGCAACGACCGCGAGCCCCCGAACCGATGATCAAATCAGAACTCGTTCAGCGCATTGCCGAGCATAATCCGCACCTGTACCAGAGGGACGTGGAGAACATCGTCAACGCGATCCTCGAGGAAATTGTCTCGGCGCTGTCGCGCGGCGATCGTGTCGAGTTACGAGGTTTCGGTGCATTCTCGGTGAAGCACCGTCCGGCGCGCGCGGGCCGCAATCCGCGCACCGGCGAGCACGTTCCTGTCGAGCAGAAGAGCGTACCGTTCTTCAAGACCGGCAAGGAAATGCGCGAACGGCTGAACCGCAACGGCCACGACGAGGAAGCCGCGACGTCCTGATCGCTTCGCGCAATCGTGCGTAGTATTCGCGGCGCGTGATGCACCGGACCATTCAGGAAAGGGCAGGATGCGCAAGATCGTCAACACCGTGGTGATTGTGCCGCTCGCGCTGGTGTTGCTCGCTTTCGCTCTCGCCAACCGCCGCTTCATCACCGTCTCATTCAATCCCTTCGACCCCAGTGACCCCTCGCTGGCGCTGACCCTGCCGTTATTCATTGTCATCATCGCCTCCGCGATGCTGGGGGTGCTGGCAGGCGGCCTCGCCGTCTGGTTCGGGCAGCGCCGCCATCGCAAGGCGGCCCGCCGTTTCGAGGCGGAGGCCACGCAGGCCCGCGCCGAACTTGCGGAACTGCGGCGGAACGCGGCTTTTCCGGCCCCGGGAGCGCGCCCGGACGCCCTGCCGCTGGCCATTGCACAAGACAAGCAGCACGCGACGTTGTAGAACGCGCCTTCACTGCTTGGATCGCCCAAACCCAGCCCGAAACACATGTCTTTGATCGTGAAAATCTGCGGCCTGTCCGAACCGGAGACGCTTGAAGCGGCTCTGGATGCGGGTGCCGACATGGTCGGGCTGGTGTTCTTTGAGCCCTCGCCGCGCAATGTCGATCTGACCAAGGCGGCGGAGCTGGCCGCGCGCGCGCGCGGGCGCGCCGAGCTTGCGGCGCTCACCGTCGATGCCGACGCGAAGCTGCTCGATGCCATCGCGGAGCAGGTTCGTCCCGACTGGTTTCAGTTGCACGGCAGCGAGACACCGGAAGCCGCCGTTGCGATCCGCGAGACCTACGATACCCGGGTGATGAAGGCGATTGCGGTGGCAACGTCCGCCGACCTCGACAGAGTGGAGCCCTATGCCGCTGTCGTGGATCGCATCCTGTTCGACGCCCGCGCGCCGAAGGACGCCACGCGCCCCGGCGGGCTTGGCGTGCCGTTCGACTGGCGGATTCTCGAGGGGCTCAATCTCGGCAAGCCGTTCGTGCTGTCGGGCGGGCTCAACCTCGGCAATCTCGCGCAGGCCGTTCGCATCGCGCGTCCGCATGGCGTGGACGTGTCGTCCGGCGTCGAGCGCGCGCTCGGCGTCAAGGATGCCAACATGATCCGCGCCTTCATTGGCGCAGCGCGCGGAGCTGACGCCAGCCTGCGCACGGCGGTCTCGCATGCGGGATAGTTTCACAGCCTCGGCGGCGGTCGCGACATACAACAAGCAAGACGTGGATGGCCGGAACAGGTCCGGTCATCGTCAGGGACAATCATGAGTCTTCCGAAACCAAATTCCTTCCGTTCCGGCCCCGACGAGCGCGGCCATTTCGGCACGTTCGGCGGCCGCTTCGTCGCCGAAACACTGATGCCGCTGATCCTCGATCTGGAAAAGGCGTATGCGCAGGCCAAGGCCGATCCATCGTTCCAGCGCGAGATGAACGCCTATCTCAAGGACTATGTCGGCCGTCCGTCGCCTTTGTATTTTGCCGAGCGGCTCACCGAGCATCTCGGTGGCGCGAAGATTTACCTGAAGCGCGAGGAGCTGAATCACACCGGCTCGCACAAGGTGAACAACGTGCTCGGCCAGATCATGGTCGCGCGCCGCATGGGTAAGAAGCGCATCATCGCCGAAACCGGCGCGGGCCAGCACGGCGTTGCGACTGCGACGCTGTGCGCGCGCTTCGGCCTTGAGTGCATCGTCTACATGGGTGCGGTCGACGTCGAACGGCAGCAGCCGAACGTAATCCGCATGGAGATGCTCGGCGCCAAGGTAGTGCCGGTACAATCCGGCACACGCACGCTGAAGGACGCGATGAACGACGCGCTGCGTGACTGGGTCACCAATGTCGCCACCACGTTCTATTGCATCGGCACGGTAGCAGGCCCGCATCCGTATCCCGCGATGGTGCGTGACTTCCAGTCGGTGATCGGTGTTGAGACGCGCGAGCAGATGATGGCGGCGGAAGGCCGTCTGCCGGATTCGCTGGTCGCCTGCATCGGTGGCGGCTCGAATGCGATGGGACTGTTTCATCCCTTCCTCGACGATCCCGGCGTGGAAATTTTTGGCGTCGAGGCCGCGGGTCATGGCCTCACCAATCTGCATGCGGCGTCGCTCGCGGGCGGCCGCCCCGGCGTGCTGCACGGCAATCGCACCTATTTGCTGATGGACGATGACGGCCAGATCCAGGACGCGCATTCGATTTCGGCGGGCCTCGATTATCCCGGCATCGGGCCGGAGCATGCGTGGCTGCACGAAACCGGCCGAGTGACGTATCTGTCCGCGACCGACGAGGAAGCGCTCGCCGCGTTCCAGCTGCTGTCGCGGCTGGAAGGCATCATCCCGGCGCTGGAGTCGGCACACGCGATCGCGAAGCTGTCGGACCTCGCGCCGAAGCGTCCGAAGGATCATCTGATGGTCGTCAATCTGTCGGGCCGCGGCGACAAGGACGTGCCGCAGGTCGGCGACATTCTGCGGGGGCGCAAGTCATGACCACGCGCCTCGACACCCGTTTCGCCGAATTGAAGAAAGAGGGACGCGCGGCGCTTGTCACCTTCGTGATGTGCGGCGATCCCGACCTCGACACCTCGCTCGAAATTCTCAAGGCGTTGCCGAAGGCTGGCGCCGACGTGATCGAGATCGGCATGCCGTTCACCGATCCGATGGCGGACGGACCTGCGATTCAGGCCGCTGGCCTACGCGCGCTGAAGGCCGGCACCACGCTGAAGAAGACGCTTGCCGTGGTGCGCGAATTCCGTGCAACCGAGCCCGCGACGCCAATCGTGCTGATGGGTTACTACAATCCAATTTTCATCTACGGCGTCGACAAGTTTCTGGTGGATGCGAAGGCCGCCGGTGTCGATGGTCTCATCGTCGTGGATCTGCCGCCGGAGGAAGACGAGGAATTGTGTCTTCCGGCGCTCAAGGCGGGCGTGAACTTCATTCGCCTTGCGACGCCGACGACGGACGACAAGCGCCTGCCTGCGGTGCTCGCCAATACGTCGGGCTTTGTCTATTACGTCTCCATCACCGGCATCACCGGCTCCGCCTCGGCCGACGACAAGCAGGTGGGCGAAGCGGTGGCGCGGATCAAACGTCACACTCAACTGCCGGTCTGCGTCGGCTTCGGCATCCGCACACCCGAGGCGGCGGCGCGTATCGCGCACCATTGCGAGGGTGCGGTGGTCGGTTCCGCGCTGATCGACGCCATGCGTGCGACGCTCGATGCCGAGGGCAAGGCGACCGCGAAGACGGTATCCGCGGTCACCGACCTCGTGGCGGCGCTTGCTGCCGGCGTGCGCGGTTTCAAGGCCGCTGCGCAATAGATTTATTTGAAAATGTTCGGGTTGCCCGGCTCGCGCCGGGCGTCCATATATCGGCTGAATTGAAGCGGGAGCCCGCCATGAACTGGTTGACCGACGTCGTCCGTCCCAAGATCCGCAATATGATCCGCCGCGAGACGCCGGAGAATTTGTGGATCAAGTGCCCGGATTCCGGCCAGCTCGTATTCTACAAGGATGTTGAGGCCAACCAGTTCGTCATTCCCGGCTCGAACTATCACATGCGCATGGGCGCGACCGCGCGGCTGAAATCGGTGTTCGACAACGAGACCTGGTTCGATGTTGCGCTGCCGGATGTCGCCGCGGATCCACTGAAATTCCGTGACGAGCGCAAATATGCCGACCGCATCAAGGATGCCCGCACCAAGACCGGCATGAATGATGCCGTGAAGGTGGGCTATGGCCGGATCGAGAACTCGCCCGCCGTGGTCGCGGTGCAGGATTTCGATTTCATGGGCGGCTCGCTCGGCATGGCGGCGGGCGAGGCGATCGTGAAGGGATTGCAGCTCGCGGTCGAGAAACATTCGCCCTTCATCATGTTCGCAGCCTCCGGCGGCGCGCGGATGCAGGAAGGCATCCTGTCGCTGATGCAGATGCCGCGCACGACGGTGGCGATCCAGTTGCTGCGCGAAGCGAAGCTGCCCTACATCGTGGTGCTGACCAATCCGACCACCGGCGGCGTCACCGCGTCCTACGCGATGCTGGGCGATGTGCAGCTCGCCGAGCCCGGCGCGCTGATCGGCTTCGCTGGTGCGCGCGTCATCGAGCAGACCATCCGCGAGAAGCTGCCGGAAGGTTTCCAGCGCTCCGAATATCTGAGAGACCACGGCATGGTCGACATGGTGGTGCACCGTCACGACATGCGCGCGACGCTGGCGCGGCTGTGCCGTCTGCTGATGAAGGCACCCTCGGCGCATCCGGATCAGGCGGCCGCGCCACGGCTGCCGGATGTCGAGGTGCTTCCGCCAGATACCTCGGTGCCGTCATCAGCGTGAGCGCCGCCGCACCCGCGCCTCGCGAGCTCGACAGTCTGCTGGCGCGGCTCACGGCGCTGCATCCCAAGCGCATTGATCTCGATCTGTCGCGGATGCAACGCATCCTCGCGGCACTGGATCATCCCGAGCGCCGCCTGCCGCCGGTCATTCACGTTGCCGGCACCAACGGCAAGGGTTCGACCGTCGCTTTCCTGCGCGCGATCCTCGAGGCGGCGGGCCTGCGCGTCCACGTCTACACCTCGCCGCATCTCGTGCGCATCAACGAGCGGTTTCGCATCGCGGGCGTGCTCGCGACCGATGAGCAACTCGAGGACGCCTTCGCGCAATGCGAACGTGCCAATGAGGGCGCGCCGATCACGCTGTTCGAGATCGAAACCGCCGCCGCCTTTGTGCTGTTCTCGCAGCATATCGCCGACGTTCTCCTCCTGGAGGTCGGCCTCGGCGGCAGGCTCGATGCCACCAACGTCGTGGATACGCCGCTCGCGAGCGTCATCACGCCGGTCGGCATGGATCATCCCGAATTCCTCGGCGATACGCTCATCAAGATTGCGGGCGAAAAGGCCGGCATCATCAAGCGCGGCGTGCCGGTGATCGCGGCTGAACAGCAGGCCGAAGCGCAGGCGGTGATCGAGCAGACCGCGAAGAAGATGCGCGCGCCGCTGTTTTCCGCGACGCAGGAATGGCATGTCGGCGTCGAGCACGGGCGCCTTGTCTATCACGACGAGCGCGGCCTGCTCGATCTCGCGGCGCCGCGCCTGTTTGGCCGTCACCAGTTCGACAATGCGGGGCTGGCGATCGCGACGCTGCGCGCGATCGACTCGTTGTCCATCGAGCCTGAAGCGTTCGAACAGGGCATCGCGCGCGCCGAATGGCCGGCGCGGATGCAGCGGCTGCCGTCGGGTGCGCTGTTCGCGCACGCGCCGGAAGGCTGCGAAATCTGGCTCGACGGCGGCCACAACGCCGATGGCGGGCGCGTTACGGCCGCAGCGCTGGCCGATCTCGGCGAACGCATCGAGCGGCCCGTGGTGCTGGTCACCGGCATGATGGGCAACAAGGACGCACGGGCTTTTCTGTCGAATTTCTCGGGCCTGACCCGCCATATCGTTGCGGTGCCGATCCCGGACAACGACAACGCGATGGAACCGGAGCAACTCGCGGCCGTCGCGCGTTCGCTGGAGATGCGTGCCGACGTGGCGCCGGGCGTCGCGGAGGCGCTGAGCTTCATCGCCTCGATGGCCTACGAGACGCCGCCGCGCATCCTCATCACCGGCTCGCTCTATCTCGCCGGCCATGTGCTGGCGGAAAACGGCACGCTGCCGGTGTGACCATCCCCAAAACAAAACGGCCGGTGGAAGTTTCACCGGCCGTTTTTCAGATAAAAATGCGCGAGCAGATTAGACCGCCGCAGTGATCCACTGCTGCAGCTTCTGCTTCGGCGCGGCGCCAACCTGACGCGAGGCCATCTCGCCGCCCTTGAAGATCATCAGGGTCGGGATCGACATCACGCCGTACTTCGACGCGGTCTTCGGGCTCTCGTCGACGTTAAGCTTGACGATCTTGACCTTGTCGCCCATCGCGCCTGCGATCTCGTCGAGTGCCGGAGCGATCATGCGGCACGGGCCGCACCATTCCGCCCAGAAGTCCACGACGACCGGACCTTCCGCCTTGAGAACTTCCGCCTCGAAGTCGGTATCCGAAACTTTGCCTACGCCCATGATCTGCCTCGTTGATGAAGGCGCCGAATTGAGAATCGGCGCCCGTTTGATTGGCGCAAACGTAAGAAGGGGTGTTGACCCGGTCAAGGCTGGCGAAGATTACGGCTTGCTGCTATGCCGAATCGCCGATGGTAAAATTATCCAATGATATCAATGGCTAGCCTAGGGGGCCGCGAAGATTGCCATCAGCGCTGAGTCCAATGTTGCAGACGGGACGTCGACGAGCCGCGCCTCCTCGGTCCACAACAGCCCGCCGCGCACGGCCCTGCCGGGATAGAGTTTTGCGAGCACCGCGCGATAAAGCGCAAGCTGCCGGACGTAATGCGGCGGCATCTCTGCAGCCGTTGCATGCGGCGCGGGTCCGGTCTTGTAATCGACAATCATGATTGTATCGGGTGTGACGACAAGACGGTCGATCTGTCCCGACACGCGCACGGTCTTGGCTCCGATATCGACACGGCCTGCGATCGAAACTTCAGCGCGGCTGCCCGGCGCGAACAAAGCGGCGAATTGCGGTTCTGCGATCAGATCGACAATCTGCTGTGCGAGTGCGTCCAGTTCGCCCTGGCTGAATCCGTCCTTCGCATGTCGTGCAAGATAACGCTCCGCTGCCGCCTTGCGTTGGTCGGGTGCGATGTCGGGCAGCGATTGCAGCAGACGATGCACCCACTGGCCGCGCAACCGGGCGCGCTGGCGTGCGAGCGCGGCTTCCGGCGCGAGAACCGGCAAGTGCACGTCATCCGTTGCGTCGGAAGGCGCAAGCGACCGTTCGCGCGGTGTCTCGGGTGGCGCGTTTGCGCGCAGCCAGTCCGGCAACGGTTCGATTGCAGCGGGCTTCGCAGATGCTTCCGCCGCAGCCGCAGGTTCGACATCGCCCGCGCGGGTGTAGCGCCTGACGCGGCCGAACGGCGTCTCGGCCTCCGTCATGGCGAGCGGCGAGGCCGCAAGCCCCTTGTCGATCAGATCGTACCACGACAGCTCGCGCACGTTGTTGCGGTTGCCGGGTTGGCAGCCGCCGACGATCAGCCGCTCGGCGGCGCGCGTCATCGCGACATAAAGCAGGCGGCGATATTCGTCCTCGGTGTCCTCGCGCATTGCGGCGCGCGCCTGCGCAACGGCCTCGGTGTCGTCGCGCTTGGAGCCAGCCCACAGCACCACGTCGCCGGGACCGGCATTGCCGTGCGGCATGCGGATCAGCTTCAGCCGCTGCGAATCCGACGGGGACGTCGTGGTGTCGACCAGAAACACCACGGAGGCTTCAAGGCCCTTGGCGCCATGCACGGTCATGACGCGTACCTCGTCGCGCAGGATCTCCATGTCGCGCTTCACTTCGGTGTCGGCGGCGCGCAGCCAGGCGATGAAGCCCTGCAGCGAGGCGGCGGCCTTGCGCTCATAGGTCAGAGCGAGTTCGAGGAATTCGTCGAGCGCATCGTTGGCTTCCAACCCGAGCCTGCGCAGAATGCGCGCGCGGCCGCCGGACCCGCTGCCTTCGCCGCCGAGCAGCCACGCGAAGAACGCGAACGGCGTCGCCTGTGCGAAACGCTGCTCGCACTGAACGAGAAAATCGTTCGCCAGCCGCAGTTTCGATGACGTGTCCGCATGCGCTTGCAGTGCCTCGCGCAGCGATCCGGTGCGGGCAGGCGCGATGGCGAGAAGGTCATCATCGTCGAGGCCGAACAGCGGGCTTTTCAGCGCGACCGCCAGCGCAAGGTCGTCCTGCGGCAGCAGGAGCGCATCGGCGAGATGCATAAGGTCGATCACCGCGATGTGCTCGGTGAGTTTCAGCCGGTCTGCGCCCGCGACCGGAATGCCCGCGTGCTTGAGCGCCTGAATGACCGCGTCGAAAGTCTTGCCGCGTCGCCGCACCAGAATCATCACGTCGCCATAGCGCAGCCTGCGGCGACGGCCCGAGGTGCCGGTCATGGTGCCAGCCCCGATCAGCGCCTTGATCTCGGCCTGCACCCGGCGCGCGAGCTTGACGTCCGGGCTTGTGGTGGAGACGGCGTCGAACGGCGCGTCCCAGCCCTCGATCTGTTGGCGCGATTCAGGCTCTTCCAGATTCCACAGTTCGACCATCGCGGGCGCGGCATCAGGCAGCGCGTCGTGCACAGGGTAGGCGGTGTCGATGTGGATGCTTTTGTAGATCGCCTGCTCGCGGAACACGTAATCGACCGATTCGAGGATCGCCGCGCCGGAACGGAAGGAGTGCTTGAACGATACCGATTCGAACGGCAGTTGCGCATGAGCGTGCCGGCGCTCCATCGTGCGGCGGCGCCGGTCGAATTCGCGCGGTTCGGCCCCCTGAAACGAGAAGATCGACTGTTTCTCGTCACCGACCGCGAACACGGTGCGGCGGACATCGCCCCGCGCGCCCGCGCCGGCCGTGAATTCGGAAACGAAGCTCTCGATGATGTCCCACTGCCGCGGGCTCGTGTCCTGCGCCTCGTCGATCAGTACGTGGTCGATGCCGCGATCGAGCTTGAAATGCACCCAGGAGGCGTAGCCGCCGGTCAGCATCGCGTGAGTCTTGTCGATCAGGTCGTCATAGTCGAGCAGGCCGCGCGCCTGCTTCTCGCGCCGGTAATGCGTGGCGACCGCGCTTGCGATCACTAGCAGCGCATGGGTGCGGTCGCGCTGGAACACGGCACGGCGGCGTTCGTCGAGCAGCAGAAGACGCGGTTGTTCCTCTGTCAGCGCTGCCGCGAGCGCGCCTTGCGAGGCGGCGAGCGCCTTGGTCATCAGCGTCTTGCGCGCGCCGCCTTCGCCAGTGACGAACAGGCTGAGATATTCGTCGAGCTGTGCCGCGCCCGACAACGCGGCCGCGGCGCGCAGGCGGGCGCCTTGCGCCGCATCGGTCTTGCCGCCCTGTTCAAAAGCATTCGCCACTGCAAGCCAGCGGCTGCGTGGCAGGTGCGGCCCGTCGACCATCTCGCGCTCGATATCGGTGAGCTGTGCGTCGGGCGCAACGCCGAGTGCGCGGCAGACCTGCGCCATCGCGATCTCGATGCTGCCCGCGCCATCGGCCCAGGCCATGAAATGCTCGCGGCTTAGGCACGCCTCGTGCACCACTTCCTTGAACGTCACGTCGGCGGCTTGCGCCATCGCGAAGGCCAGCGCGCGGCCGAGCGCGCCGTTAGGCGCGCGCGCGGCCTCCAGCAGCACCGCGAGGTTGGCGCGCTCCATCATGTCGGTCTGATCGCGCTCGTCGAGCACCGCGAAATGCGCGGGCACGTTGGCCTCGAACGGAAACTGCTGCAGCAGGCGGGTGCAAAGCGCGTGGATGGTCTGCACCTTCAGCCCGCCCGGCGTCTCCAGCGCGCAGGCGAACAGTTTTCGCGCCCGCGTTCGCACCTCGCGCGTGACCTGCGCACCGGAATTGCGGATCGCGGCGTCGAGTTCGTCGTCGGACAGCGTGATCCATGTCCCCAGCGTCTCGAACACGCGCTGCGCCATGTTGGCGGCCGCGGCCTTGGTGAAGGTGATGCAGAGGATCTTTTCCGGCGCGACGCCATCGAGCAGCAGGCGGATCACGCGGTTGACGAGCACATAAGTTTTGCCGGAGCCCGCATTCGCCGCGACGAAGGCCGAGGATTGTGGGTGCGAGGCACGCAACTGCGCCTCGCGGACCACATTGGGAATGTTGGTGCGGGGCGTGCTCATTCGCCGCCCCCACTGAGGTGGCCTGCGACCGACCATTCCTTGATGCGGGCGAGATCGTCATAGGTGCCGTAGCGATTCGACCACATCGCGAGATCGAGCGACGTGTAAGCCTGCTCGGGGTTCTCGAATTTCCTGACGAGCGCCGTCAGTTTCGCCAACGCCTCATCGGCGGCATCATCGGGGAATTGCGGTTCGTCGCCACGCTCGATGCGCAGATCGACCACCATGGCTTCGCCGGCCGGATTGTTGCCGTTCAGCCGGACGTAGACGAGCTCGCTGACGGAAGGTTGTCTCGGGAACGATGCAAAAGCGCGGCTGAACCCGCCGCCGCGCAGGATTGCAGCCTCCAGTGTGAGTTGCGGCGACAGGCCGAGCCGTACCTGTTTGCCGGTCGGTGGAATGCCGGTCTTGTAATCGACGATGGCGAAGGTGCGGTCAGCGCGATGCTCAATGCGGTCGGCGCGTGCAGTCAGGATAAAGCGGCGTTCGCAATCGAGCGGAATGGCAATCTCGCCGCGCTCTTCGGCCGCGATCTCGGCGACGTCCGCGCGGCGCTCGATCTCCCATCCGGCAAACCACTCCGCGATGCGCAGGAATCGCGGCCACCACAGCGCCCGCGCCTCGGGATGCTCCATTAGCGCCGCAAAATGCCGTTCTCCGAAAGAGCGCAATTCTGCCGCAATATTGTCCGGCAGGGTTTTGCGGTGCGCCTCGGTGAAATCTCCCAGCGCGTTATGGATCGCGGAGCCGCGATCCGCCGCTGTCAGCGGAAGATCGATGGGATCGAGCGGCGTCAGATTCAAAATGCGCTTGGCGAAGATGGTGTAGGGATCGCGCAGCCAGTCCTCGATCTCCGTCACCGACATCTGCAACGGCCGCAACGCCACCGCAGGCTTCGGCGTCGGCTGCGCGATCGGCTGAACGGTCTCCGGATGATCGAGCGCTTCGGCGTAGCGCACGTAACGCGCGCCGCGTTCGAGTGCCGACTCCCATGTCTTAGGTGTCGCGATCGCTTTCATCCGGTGCAGGAAACGCGAGGCGACGGATGGCGCGCCGCCGACCTTGGTTGCGTGAGTGAGGATCACGTCACCTGCGCCGAGCAGTTGCGCGAAGTCGTGTGCGGTGAGGCCGATGCGCCGCTCCGGCAGGTCGAGGCCGAGATCGTGGCGCATCGGGCGCGACAGCCACGGGTCGATGCGCGGCGTCGGCGGCCACACGCCCTCGACGAGGCCGCCGAGAATGACACGGTCGCATTGCGTGAGGCGCGCTTCCAGCAGGCCGTAAATCCGCAGCGAGGCATCTGCGTTCTGCGGGCGCCGCACCACGCGATTGGCAAAGGCGGTTGAGAACAGGTCGGGGTAATCCGCAAGTTCGAGCGCGATGTGGGTTGGTGTGGGGGAAGCTTCATCGTCGCCGGGCGCAAGCAACTCGTCGAACGCTTGCGCAAGCTGCTGGCCATCGGTGCCATCGAGTGCAGCGATGCGGCCATCGTCGGCGGTCGAGAGGTGAATGACGGTGTCGCGATGAAGCTGCGCAAGCGTCGCGAAATCATGTGCGCTGCGCGCGCATGTCTCAAGCGGCGCAAGAGCGGCTGCGAGCGCGTCGAGAAGGCGTGCCACGTCATCGAGCGCGCCCTGTGTCAGTCGGCAGCGCGGCTCGGAGCGGTGCAACGCGGACAGTTCCTTGCGTTGCGCCTTGCTCCATTCGTCCGAGAACCACGCAAAGGTCGCCCGCAAACCCCTGCAGCCGGCCGCGGGTCGTGTGCCGCGCAGAATCGCGAGTTCGAGATGTTGAATCGCCGTCGCCCATGCGCCTTCCGCCTGTCCTAATCGCAGCAATGGATGCTTGAGCAATGCGAGCAGCGTCGGTGGCGATAATTCGCTTGTGACCGCTTCCGCGGCGAGCCGCGCGAAAATTCCCGCAGGCGTATCCATCAGCGAATCGCCGCCGGAATCGTCGAAGGCGAGCCTCCAGCGTCCGAGCGCGGCCATCACGCGGCGCGCCAGAGCGCGATCCGGCGTCACCAGCGCGGCGGTTTTATTTTGTTGCCGTGCCTCGCGCATGGCGACCGCGATGGCGAGCGCTTCCATCTCGGGGTTGACTGCTTCGACAATGGCGAGATTGTCGAAGCCTCGTTCGATGCGCGCGGCGACATTCACTTCGGTAAGGCGGCGATGCCATTGCGCGGTTTCCGTCGCGGGCCGCATCGCCTCGGAGGCGAGCAGTTCGCGACCATCCGCGACGGGGTCAGCGAGGACCTTGACTGCACCGCGCTCCAGTCCGAGCAATTCAAGAAGACCGTGCAGCGCATATTGCGGATGGCTCGACAGCGGGTGCTCCGCGAAACGCCCCTCAGAGTCGCGTACGCCGCCGATGGCGCGCCAGGCCTCATTGTCGAGATCGGTGTCGAGGCCGGGCAGCACCACCGCGCCTCGCGAATGCTGCGCGATGGCGCGCAGGAATTTCGCGGTCGATGGCATCGAGCCGGTCGAACCTGCTGCGATGACGGGGCCGGGCAGTGCCGCGATCCGCGCGGCTTCGGCTTCGATCAGAAGATCGCGCCGTTGCGCGGCCTCGATCAATCCCGCTTCGCGCAGATGCGCGGGCCACGCCTCCTTAGCGATCTTGAGAAAATCGAGCGTGATCTTCCAGTAATGGTCGAGATCGTCCGGCACGAGATTGTCGAGTGCGTTCCAATCGACGCCGCGCGTCGTCATGTCGTCGATCAGGCGCGCGAGGTCGTCGGCGAGCGCCAGCGTCGAGGCAGGACCGCCCGCCACCAACGGCGCGGATGCAAGGTCGCGCGAGCCGAGCTGCTTCGCCCAGGCGCTGACGAGACGCATCAGCACCAGGCGGCGCGGCAGGCCGTCGAGTGCATCCGGCACGGCGAGCGAAGGAAATTCGGCGGTGTCCGTCTGCGTGAAGCCGAGCTCGTCCTCGTCGACATGGCCGAGCGCGACGATGCGCGGCAGTAGCACCGCGTCCTGGCCCATCACGTCGAGAAACATCTCGCGCGCCATGCGGCAGGCACGCTGCGTTGGCAGATAGAGCGTCGCCTGCGCGAGAAGTTCGGGGTTCTCGCGCGCGCGAAATCCCTCGATCAGGCGGCCGTCGACCAGCGCGCTCAAAAGCGTGCGCAGAAATGGTGCCGATGAGGGAATGTTGAAGACGCGCATGCAGGATTCCGCTGACAGCCGAGCGGATCACGGTCGGGCAGGGTTTGTCGAGACAATATAGGGTATCAGGCCGCGCTGGCCAGAAACGCTTTTTCCGCTGCCGCAATGGCGTCCGGCGTGCCGACATGCATCCAAACGCCTTCGAGCCGCAGGCCGAACAGCCGTTCGCGCGAGGCCGCTTCGTCGAACAGTTTCGTCAGCGAGAATTCGCCACCCGGCGCACCTTTGAAGAGCGCGGGCGAGAGAATCGCCACGCCCGCATAGACGAACGGTACCACATGCTGCTCCTTGCGCCGCTGCAGGCGGCCATCCGTCAGCATGGTGAAATCGCCGGTTCCGTCATAGCCGATGCTGCCGGCGGTCGGCGCCATCAGCAGCAGCACATCCATGCGCGCGGGGTCGAACGCGTCGGCGAGGCGCTGCAGGTTCGGCGCGACGCTGTCGATCCACAACGTATCGGCATTGAGGTGAAAGAACGGATCGTTGCCGAGTTGCGGCAGCGCCTTGACCACGCCGCCGCCGGTGCCGAGCACCTCATTGCGCTCGTCGGAGATAACGACCTTCGGCTTTTGCCGCGAAGCAGTGTGCGTGATGATCTGGTCGCCAAGATAGTGAACATTGACGACGGCCTTATCGACACCGGCTTCGGCGAGGCGATCCAGCACGTGATCGAGCAGCGGCTTGCCTGCGACTTCGACCAGCGGTTTCGGCGTATGATCGGTCAGAGGGCGCATTCGCGTGCCGAAACCGGCCGCGAGCACCATGGCGGTATGAGGTTGAACAGGCATCGTCGTCTCTCAAGCGAATCGCCGGATGATCTGGACGAAGCCTAGAGCATCGCGACGAGCCCTGCCATCACCGGGCGTGACGCAGGGTGTTGAATCGCTGTAATTCGCTTGTGTGACGGCAATGCGACCCGCGCTGTGCGGTGCGCGATCGGACTCAGATTTCGATCATCTGATCGTTCTTGTTTTTCCGTGACGATGCGCCGCGACGTTTCGGGTCCTGCTTGAGGAACTGCACGCCGATCTGTTCGCCATTCACCCAGCAGAGCTCACAACGGCGATAGGCGAGACCGGTCGAGGACAGCAGCAGGAAGAATTCCTTCAGCGCCAACCCTTCGATATTGCCTTGCACGGTGAGTTTTGCGCCAAATTCGGAAATGTCCTCGACGAGACAACTCCGGCGCCATGTGCCGTCGATGCCCATCATATGCGCTGCGAAGCCGCGTTCGAAAACGACCCGCTCTCCCTTGCGTCGCTCTGTTGCCATTCGGGGTCTCCGCCCGTTTGAGTCCTGCGGCGGTGTGACGGCAGCAAGACGAGGTCACCAAAAATACCGCTGGCGACCTAATGGCGCGTAAATTTTCATTTCAAATGCGATCGATAGGGGGCGGGACGTTCGCCGTAAACCAATCCTTAAGGCTGTTCAGGGTGGGGTGCGCGAACGCACGCTGCAAATAGCCCCATATCCGGGGCTGATGCCGCAGATATTGTGGCTTGCCGTCGCGGCGGTTGAGCCGCGCGAAGGTGCCGAGCAGGCGCGTATTCCGCTGCGCGGACATGATGGCGTACCGCTCGACGAAGCTTGCAGCATCGAAAGCGGGGTCGGCCTGTCGTCGCGCGGCGACGTAACGGCCGAGCAGCGGAATCTCGACGGAATCCGGCACGTCGATTCGGGCATCCTGTAAGAGCGATACGAGGTCATAGGCTTCCGGCCCCATCACCGCGTCCTGAAAGTCGAGCAGTCCGACTCGCGCAATATCCTTGCGGCCGCCGAGCCAGATCAGGTTCGGCGAATGGAAGTCGCGCAGCATCCAGGTCTTGCGCGTGCGTTCGATCCGGCCGAGCAAATCCTTCCAGATCACGAGGAAGTCGGCATGCATCATGCCGCCCAATGTCACGCCGTGATCGGGCAGATACCAGTCCAGCATCAATCCGACCTCGACCATCATCGCGTCGAAATCGAACTCCGGAATCCGGTAGTTGATCTTCGGTGCAAGCGGCAAGGTGTCGGGCAGGTCGATGGCGTGAAGCGCGGCGAGCATTGTCGCTGCCGCCTGATAGCGCTCGGCGATCGGCTCGGGCGGCGTGCCCTGCACGAAGGTCGCGCCGCCGAGATCCTCGAGCAGCAGAAAACCCGCATCGAGGTCGGCATGATATACCGCCGGCGCGGAGAAGCCCTGGCGGCGAAGCCCGTTGGCAAGCGCGACGAAGGGGCGGACATCTTCGGCGAGATGCACCGCGGCGCTGTAGGACCTGCCGTTGTGAATCGCAGGGCCGTCGGGGCGCGGCGGCGAATTCATCAGCACGAGCGAGCCTTGATCGCCGATCACGCGCGCATAGGAGCGCGTCGACGCATCGCCCGGCATGCGCTGACGGACAGCGTTCGCTTGGCCGGACAGATTGAGAAAATGACGCAACGCCGCGAGGCGCGCGACTTTGGCGGCGGCTTCGCCATGGCCGGTGATCTCGGCGGCGCGCGCCGCCGAGCCGAGAGAGGGCCTGTGGCTGAAAGCGATGTCGATGCGGTTGTCCGGCATCTCATCTGGCGCGCGCTCGGGCCATTCGATCAGCGCCAGCGCGCCGTCAGGCAACGGCGCCAGTCCGATCTCCTCCAGTTCGCTCGGATCGGCGATGCGATAAAGGTCCGCGTGCAGCACCGGGTAGGGCGGTAGGTCGTAGGTCTGCGTCAGCGTGAAGGTCGGGCTCGGGACTTCATACGCCTCATCGCCCGCGAGATAGCGGATCATCGCGCGCGCGGCCGTCGTCTTGCCGGCACCGAGATCGCCCGACAGCGTGATGGTATCGCCGGGGCCGACCAGCAGCGCGAGATCGGCCATCAACTGGGCCGTCGCGATCTCATTGGGAAGGGCAACCGAGAAGGAGGAGGGTTCGTTCATTCGGCGGCGCTGCGGTGGGCGGTCTGGTCAGCGGGGAATTCGCACGTCACCGTAGTGCCTTCACCCACCACCGAGTCAACCCTGACCCGCCCGCCGTGCAGTTCGACAAAGGAGCGCACCAGCGACAGGCCGAGACCGGCGCCGCGGTGGCGCGAACCGTTGGCGCGGCTCTCGAACCAGTCGAACACTTTGTCGCGCACCTCGTCCGGAATGCCGGGGCCTGCATCGGCGACAGCGCAGCAGATAAGGCCATTTTCGCGCCACGCGTTAAGGCGGACGATCCCGTTGGTGGGCGAGAAGCCGATCGCGTTCGCAAGCAGGTTGTAGAGAATCTGCACGATGCGCCGCTCGTCGGCGATGAAGTCACCGGCGGCAGGGTCGATATTGACCACGAGCCGGATGTTGTCGTGCACCAGCCGGTCCTGCAGTCCGGTGGTTGCTTCCTCGACTGTCTTGTGCAGATCGACTGGCCCGAGATCAAGCGTCATCGCGCCCGCGTTGATAGTAGCGAGATCGAGGATGTTGTTGATGATCGCGAGGAGCGCGTTGGTCGAGGTGGTGATGTAGTTGAGGTACTCGCTCTGCTTCGCCGTCATCGGCCCGGTCGCGGGGTCGCTGAGGAAGTGGGCGAAGCCGATGATGGTGGTTAGCGGCGAGCGCAACTCGTAGGAGACGTGGTGGACGAAATCCACCTTCATCTGGTCGGCGGCTTCCAGCGCGTCGTTGCGTTCGCGTAGTGCGCGCTCGACGTTGACGCTGTCGGTGACGTCCTGGAAGGCCAGCATGGTGGCGCCGTCGGGCAGCGGGATCGTCGTGCAGTCGAGCACGCTGCCGTCCTTGCGTTCGATCCGGGTTTGCAACGCTGCGCGGCTGTCGATGCCGGTGATGGCGGCGCGGATGGCCTGCCACGTCGCGGCATCCTCGAACAGCGGCTTGCACCATTGCTCGATGGTCTCAATATGGGGCTGCTGCTGGAGCGCGTCAGTCGACAGCCTCCAGAGCTGCGCGAAGGGTGGGTTGAAAAGCTGTGCGCGTCCGTTGCCGCCGAACACCGCCACCGCTTCTGACAGATTGTCGAGCGTCTCGCGCTGGACGCGCAGCAATCCATCGTGCTGGCGTTGCAGTTTGAGGCTTTCGGTGACGTCGTCGAACAGATAGGTCACGCCGCCTTCGGGATTGGGCGTTGTGACGATGCTGACCGCGCGGCCGTCCGGCAGGTACCAGGTGTCCTTGGCGGGTTCGATGGCGCGATAGGCCTCGTGCAGGCGATTTTTCCACGCGCGGAAATCGGGCTGCTCGGAAATCTTGCGCATCGCGCGCAGTTTTTCCAGCACGCTGGAATCGCTTGGATTAGAATCGAGGAAGGCGCGGTCGAGATCCCACAACCGGCGGTAGGAATCGTTGTAGAAGGCAAGCCGCTTGTCGGCATCGAACACGGCGACGCCGGATGACAGTTGATCGAGCATGCGCCGGTGTGCATCCGCCATGCGCGTCAGAGCATCCTTGAACGCGACGGTCTCGCTGCAATCGATCGCGACGCCGACGCTGCCATCGGTGACGTTGTAGGCGAACACGTCGAAGATGCGGCGCTCGCCGCCGATCGCGACCGGCAGCCGCGCGCGGTAGGGCTTACCCTCGGCCAGCGTCTGGCGCATGGCGGCGCGGTCCTCGCTGTCGAGCAGTTCGACGCCGCGTTCGATAGCGTCCGATGCGTTCGCCGCTTCAGCGGCGCGGGCATAGGCCTCGTTGGCGTAACGCAGCGTGCCGTTGGCGCGCCGCGCCCACAAAGGCTGCGGGATTTCGGCCGCGAAGGCGCGCAGCGCGTCGGTTTCCTCGATCAGGTGCAGATGGCGCTGCGTCATCTCGGCGAGTTCGAGCCGGACGCCATTCAACTCGCGGATGCGCACGATGGCCTGTCCACCGACCGCGCGTCCCATCGCCTCGATAGCGCGGCCGTTCGAGGTGGACATAGTCAGCAGGAAACTTTCGCCACGCTCGCGCAGGGCGTCGACAGCGTGATCCATCGCGAGCGCCTGCTCGGGCAGCAGCCATGTGCCGAACGCCAGGACGCGCTGGGCGGACATAGTCTGGCCCTGCGGCATCAGGAGCGCGATATCGCCGGTAATGTCGGGTCGCTCGTCGCCGGCGGACCATGCGATCAGCACCTGCGGCTCGGCGAATAGCAGAGCGCGCAGGCGGTCGGATTCATTCTGCAGCGATTGATTGTCGGCGCGTAGCTGCGCTTCCATCGTTTCCGCGCGGATGCGCGTACGCATCAGCAGGACGGTCGCCACCACCGAGAAGCAGAGCACGGAAGCCGAGAGTGCAAGGCTCGTGATTTCGGGCCGGTTCAAACTGCTCAGGATGGCGAGTGTGGTGTCGATGGCGCCATTCCCCGCGGCATGGGCAGGCACCGTTCCTGCGAGGATGGCGAAGCCGCCCTGCACGATTGACGTGCATGACAATAAGCTTCGACGCATCGTCCGAAGGACGCCTGACATTCTCGATTCTCAACCACCGCCCGCGAATCAAAACACAATAACCTCCCGGGGACTCGGGGGGTAAGAGTCCAGATCGTGAACGTGGATGAGGAACGTCGATTAGCGGCCCGTGGAGCCGAAACCGCCTTGGCCGCGCGCGCTCGACGGAAGTTCCCCGATGGTCTCAAACGAGATTTGCACCACAGGAGCGACAACCATCTGGGCGATGCGCTCGCCGCGCTTGATGGTGAAGGCTTCGCGACCGTGGTTGATGAGGGGCACGCCGATCTCACCGCGGTAATCGGCATCGATCGTGCCTGGCGAGTTGAGAACGGTCACGCCGTGCTTGACGGCGAGGCCGGAGCGTGGGCGCACCTGAGCCTCGTAGCCAGCGGGCAGCGCCATTGCGAGCCCCGTGGGAACCAGCGCGCGGTCGCCAGGTGCGAGCACCACCGGCTTGTCCTCCGGTACGGCGGCGAGCAGATCGAGACCTGCGGCGTGCTCGGTCTGGTAAGCGGGCAGTGCGAGGCCTTGGCCATGCGGGAGTTGGGTGACGGCGATCCGCAGCGGTTTGGTCATGGTCGTGAGTTGCTTTCTATGGAGAGAATGTTTGCGCGATCCGTACGATCAGCCGTGCCGCGACATCGTCCTTGCTCATGGCGGGCCAGATTTCCGGGGCTTCAACGTCTTTCATGAAGATCTGCACGGCGTTGCTGTCGCCGCCCATGATGCCGGTCGCGGGTGAGACGTCATTGGCGACGATCCAGTCGCAGCCCTTGCGCGCGAGTTTCGCGGCGGCGTTTTCCGCGACATGTTCGGTCTCCGCGGCGAAGCCGATCACCAGCGATGGCCTGTTCGCGGCGCGCTTTGCGATGGTGGCGAGAATGTCAGGATTCTCCACCAGTTCCAGCGGCGGCATGCCGTCCTTGGTTTTCTTGATCTTCTGTTCGCCGGCATTGGCGACGCGCCAGTCGGCGACGGCAGCGGCGAAGATCGCAATATCGGTCGGGAGCGCGTTCTCGACTTCTGCCAGCATGTTGCGCGCGGATTCGACGCGAATGGTTTTGACACCCTGCGGGTCGGGGAGATTCACCGGACCGGATACCAGCACGACATCCGCACCGGCAGCGGCGGCGGCGGCGGCGATTGCATAGCCTTGCTTGCCGGAGGAACGATTGGCGATATAGCGCACCGGGTCGATCGGCTCGTGCGTCGGCCCTGCGGTAATCAGCACGCGGCGGCCTTTTAGAATTTGAGTTTGGGCAGGCTGCAGGAGGGCGATTGCGCGCGTGGCGATCTCAAGCGGCTCCGCCATCCGGCCAAGGCCTGCTTCATTGGCTTCCGCCATCTCGCCACGGTTCGGGCCAATGAGAATGCGGCCATCGCGTCCGAGTTGCGCGACATTGCGTTTTGTTGCGGCGTTATTCCACATCGCCGGATTCATCGCGGGCGCGAGCAGCACCGGTTTGTCGGTTGCAAGCAGGATGGCGCTGGCGAGATCGTCGGCGAGGCCCTGCGCCATCTTCGCCATCAGGTCGGCGGTCGCGGGCGCGACCACCACCAGATCGCAATGGCGTGCGAGACGAATGTGGCCTGCATCGAACTCGCTCTCGGCGTCGAACAAATCAGTGTAGCAGCGGGTGTTGGCAAGCGCGCTGGCGCTCAGCGCGGTCACGAAGCGTTCCGCCGCGCGTGTGAGTACGCAGCGAACCTCACAGCCGCGCTCCTTCAGACGGCGGATCAGATCGAGCGCCTTGTAGGCGGCGATGCCGCCACCGATGATGAGGGTAACGCGGTGGCGTGCCTGTCCTTGCACCGGACGAGCGGCGGCTTCCGAAGTCGACGGGACTGGCGGCAGCGCGGGGGGCTCGCCGTCCGACGCGGCCTGCCGCAGAATCACCCGCACCTCGTCCTCAACCGAACGTCCGTTCTGCGCGGCGCGCAGTTTCAGCGCGGTCTTGATGTCGTCGTCGAGCTTGCGGACGGTCAGGCTGGCCATGGCTCAGCCTAGCATTTGATTGCAATGCAATCAAATACTCCGATAGGTGATTGCACCTAGCGGGATAGCCAGAGAAATCCGAGCAGGCTCAAGGCGATAATCCAGAGCGCCACCGTCTCCCAATGGCGTCCACGCCGCTCCGATCTCCCCAGAGCGGCAATCGTATCCGGCGACAGCACCAACCCATCGCGGGTCATGGTCTCGAATTGCTCCAGCGCCGCGACCGAGCGGGCCGCGATGGCCGGAAGCCCGGAGAGAATGCGGCCGAGGTCGCCTGCGCCGTGTGCCGCCTGCTGGATACGGCCGAGCGGGCCGAGATTGCGTTCGATCCATTCGCGCACCACGGGATCGGCGGTCTTCCAGATGTCGAGCTTGGGGTCGAAGGAGCGGGCGACGCCTTCCACCACCACCATGGTCTTCTGCAGCAGGATCAGCTCGGGCCGTGTGCGCATGTCGAACAGGCCGGTGACCTCGAGCAGCAGCGTGAGCAGCTTCGCCATCGAGATTTCGTCGGCAGCGCGGTTGTGGATCGGTTCGCCGATGGCGCGGATCGCTTGCGCGAAATTCTCGACCGAATGGTGCGCGGGCACGTAGCCGGCTTCGAAATGCACCTCAGCGACGCGACGATAATTGCGGGTGATGAAGCCGTAGAGAATTTCGGCGAGAAATTGCCGCTCCTTCATCCCGAGGCGGCCCATGATGCCGAAATCCACCGCCACCAGCCGCTCGTTCTTGTCGACGAACAGATTGCCCGGATGCATGTCGGCATGGAAAAAGCCGTCGCGCAGCGCGTGGCGCAGGAAATTCTGGATCACCTTGCGGCCGAGCGCGGGCAGATCGATGCCGGCGGCCTCGAGCCGCGTGCGGTCGTTGAGCGCGATGCCCTCGATCCACTCCATCGTCAGCACATGATGGCTGGTACGATCCCAGTCGACGGCGGGCACGCGGAAGTCGGTATCCTCGCGCGTATTCTCCGCCATCTCCGAGAGTGCGGCGGCCTCGATGCGAAGGTCCATCTCCATGGCGACGGACCGCGCCAGCGTCTCGATAATCTCGGTCAGGCGGAGCCGGCGAGCCTCCGATGAAATGCCTTCCGCCTTGCGCGCGGCGTAGCGGAACGCATTGAGGTCATGGTTGAAGCGCGCGCCGACATGCGGGCGCAGAATCTTGACGGCAGCGGGCCGCGTGCCGTTGGCGTCCGAAATCTCGGCGCGATGCACCTGCGCGATGGAGGCGGCCGCGACCGATTCGCCGAAATGCGAAAATACCGATGAAATGGGCTTTTCCAGCCCAGTCTCGACCACAGCGATGGCCTGGTTCTGCGGGAATGGCGGCAGACGATCCTGCAGGCTTTCAAGATCGCGCGCCATCGCGACGCCGACGACGTCGGGCCGGGTGGCGAGAAACTGACCGAGCTTGACGTAAGTGGGGCCGAGCCGCGTCAGTGCCCGCGACAGTCGCGCGCCGGATTTCGATCCACGGCGTTCGATCAATCGCGCGGCGCGAATCGCGGCCTGTGCGGGCGGCGGCAACGGTGAGGGATCGATGATGCCGAACACGCCTTCGCGCGCGAATACGAAGGCCGCGCGGGCAAGCCGGGAAATGTGCGTCAGCGATGAAATCACAGGCGCCAGCCCGAATGCAGCGCGACGATGCCGCCCGAAAAGACCTCGTGGGTCACGCGCGAAAAACCGGCCTCGCGAATCATGTCGGCGAAAGTGTCGGGCTTTGGAAACTGCCGGATCGATTCGACCAGATAGCGATAGGATTCGGCGTCACCAGTCACGGCTTTGCCGATCTGCGGAATGACATTGAATGAGAACATGTCGTAAATTCTGTCGAGACCGGGCACGTTGACGGAAGAAAACTCAAGGCAAAGGAAGCGCGAACCGGGCCGGAGCACACGATAGGCTTCGCGCAGCGCCAGCGGAATCTGCGGTACGTTGCGAATGCCGAAGGCGATGGTGTAGGCGTCGAAAGTCCTGTCGGCGAAAGCGAGCGCCTCGGCATTGCCCTCGACGAAATCGACGCGGTCGTCCAGACCTTGAGCCTGCGCCCGTTCGCGACCAACCGCCAGCATGTCGGTGTTGATGTCGCAGACGGTGGAATGGAAATTGGGTCCGGCCGCTTTTGCCGCACGGAAGGAGATGTCGCCGGTGCCGCCCGCGACATCGAGCATCCGGAACGAAGCCTCGCCGCGCGGCGGGTTTAGCGTCTCCACCATGAGGTTCTTCCAGACGCGGTGCAGTCCGCCCGACATCAGGTCGTTCATCAGGTCGTAGCGCTTCGCGACGTTGTGGAAGACCTCGTTGACGAGGCCCTGCTTTTCGCCGGGCGAAACCTCCCGATAGCCGAAATGTGTCGAATTATCTGGCGCTTGGCTCATGTCTGGCTCTCCGGGGCGCACCATAGCGTGGCGAGCGCAATGGCGCTATCACCTTGGGCGCTCAAGGTGAATCCGAAATGCCCGAATTACCCGAGGTTGAGACGGTCCGTCGCGGTCTGATTCCCGCTATGGAGGGTGCGCGAATCGAGTGCGTCACCGCCCATCGCGGCGATCTGCGTTTCCCATTGCAGAAGGATTTTGCCGCCCGCCTGAACAAGCGGAAAGTGACGGGGTTGGGTCGCCGCGCCAAATACCTTTTGGCCGATCTCGATTCCGGCGACGTGCTCTTGATGCATCTGGGCATGTCCGGCTCGTTTCGTGTCATGGCGGGCGATCACGGAAAAACGCCGGGCGCGTTTCACCATCCGCGCGGCGAGAGCCGCACGCACGATCACGTCGTATTCGAGATGGATAACGGCGCGGTGATATCGTTCAACGATCCGCGCCGCTTCGGCTACATGAAGATCGTGGCCCGCGCCGATCTCGACGACGAGCCGTTCCTCAAGGCGCTCGGGCCCGAGCCGCTCGGCAATGCGTTCGACGCAGCGATGCTGGCGCAGGCCTGCAATGGCAAGAAAACCTCTCTGAAATCGGCGCTGCTCGACCAGCGCGTCGTCGCCGGGCTCGGCAATATCTATGTCTGCGAGGCGCTGTTTCGCGCACATCTGTCGCCCAAGCGGCAGGCGTCCACGCTTGCGAGCCGCAGTGGCGCGCCGGCCGAGCATGCCGTGCGGCTCGTGGCCGCGATCCGTACTGTGCTGAATGCAGCGATTGAGGCGGGTGGGTCGTCGCTGCGCGACCACCGCCAGACCTCTGGCGAACTCGGCTATTTCCAGCACTCGTTTCAGGTCTACGATCGCGAGGGCGAGCCATGCCGCACGCGCGGTTGCCGCGGCACCGTGAAACGCTTTACCCAGAACGGGCGCTCCACCTTCTGGTGCCCGAGCTGTCAGAAGTAGGTATTCGATATCATGCTGACGTCCGAAGAACTCGAACGCTATGCCCGTCACATCGTCCTGCGCGAAGTCGGTGGGCAGGGCCAGGCCGCGCTCAAGGCCGCGAAGGTGCTGGTGATCGGCGCGGGCGGGCTCGGTGCGCCAGCCCTGATGTATCTCGCCGCCGCCGGTGTCGGCACGCTCGGCGTGGTCGATGACGACACGGTGTCGCTGTCGAACCTGCAGCGCCAGATCATTCATGCCACGCCTGATGTCGGTCATCTGAAAACGCAGAGCGCGGCTGACAAAATCCGTGCGCTCAATCCGCATGTCGAATTCATCACGCATGACACGCGGCTCGATACGTCAAACGCCATGCAGATCATTGGCGGCTACGACATCGTCGTCGATGGCTCCGATAATTTCACCACGCGCTATCTGGTATCGGATGCCTGCTATCTCGCGGGAAAAACGCTGGTCGCGGGTGCCCTCGGGATTTTCGATGCCTCGCTGACGACGATCCGCGCGCACGAGAAGAATGCGGAAGGTGCGTCCAATCCGACCTATCGCTGTCTGTTTCCGGAAGCGCCGCCGCCCGGCACGATTCCGACTTGCGAGGAGGCGGGGCTCGTCGGCGCTTTCGCGGGCGTGCTCGGTTCAATGATGGCGCTGGAAGCGATCCGTGAGATCGTCGGCTTCGGCGAGGGACTGGTCGGGCGGCTATTGATGATCGACGCGCGCGCGATGCGCTTCGAGACGCTGCGCTACACGCGCGATCCGTCCAATCCGCTCAATGGTGACCATCCGACGATCAGAGATTTGTCCGCGCACCGTTAAGACGCGATTACAGCATGCTCGGTAGCACGCGATCCGGCGGCTTGTGGCCGTCGAGGAAAGTGCGGATGTTGATGATGACCTTTTCGCCCATGTCGACGCGGCCTTCGACCGTGGCCGAGCCCATATGCGGCAGCAGCACCACCTTGTAGGTCTTGGCGAGGCGCAGCAGTTTGGGGTGCACTGCGGGCTCGTGTTCGAACACGTCGAGCGCGGCGCCGGCGATCTCGCCGTCTTCGATCAGCTTCACCAGCGTCGCCTCGTCGATGATCTCGCCGCGCGCGGTGTTGATGATGTAGGCGTCCTTGCGGACCAGCTTCAGGCGGCGCCCGGAGAGCAGGTGATAGGTCGCAGGCGTATGCGGACAGTTCACCGAGATGAAGTCCATCCGCGCCAGCATCTGGTCGAGGCTCTCCCAGTAGGTCGCGCCCAATTCTTCTTCGATCGCCGGGCTGACAGGGCGGCGGTTGTGATAGTGGATCTGCATGCCGAAGGCATGCGCGCGCCGCGCCAGAGCTTGGCCGATGCGGCCCATGCCGATGATACCGAGCCGCTTGCCGCCGAGACGGTGGCCCAGCATCCAGGTCGGTGACCAGCCGGGCCATTCACCGCTTGTCAGCACGGACGCGCCCTCGATGAGCCGCCGCGGTACCGCAAGGATCAGCGCCATCGTCATATCGGCGGTGTCTTCGGTCAGGACCTTTGGCGTGTTGGTCACCGTGATGCCGCGCGCGACCGCCGCCGTGACGTCGAGATTGTCCACGCCGTTGCCGAAATGGGCGATCAGGCGGAGCTTGCCGTTGGCATGGCCGAGAATTTCGGCGTCGATCTCGTCGCTGACGGTAGGCACCAGCACGTCCGCGGTCTGGACCGCCTCGATCAGCTGCGCCTTGGTCATCGGGACGTCGTCGATGTTGAGGCGGGTGTCGAACAATTCGCGCATGCGCGTTTCGGTGCTGTCCGGCAATTTGCGCGTGACGACGATCAGCGGCTTTTTCTTACCCGACATTGCTCATCCTCAAGACCAGATCGACCGGCGTTCAGTCCGCATTAACCGGCTTGTTCGAATGTACGAATTGGACGCCAGCTGCAAGGTTTCCCGTTCCTAGCCCAAGGTGTCCCGTATTGGAGGCTTCGGTCCTCTCTATCAGAAGGCCGGATCAAGACAAGAACCAGGATGGCCTGATGACGATGACCGCGGCGGGGCGCGGCTCGTTCGAACGTCTGGGGCCATTGTGGCGGGGTTAAGTGACGGAATGCGGATGATGGAATTACGGTCTTCGATCTGGGCAATGCTGATGGCGCTCGCAACCTGGGGAATGACGGGCGGAACCGGACATGCGGCCAAGGACGTGCAGACCACGAGCGGGCTGCCGGTGCCGCGTTACGTCAGCTTGAAGTCCGATCACGTCAATGTCCGGGTCGGCCCGACCAAGGATCAGGACGTCAGCTGGATCTACACCCGGGCGGGATTGCCGGTCGAAGTGACGGCGGAATTCGAGAACTGGCGGCGGGTGCGCGATTCCGAAGGTGCGGAAGGTTGGGTGTATCACTCGTTGTTGTCCGGCCGTCGCACCGCCGTGGTCACCATGAAGAAAAAGGACGAGCTTGCCGCATTGCGGGATCGACCGGATGAGGACAGCGCCGTTGCGGCGCGTCTGCAAGCCGGTGTGATCGCCCAGGTGAAACGGTGCACCGGGACGTGGTGCCGCATCACCGGTGACGGCTTCGATGGCTGGATCGAGCAGCAGCGGCTGTGGGGCGTCTACTCTGACGAGAAGGTGAACTGACGCGCCCGTTTGCAGATCATGTCAGACACAAACAAAACGCCGACCGGGATATCCCGGTCGGCGTTTTGTTTTGATCCCGGATGACGGGCGCGGTTCAACGCTTCTTGCGGAGCCGGACCACCATGTCGATGCGGCTGATCTCGTAGCCTTCCGGCACTTCCGGCACCTGCTGCAGCATCAGGTTCTGGTCAGGAATATCGACCAGCTCGTGATTGCTCTCCAGGTAGAAGTGATGGTGCGAGGTGACATTGGTATCGAAATAGGTCTTGGTACCGTCGACGCTGACCTGACGCAGCAGGCCCGCTTCGGTGAGTTGGTTCAGTGTATTGTAGACGGTCGCGAGCGATACCGGCACCTTGGCGAGCGTCGCTTCTTCGTAGAGCATTTCCGCAGTCAGGTGACGATCGCCCTTGCCGAACAGGAGCCAGCCGAGCGCCATGCGCTGGCGGGTGGGGCGCAGCCCGACCGATTGCAACATCTCGTTGACGTCATGCCACGGACAGCCAGTGAGGACCGGTGCGTGGCCATGAACGTGCTCACGTACGCGGCTGGCATCGTCCTGACCATGACGTTCGATGTTGTCGATCTCGTTCACTTTTCGGATCCCTGAAAATACGCAACGCTCGGAAACGGAGTTCCCCAAGATGTAGGCGCATCGTATCGAAAGATGCAGTTACATGCAAGTTTTTCGCAACTGGATCAAAGACTTTGATTGGGTGTTTCACGAAACCAATCACTTTGCTTGGCTGAAATGGCTATGTTAGGACCGGTTCGCAACCGGCATCGGGCCGAGTGGGGGAGAGTCGATGCGCGAGCGGCAAAACAGCTATGATTACGAGGACTTGCTGGCTTGTGGCCGCGGCGAATTATTCGGACCCGGCAACGCCCAGTTGCCGCTGCCGCCGATGCTGATGTTCGACCGGATCACCGAAATTTCGGATACCGGAGGCGAATTCGGCAAAGGGGTCATCCGGGCCGAACTCGATGTTAAGCCGGATCTGTGGTTTTTCGGTTGTCACTTCAAGGGCGATCCTGTGATGCCGGGCTGCCTCGGCCTTGATGCGCTGTGGCAGATGGTGGGCTTCTTCCTCGGCTGGACCGGTGGCGCCGGACGCGGGCGCGCTCTCGGCCTCGGCGATCTGAAGTTCTCCGGCCAGGTGCTGCCGCATGTCACCAAGGTTCAGTACCACATCGATATCAAGCGTGTGATGCGCTCGAAGCTCGTGCTCGGCGTGGCCGATGGCTGGCTTTCGACGGATGGCGAGATTATCTATCGCGCTACTGATCTGAAGGTTGGGCTTTTTCAACAGGACGCGCCGGCGCAGACCGGAAAGTAATTCAGTGCGGGAGGCGCCTGGATTAAACTTCCAGGCCCGGGGAACGGCCGGACACAAGGCCAAAAACGGAATCAAGTGAGGCGATCATGCGACGAGTTGTCGTCACGGGGATGGGAATTGTCTCGTCCATCGGAAACAACACTCAGGAAGTTCTGGCAAGCCTGCACGAGGCGAAGCCCGGCATTACGCGCGCGGAGGAATACGCCAAGCTGGGATTCCGCTCGCAGGTGCAGGGCGCGCCGACGCTGAATCCCGCAGAGGTCGTCGATCGCCGTGCAATGCGTTTTCTTGCGGAAGGCGCGGCGTGGAATCACGTCGCGATGGACCAAGCGATCCGCGATTCCGGTCTCGAAGAATCCGACGTCTCCAATGTGCGCACCGGCATCATCATGGGATCGGGCGGTCCCTCGGCGCGCACCATCGTCGAAGCGGCCGACACCACGCGCACCAAGGGACCGAAGCGCGTTGGCCCGTTCGCGGTGCCGAAGGCGATGTCCTCAACCGCGTCTGCGACGCTTGCGACCTGGTTCAAGATCAAGGGCGTGAACTATTCGATCTCCTCGGCTTGCGCGACCTCGAACCATTGCATCGGCAATGCGTATGAGATGATCCAGTACGGCAAGCAGGACGTGATGTTCGCGGGCGGCTGCGAAGAACTCGATTGGTCGCTGTCGGTGCTGTTCGACGCGATGGGTGCGATGTCGTCGAAGTACAACGACACGCCGTCGACCGCTTCGCGTGCCTACGACGTCAACCGCGATGGTTTCGTCATCGCCGGTGGTGCGGGCGTCGTGGTGCTGGAAGAACTCGAACACGCCAAGGCGCGTGGCGCGAAGATTTACGGTGAGATCGTCGGCTACGGCGCGACCTCCGACGGCTACGACATGGTCGCTCCCTCGGGCGAAGGTGCGGAGCGCTGCATGCGCATGGCGCTGTCCACCGTGAAGGGGCCGATCGACTACATCAATCCGCACGCAACCTCGACGCCAGCGGGCGATCCGCCGGAAATCAACGCCATCCGCAACGTGTTCGGCACAGGCGACAAGTGCCCGCCGATCTCCGCCACCAAATCGCTGACCGGTCATTCCCTGGGTGCAACGGGTGTGCAGGAGGCGATCTATTCGCTGCTGATGATGAACAACGGGTTCATCTGCGAGAGCGCCAACATCCAGGAACTCGACCCGGTGTTCGCCGACATGCCGATCGTGCGCAAGCGCATCGACAACGCGAAGGTCGGTACCGTGCTGTCGAACTCGTTCGGTTTCGGCGGCACCAACGCCACACTGGTGTTCAAGCGGCTGGATGCCTGAATTCCCGACCCGTCCGCCCGGACGGGTTCTATCTTTGCGTAGGACGAATCGATGTCAGGACTGATGCATGGCAAGCGCGGGCTCATCATGGGCGTCGCCAACGATCACTCGATTGCCTGGGGCATCGCGAAAACGCTGGCCGCGCACGGCGCTGAGCTGGCCTTCACCTATCAGGGCGAAGCACTCGGCAAACGGGTGAAGCCACTCGCGGAATCGCTCGGCGCCAAACTGGTCCTGCCTTGCGACGTCGAGGATATCGCCAGCGTCGATGCAACGTTCGATGCGATCAAGAATGCATGGAGCAAGATGGACTTTCTCGTCCACGCCATCGGCTTCTCGGACAAGAACGAACTGAAGGGCCGCTATGTCGACACCACGCGCGCGAATTTTTCGCGTACGATGGTGATCTCCTGCTTCTCATTCACGGAAGTGGCTGCGCGGGCGGCAAAGTTGATGCCAGATGGCGGCACGATGGTGACGCTGACATTCGGCGGCTCCACCCGTGTGATGCCGAACTATAACGTGATGGGTGTCGCCAAGGCGGCACTGGAAGCTTCGGTGCGGTATCTCGCCGCCGATTTCGGCCGCGACGGCATTCGTGTCAATTCGATTTCAGCGGGGCCAGTTCGCACACTGGCGGGCGCGGGCATCGGCGATTCGCGGGCAATGTTCGCGTTCCAGCAGAAACATTCGCCGCTCGGCCGCGGCGTGACGCTCGACGAACTCGGCGGTACCGCGCTTTATCTGTTGTCCGATCTGTCGGGTGGCGTCACCGGCGAGACTCATTTCGTCGATGCCGGCTACAACATCATCTCGATGCCGCATCCCGATGCGCTGAAGGATAACGGCAACGCCGACTAAGCCTCAGGCCGTCAATTTTGCTGCGGTCTGGAATGCCGGCCGCGCCGCGCAGGCGTCGAGATAGCGGTCGAAATTCGGCCGCGTTGGAATCATCTTGAACATGCGGATGGCGAAATTCATGCCCGCGCCGATGACGACGTCGGCGGCCGTGAAGTCAGGGCCGAGCAGCCACGGCCCTTTCGCCAGAGTCTGATCGAGAACGTCGAAGGTCTGCGTCGTGCTGCCCCATGCGGCGCTCACAGTGGGAATGTCGAGCTTGAGATAGGCTTGCAGGATCGCGGGCTCGATGCAGCTCGGCGCGAAGAACATCCATTGCAGATATTTGGCGCGCCGCGGATCGCTGAGGGGTGGCGCGAGCTTCGCCTGCGGATAGCGGTCCGCGACATAGGTGCAGATCGCGGCGGATTCCGCCATCACAGCGTCGCCATCGGCTAGTGCGGGCACCTTGCCCATCGGGTTGATGGCGAGGTATTCCGGCGTCTTGTTCGCGCCGGCGGAAATATCGGTGAGAACGCGCTCATAGGGCTCGCCTGTCTCCTCCATCAGCCACAGCGTGGTGAACGAGCGCGAGCGTGGCGACCAGTAGAGCTTCATCGTCGAGCCTCCCGAAGTGGAATTCGCGGATGCTTTGAGGCAAGCACCGAAAAAGGGCAAGAGCGAGGGTGGAAAGAAAAACCTCCGCGAAAAATCGCGGAGGTTTGATGTGTCAGCCGTTTTACAGCGAAGATTATTCGGCCGCCTGCAGGGTCCGTGGTTTGTCCGCGAGATCGAAGCGATCGGCGTTCATCACCTTGGCCCACGCCTTGACGAAGTCCTTCACAAACTTCTCCTTGGCGTCCGAGCTTCCATAGACTTCCGCGAGTGCGCGGAGCTGCGAGTGCGCACCGAAGATCAGGTCGATGCGGGTCGCGGTCCACTTCACAGCCTTGGTCTTGCGGTCGCGGCCTTCATAGGTGTCGCCCGCTGGCTGCCATTCCGTGCCCATATCGAGCAGGTTGATGAAGAAGTCGTTGGTCAGCTTGCCAGGCGTCTTGGTGAAGACGCCGTGCTTGGAATCGCCGAAATTGGCGCCGAGCACGCGCAGCCCGCCGACAAGGGCCGTCATCTCCGGTGCCGTCAACGTCAGCAATTGCGCCCTGTCCACCAGAGCTTCTTCCGGCTTCATGAACTGCGTCTTGCCGCCGATATAGTTGCGGAAGCCATCAGCACGCGGCTCAAGCGGCGCGAACGAATCCACGTCCGTCTGCTCCTGCGTGGTGTCCATGCGGCCCTGTGCGAACGGCACCGTGACCGACACGCCGGCATCCTTCGCAGCCTTCTCCACGCCGGCATTGCCCGCGAGCACGATCAGGTCGGCGAGCGAGATCTTATTGCCGCTCTCCTTCTGGATCGCTTCAAGTTTGGCAAGCACGGTTGCCAGCTGCTTCGGCTGGTTGACTTCCCAGTCCTTCTGCGGCGCGAGGCGAATGCGCGCGCCATTGGCGCCGCCGCGTTTATCGGAGCCGCGGAACGTCGAGGCCGAGGCCCACGCGGTTGAAACAAGCTGCGGCACGGTGAGTCCGGAGGCGAGAATCTTCGCCTTCAGATCCGCGATGTCCTTGTCGCTAAGGTGCGCACGATCATTGGCGGGGATCGGGTCCTGCCAGATCAGTGTTTCCTTCGGCACCAGCTTGCCGCGGTAGCGCACGCGTGGGCCCATGTCGCGGTGGGTGAGCTTGAACCAGGCGCGGGCGAAGGCGTCCGCGAACTGATCCGGATTTTCGTAGAAGCGCCGCGAGATCTTCTCGTAGATCGGGTCAAACCGCAGCGACAGGTCGGTGGTGAGCATGGTCGGGACATGCTTTTTCGACTTGTCGTGGGCATCCGGGGTGATGGCAGGGGCATTTTTCGCCTGCCACTGATGCGCGCCCGCCGGGCTCTTGGTCAGCTCCCATTCGAACTTGAACAGCGTCTCGAAGAAGTTGTTGTCCCACTTCGTCGGCGTCTGGGTCCAGGTGACTTCGAGGCCGCTGCCGATCGCATCGCCGCCCTTGCCGGTGCCGTACTTGCTTTTCCAGCCGAGGCCCTGATCCTCAATCGCGGTCGCTTCCGGCGCAGGTCCGACCAGTGACGCATCGCCCGCGCCATGGGTCTTGCCGAAGGTATGGCCGCCCGCGATCAGCGCGACGGTTTCCTCGTCGTTCATCGCCATCCGGAAGAAGGTCTCGCGGATATCCTTGGCGGCCGCGACCGGGTCCGGCTTGCCGTTCGGGCCTTCCGGGTTGACGTAGATCAGGCCCATCTGCACCGCAGCGAGTGGTTCCGAGAGCTGGCGTTCGCCGCTGTAGCGCTCGTCACCGAGCCAGGTTCCTTCGGGACCCCAGTAGAGTTCTTCCGGCTCCCAGACGTCGGCGCGTCCGCCGGCGAAGCCGAAGGTCTTGAAGCCCATCGATTCCAGCGCAACGTTGCCGGCGAGGATCATGAGGTCGGCCCACGAAATCTTGCGACCGTACTTCTGCTTGATGGGCCACAGCAGTCGGCGTGCGCGGTCGAGAAGCACGTTATCCGGCCACGAGTTGAGCGGGGCGAAGCGCTGCTGGCCCGCGCCCGCGCCGCCACGGCCGTCGGTGATGCGATAGGTGCCGGCCGAATGCCATGCCATGCGGACCATCAGGCCGCCGTAATGACCGAAGTCAGCCGGCCACCAGTCCTGACTGTCGGTCATCAGGGCATGCAGATCCTTGATGACGGCATCGAGATCGAGGCTCTCGAATTCCTTGATGTAATCGAAGGCTTCGCCCATCGGATCGGCGGCCGGGGTATGCCCGTGCAGAACGCCCAGGTCGAGATGTTCGGGCCACCAGTCGCGGTTGCTGCGACCCTTGGTGTGCATGACGGGGCATTTGCCTGCGCCTTTGTCGTCGGTTTTGGCGTCCATGAATTCTCTCCGATTGCTTGTGATTTTTGATTGTCCGTCGCGCTGTCCCGACTGCGGCTTTGCCGCAGTCTCCGCGCTTTGACCCGAGGAGGTCAGTTTGACGGGTTCATGTGTCGTCAGTTTGGATTTATTCCAGTATCAGGTCCAGTCGAATTGCCTTTGGTCTGCGATAAGTTAATCTGATCGGCATGATCACATTGAAACAATTGCGCTATCTAGCCGCGCTGGCGCAGCACGAGCATTTCGGGCGTGCCGCGGAAGCCTGCGCGGTGACGCAACCCGCGCTTTCGATGCAAATCCGCGATCTTGAGGGAGAACTGGGGCTTGCGCTGGTGGAGCGCCGCCCCGGGGCGGTGACGCTGACCGACGCCGGACGTGAAATTGCACAACGGGGCGAGGACGTGCTGGCGAAGGCGCGCGATCTCGTGGATTTCGCGCATCATCGTGCGCGGCCGCTGGCGGGGCGGCTCACGCTCGGTATGATTCCTTCGCTCGCGCCTTATGCGTTGCCGAAATTCCTGCCGCTCCTGCAGGCACGCTTTCCCGACTTGCAGCTCGAACTGCGCGAGACGCAGACCCGCCAGTTGCTGGATGAAGTGAAAAACGGCGCGCTCGATGTGGCGATGCTGGCTTTGCCGGTGCAGGAGAATGATATCGACAGCCTCGCGCTGTTCGATGACACATTCCTGCTTGCGGTGCCGGTGAGCGATCCGCGCGACGAGAAGAAGCGGGTTCTGGCGAGCGATATCGATCAGGAGCGGTTGATCCTGCTCGAAGACGGCCATTGTCTGCGCGATCAGGCGCTGGCGTTTTGCGCGACCGCCGGCGTCGGGCGCAATGCGAGTGGCATGACGTTCGGCGCGAGCAGCCTTGCGACGGTGATGCAGATGGTCGCGAGCGGGTACGGCATCACGCTCATTCCGCAGATCGCCGCCGATGTCGAATTGCGCGACGAACGGGTGAAGATGTTGCGCTTCAAGGAGCCGCAGCCGGGGCGCAGCATCGGCCTCGTGTTTCGCCGCACCTCGCCGCGCAAGGAAGACTTTCAGGTTCTCGGCGAACTGGTGAAGGAATGCTTCGAGCCACGTCGCGATAAGAGAAAGGGCGGCTGAATCTCAGCCGCCTCAAATGATTCAGCAAACGGCTCAGAGCGTCAGCGTACCGGCCTTCGCGGCGGCGTAGCGCTCGCCGATTTTCTGCCAGTTTACGACGTTCCACCACGCCTTGAGATAGTCGGCGCGGCGGTTCTGATAGTTCAGATAATAGGCGTGTTCCCACACGTCGTTGCCGAACAGGACGCGCTTGCCGTACATCAGCGGCGTGTCCTGATTGGCTGTCGTTTCGATGCCGAGCTTGCCGTCCTTGGTGACGGTGACAAACACCCAGCCGGAGCCGAACTGGCCGGCGCCTGCGGTGTTGAATGCTGTCTTCATCTTTTCGAGATCGCCGAAGTCGCGGGTGATTGCGGCCAGCACCTCGCCATCCGGCGTCCCGCCATTCGGCGCCATGATCTCCCAGAACATCGTGTGGTTGGCGTGGCCGCCGAGATTGTTGCGGACGCCGACGCGGATGCTGTCGGGCACGTTGACCAGATTGGCCAGGATTGTTTCGACCGGCGTCTGGCCGAGCTGCGGCGCGGTCTTCGCGAAGTTGTTCATGTTGGCGACGTACGCACCATGATGCTTGTCATGGTGGATTTCCATGGTGCGGGCGTCGATGTGCGGCTCAAGCACGTTGGTTGCGTAGGGCAGCGGCGGCAGCTTGAAGGGGCCTTCGGCTGCAGCAGGTGCGGTGGGAGCCTGTGCAAGCGTGATGCGGGGCAATGCGGCCGTGGCGGCGACGATGCCGGCAGCGCCTGCGAGCAGATGGCGGCGGGAAAGGCTGATCATGCGAACGTCTCCCTGACTGGCTTGCGCGATTAGGTCGCGCAGTCCTTGAAAGCTACGCCAGCACCGCTGCTGGCGTTTGCGGTATCCCAACAAAAAAGAGGCGGCAAAATGCCGCCTCTTCGCAAACTTTTGATGGGTCGCCTTACTCGGCGGCGGGAGCGTTCTCGGCCTTCTGCTTGGCCTCGAGGTCTTCGCCGGTGGTCTGGTCCACCGCCTTCATCGACAGGCGAACCTTGCCGCGATCGTCGAGGCCGAGCAGCTTGACCTTGACCTTGTCGCCTTCCTTGACGACGTCGGAGGTCTTCTGCACGCGGTTAGGCGCGAGCTGGCTGATATGAACGAGGCCGTCCTTCGGGCCGAAGAAGTTCACAAACGCGCCGAACTCCATCACCTTCACGATGGTGCCGTCGTAGATCTGGCCGACTTCCGGCTCCGAGGTGATCGACTTGATCCACTTGATCGCCGCGCGGATCGATTCGCCGTTGGCGGAAGCGACCTTCACGGTGCCGTCGTCCTCGATGTTGATCTTGGCGCCGGTCTTTTCGACGATCTCACGGATGATCTTGCCGCCGGTGCCAATCACGTCGCGAATCTTGTCGGTCGGGATCTGCAGCACTTCGATGCGCGGCGCATGTTCGCCGAGCTCCGCACGCGCGGCGGTGAGGGCCTTCGCCATCTCGCCGAGAATGTGCATGCGGCCGTCCTTGGCCTGCGTCAAAGCGATCTTCATGATCTCTTCGGTGATGCCGGCGATCTTGATGTCCATCTGCAGCGAGGTGACACCCTTGTCGGTGCCCGCCACCTTGAAGTCCATGTCGCCGAGATGATCCTCGTCACCGAGAATGTCGGAGAGAACCGCAAAGCGCGAACCTTCGAGGATCAGGCCCATCGCGATGCCCGCAGTCGGCCGCTTCAGCGGCACGCCGGCGTCCATCAGCGCGAGCGAGGAGCCGCACACGGTCGCCATCGAGGAGGAGCCGTTCGACTCGGTGATCTCCGAGACGACGCGCAGCGTGTACGGGAATTCGTGGTGCGCCGGCAGAACCGGATGGATCGCGCGCCAAGCGAGCTTGCCGTGGCCGATTTCGCGGCGGCCCGGCGAGCCGATGCGGCCCGTTTCACCGACCGAGAAGGGCGGGAAGTTGTAGTGCAGCAGGAAGGTTTCCTTGTACGTGCCCGAGAGCGCGTCGATGAACTGTTCGTCCTCGCCGGTGCCGAGCGTGGTGACCACCAGCGCCTGGGTTTCGCCGCGGGTGAACAGCGCCGAGCCGTGAGCGCGCGGCAGCACGCCGACTTCGGCGACGATCGGGCGGACGGTCTTGACGTCGCGGCCGTCGATGCGGACGCCGGTGTCGAGGATGTTGTTGCGAACGACGTCGGCTTCCAGTTCCTTGAATACGCCGGCGACGCGCAGCTTGTCGAACTTCGGCTCCTGGCCTTCGGGGAAGAAGTGGTCCATGACCTTCTTCTTCACCGCGCCGACTGCCGCATAACGATCCTGCTTCACCGGGATCGCATAGGCCTTGCGCAGTTCGGCTTCGCCGACGGCGCGCATGTCCCTATCGATTTCGCTGTTGTCGATCGTCTCGATCTCGCGCGGCTCCTTGGCGGCCTTCTCGGCGAGGTCGATGATTGCCTTGATGACCGGCTGGAAGTGCTTGTGGCCGAACATCACGGCGCCGAGCATCACTTCTTCCGGCAGTTCCTTGGCTTCGGATTCGACCATCAGCACGGCGTCGGCAGTACCGGCGACGACGAGGTCGAGCTGTGTGTCGGCCATCTCGTCAAGCGTCGGGTTCAGGATGAACTCGTTGTTGACGAAAGCGACGCGCGCCGCGCCGACCGGACCCATGAACGGCACACCCGAGAGCGTCAGTGCAGCGGAGGCTGCCACCATCGCGACGATGTCGGGATCGTTCTCCATGTCGTGCGACAGCGTGGTGACGATCACCTGGGTATCGCAGCGATAGCCCTTGATGAACAGCGGACGGATCGGACGGTCGATCAGGCGGGAAACCAGCGTTTCCTTCTCGGAGGGACGGCCTTCGCGCTTGAAATAGCCGCCGGGAATGCGGCCGGCTGCGAAGGTTTTTTCCTGGTAGTTCACGGTGAGCGGCAGGAAGTCGATGCCTTCCTTCGGCGTCTTCGCGGACACGACGGTCGCGATGACGACGGTTTCGCCGTAGGTGGCGATCACGGCGCCGTCGGCCTGACGCGCGACCTTGCCGGTTTCCAGCTTGAGCGGACGTCCGCCCCAGTCGAGTTCGACGGAATGGGTATTAAACATTCGAGTGTTCTTTCATCGTTTTCGGATAATCAGGCGTGGCCGGAAAAAGCAAAAGCCATGCGCAAGATTGCGAGACGTTGAGCACGTGTGCATCAGCGTCCGGCGATCCTGCCATGGCTTCTGAATTTCGTGATGGCTGCCATCCTTCCGATGGTGCGGGCACCTTGCCCGTCATGCCCAGCCGCCGGATTGCTGCTGGGTTTCACGCAAGCGAGCCATGCTTTGCGTGTTCGTACAGTGTCGGCCGTCGCCGGATGCGAATTGACGTTCGCGCCGGTGGCGGCCGGAAGCGCGGCCTTAGCGGCGGATGTTGTGCTTCTCAAGCAGCGCCTTGTAGCGCGCCTCGTCCTTCTTCTTGACGTAGTCGAGAAGCGAACGGCGCGTGGACACGAGCTTCAGGAGGCCGCGGCGGGAATGGTTGTCCTTGCCGTGGGTCTTGAAATGCTCGGTGAGGTTGGCGATGCGCTCGGAGAGGATCGCAACCTGAACTTCCGGCGAACCCGTGTCGCCAGCCTTTTTGGCATTGGTCTTGATGACTTCCGCTTTGCGTTCTGCGGTAATCGACATCGTCAGATATCCTTAATTGCGTTCCGGGTTCGCAACGAGCCCGGTGAGGTTGAACACGCGCTTGGGGATGAGTTCGCCATTGCCAAGCTCGGCGAGGGCCAAAAGCCTTCCTCCGACGGTGACATAGACTGTGCCGTTTAGAATTGGCGCATCCCGTCCGCGCAACAAAACCGCTTGGCCTCTTGCGAGCCTTGCGGCATCCGCCCGTGTGACGGCCAGTGCCGGGATGTCGTCCAGCGCGGTCTCAACGGGCAAAAGCGCGTCGGCGAGGCTGCCCTCGCCAGACGCGGCTCTATCGCACAAAGCCTCCAATTCCGCCAGCGGAATCATGTCGGCCTCGTCGAACGGGCCGCACTGGGTGCGGCGGAGAGCCGAAATATGGCCGTAGCAGCCTAGAAGGCGGCCCATGTCGCGGGCCAGCGCCCGGACATAGGTTCCCTTGCCGCATTCGGTTTCGAACACCGAATGATCCTTATCCAGTTGTTCCGTAAGGGTTAATTCGTGAATCTCGACCTCGCGGGGCTGCAGGGCGACTGTTTCGCCGTCGCGGGCGAGGTCATAGGCGCGTTCGCCCTGGATCTTGATGGCCGAGAACTGCGGCGGGGTCTGCAGGATCGTCCCGGTGAACTGCGGCAACAGCGTCTGGATCGCCTCGGCGGTCGGCCGGGCGTCGGAGGTCTGGGTCGGGCGGCCCTCGACGTCGTCGGTGTCGCGTTCCTCGCCCCAGCGCACCGTGAAGCGGTAGCGCTTGCGACCGTCCATCACGAACGGCACCGTCTTGGTGGCTTCACCAAGGGCAATAGGCAACCCGCCGGAGGCGAGCGGGTCCAGCGTGCCGGCATGGCCGACACGCTTGGCGTTGAACAGTCGCTTCAGCACTGCGACCGCATGGGTCGAGGTCATGCCGACGGGTTTGTCGAGCACGACCCAGCCGTGAACGTCGCGGCGCTCGCGCTTGAACTGTTGTTTCTTCTGGCGCGGGCGATGGTCACCGCTGCTGTCTGCGCGGTTCTGCGCGGGTGCTTCCTGCGAAATATTTTTTTCAGAAGTCGCGCGCGAATCGTCGTGCGGCGCCGCGCGCGTGCCCTGAGCGGGTGTTGCAGTCATCAAGTGTCGTCCGAATCGTGGTTGAGATCTTTTTGGACCGCAGGCGTTCGCAATAATTTCTCGATCCGTTCCGCTTCGTCGAATCGCTCGTCGGCGCGGAAGCGAAGATCAGGTGCGAATTTCAGGTTAACGCGATGCGCAACCTCGCCACGGAGAAACTTCTTGTTGTTTGCGAGCGCAGCGATCACCGCTTTGGTGTCGTGTCCACCGAGCGGCATCACATAGACGGTCGCGAGCTTGAGGTCGGGCGACATCCGCACTTCGGGTACGGTGATGATGTGGCCGCTCAGTGTGTCGTCATGCACGCCGCCCTGCGAGAGGATGTCGGAGATCGCATGGCGGATCAGTTCGCCGACGCGCAACTGGCGCTGTGAACCGCCGGGTGCAGATGATGAAGATTTGCCGCGCTGATGACGGGGCATTTTCGTTCCTTCAAAGCGTCATGCCGCGCTTGTCGCGGACATCCACGCCTTCTTGAGATGCAATGGTAAGACGTGGATGGCCGGGACAAGCCCGGCCATGACGTCTTTCGTTTCAACGCGCCCGTAAGGTTTGGACTTACAGGGAGCGCTGGATGGTCTCCACGCGATAGCATTCGATCACGTCGCCAGGACGCATGTCCTGATAGTTCTCGAACGACATGCCGCATTCCTGTCCGGCGGTAACTTCCTTGGCATCGTCCTTGAAGCGCTTGAGCTGCGACAGCTTGCCCTCGTGGATCACGACGTTGTCGCGGATCAGGCGGACATTGGCGCCGCGCTCGACGGTGCCGTCGGTGACGCGGCAACCGGCGATCTTGCCGACCTTGGAAATGTGGAAAACCTCGAGCACCTGCGCGTTGCCGAGCATGGTTTCGCGCAGCGTCGGCGCGAGCAGGCCGGACATCGCCTTTTTCACGTCGTCCACGAGGTCGTAGATGATGTTGTAGTAGCGGATCTCGATGCCGTCGCGCTTGGCCAGCGCCGCCGCTTCCTTGTTGGCGCGGACGGAGAAGCCAATGATCGCGGCGTTGAAGCCTTCTGCGAGCGTGACGTCGGACTCCGAAATGCCGCCGACGCCCGCATGCAGGATGCGCGCTGCGACTTCGTCGGTGCCGAGCTTGTCGAGCGAGCCGATAATGGCTTCCAGTGAGCCCTGCACGTCCGCCTTCACGACCAGCGGGAAGTCCTTGCGGCCCGAGGTCTTGAGCTGGCTCATCATCTGTTCGAGCGAGCCGCGCATGCCGGCAGAGGTCGCAGCCGACTTCTCGCGCTTCTGGTGGGCGCGATATTCGGTGACCTGACGGGCACGTGCTTCGTTCTCGACGACCGCGAGACGATCGCCGGCTTCCGGCGGACCGTTGAAGCCGAGAACCTCGACCGGCATCGAAGGCCCGGCCTCCTGAATGGTCTGGCCCTGATCGTTGATGAGCGCGCGCACACGGCCCATTTCCGCACCCGCGACGATGATGTCGCCGACGCGCAGCGTGCCGCGCTGGACCAGCACGGTCGCGACCGGACCGCGGCCGCGATCGAGCTTGGCTTCGATCACGGTGCCTTCGGCCGGACGGTCTGGATTGGTCTTGAGTTCAAGCAGTTCGGCCTGCAGCGCGATCATCTCGAGCAATTTGTCGAGATTGGTCTTGTTCTTGGCCGAGACTTCGACATCGACGACGTCGCCGCCGAAGGATTCGACCTGCACTTCGTGCTGCAAGAGTTCAGTGCGCACGCGCTCGGGCTTGGCGTCCGGCTTGTCGATCTTGTTGATCGCCACGATCATCGGAACCTTCGCGGCCTTGGCGTGATTGATGGCTTCGATGGTCTGCGGCATCACGCCGTCGTCGGCTGCGACGACGAGGATGACGATGTCGGTGACCTTGGCGCCGCGTGCGCGCATCGCGGTGAACGCGGCGTGGCCGGGCGTGTCGATGAAGGTGATCTTGGCGCCGGAAGGCGAGGTCACCTGATAGGCGCCAATGTGCTGGGTGATGCCGCCGGCTTCGCCGGAGACCACGTTGGCGTGACGCAGCGCGTCGAGCAACGAGGTCTTGCCGTGGTCGACGTGGCCCATCACGGTGACGACCGGCGCGCGCGGCGTGGTGTCGGATGCGCGATCCTCGGCGACGTCGAACAGGCCTTCTTCCACGTCAGACGCGGCAACGCGCTTGACCGTGTGACCCATTTCTTCAGCGATGAGCTGTGCGGTGTCGGCGTCGATGGTGTCGGTGATCTTGACGAGCTGGCCCTGCTTCATCAGCAGCTTGACGAGGTCGACCGAGCGTTCCGCCATGCGGTTCGCCAGTTCCTGCAGCGTAATCGCTTCCGGAATGATGACTTCGCGGACGAGCTTTTCCTTCGGCTCGTTCGACTGATGGCCCTTGGTCAGGCGCTGGGTGCGGCGACGGAACGAGGCGATCGAGCGTTCGCGCACGTCGTCGGCATTGAGAGCAGTCGTCAGCGTCAGGCGGCCGCGCTGTTTGGCAGGGCCGGGTTTCTGCGTGGTTTTCGGTGGCGTGACGGCGCGGATCGCGCCGCCGGGCCCGCGGCGTACGCGTGGCGCCTCGTCTTCGTCGGAGCCGTCGGCGGCGACGCCAGGCGCGCGCGCTGCCGGCGCACCAGGACGCGCGGCGGGAGCAGCAGCCGGCTTGGCAGCCGTCTTCGCCGTCGTTTTGGCTTCGGCTTCGCCGAACCGCTTGGTGGCTTCGCGCTCAGCCTTGGCCTTGGCCTCGGCTTCGACGCGATGACGCTCTTCCTCGGCCTTGCGGCGAGCTTCGGCGGCTTCGCGTTCCTGCTGTTCCTTATATTCTTTGGTATTGCGGCGCGCGGCTTCCGCTTCTGCGGCGCGGCGCTCTTCTTCCTCGCGGACGCGCGCATCGGCGAGCGCGTTCGCGCGCGCGCTCTGCTCGTCTTCGGTCAGCGTGCGCAATACCATGCCGGAGGGGCGGGCAGCCGGTGCCTTCGGCGCCGGTGCGCGCGGCGCGGCCGGTGCGACTGGTGGCGCAGGAGCGGCTTCGGCTGCGGGAGCCGGCGCGGGATCACCCGGGAGGCGTCGCTTGGTTTTCTTCTCGACCACCACCGATTTGCTGCGGCCGTGGCTGAAGCTCTGGCGCACCACGCCGGTCTCTGTGCGCGGTTTCAGCGACAGAGTTTTCGAACCGACGCTCAGCGGCTTGTCGCCAGGATTTTTCGTATCAGCCATTCAACAGTCCAATCTCGTTCGGTGCGCCGCGACGCGGCCCGTTAGTTGCCACCCGTCTTGCCGTTCGTCGAGCCGTCCGGATTGCGGAAACGGTCGAGGGTTCGCCAGCGGGACAGGAAGGTTCTTGTCGCAGGCCCTGAAAGCAGGGCTGCATGTACCACATTTGACCGCCCGAGGGCCAAATCCAATTCATCGATTTTAAAGGCCTGAATCCGTGGTGAATCCACCATTTGCGGGCTTTTCCCCGCGGCGGAGGCCGATTTGGCGTCGAGTTTGCGGATTCCGTCGTCCGCGCCATCACTGGCGTGGATCAGCGCCACCGCGCTCCCCGCAGCGATCGCGTCCTCGACCTTGCCGAAACCGCAAACGATTTCGCCTGCTTTGCCCACCATCGCGAGCGCATCCAGTGCGCTGCGCGCCAGCAGATGATCGGTTTGCTCTGCCAGATCGGGCGGCAGCGTCACGGCGCGCTTGAATGCCTTTGCAAACAGGCCGCGTTTGGCCGCCTCCGTGACTGCGGCCCGCGACAGCGACACCCACAGCCCACGGCCCGGCAGCTTTCGCCGCACGTCCGGGACGACCTCGCCCGCAGGCGAGAGCACGAAGCGGATCAGCTCATCGGTGCTCTTGACCTGCCGCGAGACGACGCACGTCCGCGTGCTCCCGGGCTTGGCCCGGGGACCGCGATCGAGGTCCGTTGTCTCGGAGGTTGTAAGCATCGATGGGCATGTCCTTTATGCCGGGTGGTCTTCGGATGCGGCGTCTTCGTCCGCTTCCGCAGGTTTGGCGAGATCGGCTTCGGTGATCCAGCCGGCCGCAAGACGCGCCCGCATGATGATCGCTTCCGCCTCGTCGCGCGAAACTTCGCCGGCATCGAGGAAGCCCGCGTGCTTGACGGTCTCGCCGTCCTTGCGCTCCGACCAGCCGACCAGATCGTCGGTGGCGCAGCCGGCGAGATCCTCGACCGTCTTGACGTCGTTCTCACCGAGCTTCACCAGCATCTTGCCTGTGACGCCCGGAATGTCCTTGAGAGCATCGTCCACGCCGAGCTCTTTCCGCTTCGCTTCCAGCTCGGCATCGAGCTGCTCGAGATATTCGCGCGCGCGGCTCTGCAACTCGTTGGCGGTTTCCTCGTCGAAGCCTTCGATGCTCGAGAGCTCGCGCACGTCGACCAGAGCGAGTTCCTCAACGGAGGAGAAGCCTTCGGAAGCCAGCAACTGGCCGACGACCTCGTCGACGTTGAGGGCTTCCATGAACACGCGCGTCGAATTCTCGAAATCCGCCTGGCGGCGTTCCGATTCTTCCTGCTCGGTCAGGATATCGATGTCCCAGCCCGTCAACTGCGATGCAAGGCGCACATTCTGGCCGCGACGGCCGATCGCAAGGGATAGTTGGGTATCGGGGACGACAACTTCAATGCGTTCGCGGTCTTCGTCGATGACGACCTTGGCGACTTCCGCCGGCGCGAGCGCGTTGACGACGAAGGTCGCGATGTCGGGCGACCACGGAATGATGTCGATCTTCTCGCCCTGCAGTTCGTTCACCACCGCCTGCACGCGTGAGCCGCGCATGCCGACGCAGGCACCGACCGGATCGACCGAGGAATCGCGAGAGATCACGCCGATCTTGGCGCGCGAGCCCGGATCGCGGGCGACCGCCTTGATCTCGACGATGCCGTCGTAGATTTCCGGCACTTCTTGCGCGAACAGCTTCGCCATGAACTGCGGATGGGTGCGGGAGAGGAAGATTTGCGGGCCGCGGGTTTCGCGGCGGACATCGAAGATATAGGCGCGGATGCGGTCGCCGTTGCGCAACGCCTCACGTGGGAGCATCTCGTCGCGGCGCACGATGGCTTCGCCGCGTCCGAGGTCGACGATGACGCTGCCATATTCGACGCGCTTGACGATGCCGTTGACGATCTCGCCGATGCGGTCCTTGAATTCCTGATACTGGCGGTCACGCTCGGCTTCGCGCACCTTCTGCACGATCACCTGCTTGGCGGACTGCGCGGCGATGCGGCCATATTCGAGCGGCGGCAGGGTGTCGGCGATAGTGTCGCCGATCTGCGCGGTCGGGTTGGCCTTCTGCGCATCCTTCAGCGAAATCTGGTTGGCGGCGTTCTCGACCGTTTCCACCACCAGCATGTGCCGCGACAGGCGAAGCTCGCCCTTCTTGGCGTCGATTTCCGCATGCACGTCGGTCTCGGAGCCGTAACGGGCGCGCGCCGCTTTCGCGATGGCATCTTCCATCGCCGCGATCACGATCGAACGGTCGATCGACTTTTCGCGTGCGACGGCATCGGCGATTTGCAGCAGTTCCAGTTTATTGGCGCTGACAGCGGCCATGGCTTACTCTCCTTCGTGGGGATCGGATAAGGCTCCGCGCCGTTTGGCATCGGCGGCAAGCCTGTGAGCTTTGGTGTTTTTGGGCAGCGGCTTCTTCGCTGGTTTCGGTTGGCGCGGTTTCGCCTTGTCCCGCATCTCGCGTGCTTTCTTGGCGTGCGGCGGCGGCGGCGGCAGCACGCCTGCATCCTCGAGCTGCTCGCGCTCGGCATCGCGACCGCGACGCATGGATTCGGCGATCAACTCGTTGGTCAGGACAAGATTTGCGCTCGAGACATCTGCAAGCGGCAACTGTACGTCCGCCTCCTGTGCGCCCTTGTGCTCCTTGGCGTCGTCGCGGGTCACGCGCACGAGACCGTTCTCGATGCCTTGAAGCATGCCGCGGAAGCGTTTGCGGCCGTCATGAGGAACTGCCATCTCGATCTTCACGAGGTGGCCGGTATAGCGCTCGAAATCCGACTGGCGCACCAGCGGCCGGTCGATGCCGGGGGAGGAAATCTCAAGCCGGTAGGCGCGCTGGATCGGGTCGGCGACATCCATCACCGGCGACAGCGCCTTGGAAATTGCCTCGCAATCGTCGATCAGCATGGTGCCGTCCGGCCGCTCGGCCATGATCTGTACCGTGCAGCCGGCCTCGCCGGAGATCTTGATGCGGACGAGCTGATAGCCGAGCCCCTCGAGCACCGGCTCGGCGACCGCCGCCACCCGCGCCGCAACACCCGGCTCGACGACCAGGCGGCGTTCGACCGCAGATGTTGCGGTCTCGGGATGGGAAGCGGGTTCGGTCATGTCGGCGTCAGCGGTCCGTCTGCGATGGTTAAGAAAAGGTTCATGACGCTGCCGGAGCAGCGGCGGTTTGTCGGGCAGGAAGGTCTCGTTTTTCCTGCGGCTCAGGCGCCCGCGTCAGGTAACAAAAAAGAGCGGGTCCGGAAGGGCCCACTCTCCTACGCGATCGTATGAGATGATTTATTGAGCAAGGATATAGCCCGTTTCCGGCCTTCCGGCAAGGCCCGGCAGGGGGAACCCTGGTGTCCCGACGGAAATGAATGATTGGCTAAACCCTTCATTCATGAGCGGTCCCTAGATTGGGAACTAGCGCTCGAACCCTGCGCGGACCTGATTTGATGGCAGCAACGTCCCTGATTCCCGAACTTGATGCGATCGCGAAAAGCGGCTCCGCGGAAAAACGCGCGACCACGATCACCAAGCTCGCCGAATTGTTCGTGCAGGGTGCGCCGATCTTTGGCCCGCAACACGTCGATCTTTTCGATAGCATCCTGATTGGCCTTGTGCCGTCGGCCGAACCTGCGGCGCGTGCGGGTGTCGCTGCGCGTTTTGCGAGCCTGCCGAATGCCCCGCCCGGCGTCATCAATTATCTCGCTCGTGAAGACGAGATCCGCATCGCAGGCCCGATTCTCAGCAAGTCACCGTTGATCGGCGAAGAGCTGCTGCTGGAGATTGCGCGCGCCAAGGGACAGGCGCATCTCGCGGCGATCTCCGAACGCGATACGCTCGCGGCACCGCTGACTGACGTCATTCTGCGGCGGGCCGATCGCGAAGTGGTGCGCGTGCTGGCGAAGAACTCCGGCGCGACGTTTTCGGCGGCAGGCTATTCGGGTCTCATCAACCGCGCGGCCGATGACGGTGTGCTGGCGCTCTCGCTCGGTCAGCGCGAGGACATTTCCCCCGACGGCTTGAAAGACCTGTTGTCGAAGTCGGTAGACATCGTACGCCGCCGTATGTTCGAAACGGCGAAGCCGAAGCAGCGGCTCGCGATCAACCAGGCGATGCTGGAAATTTCCTCGGCGCCGCGCGCGCTTCTGGTGAAGCGCGACTTCGCGCTGGCGCAGCGGCTCGTTCTGGCGCTGCATCAGTCCGGCGGCTTGAACGAAGCGGCGCTGCTCAACTTCGCCAAAGAGCACAAATACGAAGAGGCTGTTGCCGCACTGTCTGCGATGTCAGGCGTGCGGTTGATGACGGTTGATCAGCTGATCCTCGGCGATCGCTACGATCCGATCCTTCTGATCGCGCGCGCGATCGGTCTGGAATGGGCGACAGCGCGGGCGCTGATCGTGCTGCGTCTGGGGCCGGGCAAGATGCCTTCGCCGCCGGATATCGAGGAAGCGCGGCTCAATTACGAGCGGCTTTCGACCTCTACGGCCCAACGTGTGCTGGTGTTCTGGCGCGCGCGCGAAAAGTAAATTCGCGCAGAAACGCAATCAAGCCCTTTGAAATCGCAGGTAGGATGCCTTGCGGCCTTCGCGCGTCGCCTTCGCACCATAGCGCGTCATGGTGTAGCCCGGCCACGGCGCACGCCAATCATCCGCACGCTCAGCGAGCCATGAGAAATCGCTGGAATCCCGCATGTGCCACAGCGTCCATGCAACGTAATCGTCGATATCGCAGACGAAACGGAATTCGCCCTGTGAGGTCAGCGCGCGTGCCATCGCGGCGATGGTTGCATGCTGCACAAAACGGCGCTTCCAGTGCCGCCGCTTCGGCCACGGATCGGGATGGATCAGATCGATCCGTGCCAGCGACCGTGACGGCACCCAGGCGAGCAGTTCGGCGGCATCGCCGGCGAACAGGCGGATGTTGGAGAGGTTGCGTGCTTCGATCTGCGCGAGGATTTTCGCCATGCCGTTGACGTAAGGCTCGCAACCGATGAAGCCGGTGTCGGGGAATGCCGCCGCTTCGGCAAGCAAATGCTCGCCGCCGCCGAATCCGATCTCCAGGCGCACTGCGTTCGTACCCGCGGGAAACAGCGTGGTCAGACTCGCGGGCGGGGAGGCGGTGATGTCGAGTGCAAGGCGCGGCAGCAGATCCTCGATCAGTGAGGCATGATGCGGACGCAGCTTGTGACCCTTGCGACGGCCGAAGAATGAACCGGGCTGTCGCGAAGATGCTTCATCGGAATGAGAGCTGTATCGATCATCCGGCATGGCGGAAGTAAGCCTTGAAAGATTGGGCGCAGGAGAAACCTGCGACGGTGATGCTCGCAATAAAAGGCTCTGCGCGAAAATGGAAATCGAAAAATCGCGGCAAGCCTGAGATCAGGACTGACTCTGCGTCGCGGCAATCTGCTCGACGAGATCGACGATGCTGCGCCGAAGCTTGGCATCCGTGATCTTCGTGAAGGCCCGCGTCAGCGCGAGCCCTTCGGAAGTCGCGAGAAAATCCGAGACGTAAGCGGGCGAAGGAGCCTCACCCATGCCGTCGACGCCGGTGCTGCTGGCCGGGCCGCCCTCGAACATAAAGGAGACCGGCACCTGCAGGATATCGGCGATCTGATGCAGGCGGCTCGCGCCGATACGGTTCGTGCCTTTCTCGTATTTCTGGATCTGCTGAAAGGTCAGGCCGAGTGCGTCGCCGAGTTTCTCCTGACTGAGCCCCAGCATGATGCGACGCATCCGCACGCGGCTGCCGACATATTTGTCGACCGGGTTGGGTGTTTTCGCCGACATCACAGAGTGTCCCCGAGGGAGCATGGGCAGGTCACGATGGCCCGACTAAGCTGCTTTTTCGACTTTCGTCAAATGCCGTCCTGACCCATATGGTCGCAACGACGGCCCGTCAAAAAATGGAACGCCATCTGGGCTGAGAAAACGAGCGAAATGGCGGCAGTCTCGGCGACGTTTCAATATATGAAATTAGTTGGAGATCGCCTTCAGGCTTCGCGCCGCCGCCGGATCAGCACCGCAAGGGACGCCAGCACGATCATGACAGCCAGCGGCACGTGCCGCCAGCGCGCAAAGACGGTCGGCGGCAACGCCACGGGCAAGGCGGAATCCAGAACGGCTTCCTGACCGAGCGCGAGATGGCCGACATCCCGTCCGACCGGATCGATCACGGCGGAAATTCCGGTATTGGCGCTGCGCACGATCGGCAGTCCTTCCTCAATGGCGCGCAAACGGGCCTGCTGAAGGTGCTGGTAGGGGCCTGTGCTGATTCCGAACCAGCCGTCATTGGTCAGGTTGACGATCCAGCCTGGCCGCTCGCCTGCAGGCACGATGGCATCGGAGAAGACGGCCTCGTAACAGATCAGCGGCAGCGCGCGCGGCGCGCCGGGAATCGTCATGGTGCGGCGGCGTGCGCCGGGGATGAAGCCACCCTGCACCTTGGTGATCTGCTGGAAGCCGAGTTTCTCGAGCGTGCTCTGGAGCGGCAGGTATTCGCCGAATGGAACCAGATGCAGCTTGTCGTAGATCGAGAGAATATCGCCGTCGTGATTGATGACGTAGATCGAGTTGTAGGCGCGTGTCGGTCTCACCGCGGGCGAGAGATCGGGCGCGCGCACCGCGCCAGTGATAAGCGTGGTTTGCGGTGGGAGGAAGTTCGCGATCTTCGCAAGCTCCGCCGGTTCGCGCGTCAGGAAAAACGGAAACGCTGATTCCGGCCAGATCAGGATCGTGGCGTCGCGCACGCCGCTCGTCTGCGGACCGGTGGCGCGATCCGACAGCGCCATGTATTTCGCGATCACGGCATCTTTGGCGGAGTAGTTGAACTTCACGTCCTGCTGCAGGTTCGGTTGCATCAGCCGCAGCTTCACGTCGCTCACGAATTGGGTGGGATGGCGATCGAGCCGCCATGTGCCGTAGCCCCAGGCGGCGGCCAGCAGAAGGAGCGAAAGTGCGAGCGGCAGCCAGGGCCATTTCGTGCGGGCGCGGTCGTCGATCAGGATCGCGGGACTTGCGAAGATCGCAATCGCAAGAAAGCTCATGCCCCAGATGCCGATCAGCGAGGCGGCTTGCGCCATCGCCAGCGGTTCGGCGAGCGCGTAGCCGAACAGGTTCCACGGGAATCCGGACAGGATATGCCCACGCAGCCATTCGCTGACGGTGAGGGCGACGGCCAGCGACAACACGCGCGACCAGTCCTTCGTCCAGATCAGCCGTGCCAGCGCGCAGCCCGCGGCCATGAACAGCGCGAGCAGCGCGGGCAGGCCGAGGATCGCAACCGGCAGCAGCCAGGCGAACGTGTCGGCGTCGACCAGAAACGCGTAGCCGATCCAGTACAGACCGGCGACGAAATAACCGAGACCAAACCACCATCCCGCGATGGCGGCACTGATCACTCCGCGGCGGCCGGGGCCGGTACCGTCGATCAGCCAAACCAGCACCGGGAAAGTGATGAACAGAACGGGCCATGCATTGAATGGTGCCATCGCCAGCGCGGAGAGCGCGCCCGAAAACAATGCAATCGCTATGCGCCGCCAGCCCCAACTCAGGATGGTTGCGCGCGCGGGTGAGTGCAGGGCGCTGGCGGTGATGCTCATGTCCCTGTCTCTCCACCCGGCGGTGGTTTGGGTGCCGCTGTCTCCGTGGATGCATCGCGTCGGCGTCCGTCGCGGGGTGGCCGGCCACTTGCTTCTTCCTTGCGTCGGCCGATGCGCACGCGCTTGACGCGGCGCGGATCGGCGTCGAGCACCTCGATCTCGAATTCGCCCGGGCCGGGAATGATTTCGCCGCGCACCGGGAAGCGTCCGACCTGATTGACGATATAGCCGCCTAGCGTATCAACGTCCTCGCCGGCTTCGCCGGTGTTGAACGTATCGCCGACCACGGATTGCACATCCTCGAGGCTCGCGCGCCCGTCGGCGATGAAGGAATTGTCGGCCTGCCGCACCACGGAGGGCGCTTCGTCGCTGTCGTGTTCGTCGTCGATCTCGCCGACAATCTGCTCGACGATGTCTTCGATCGAGACAAGACCGTCGGTGCCGCCATATTCGTCGACCACCAGCGCGAGGTGGATGCGTGTCGCCTGCATCTGCGCCAGCAGGTCGATCGCGGGCATCGACGGCGGCACGTACAAAAGCTCGCGCATGATCGTCGTGTCCGCGAGGGGAACGGCGAGATTGACAGATTTCAGGTCGAGACCCGCGGGAAAGGGCTTCTTGCGCTTGGCGTTGACCTCGGGATCGACCTTGGCCTTCGAGGTGATGAAGGCGACGAGGTCGCGGATGTGGACGATGCCCTCGGGCTCGTCGAGCGTATCGTTGTAGACAACAAGACGCGAATGACCGGCGCTTTCGAACAGCGACATCAATTCGGCAAGTGAGATATCACGGCGCACGGCGACGATGTCGGCGCGCGGCACCATGACGTCGGCGATGCGGCGGTCGTGCAGCGCCAGGATGTTGCGCAGCATGGTGCGCTCGACCGTGGTGAAGCTCGTTTCGTCGTCGGGTGCGGTGGCGTCGAGCACGACCTGGATATCGGCGCGCGCGGAGCCCGCCTTCCAGCCGAACAGCGAACGGATCGCGCGCGCGAGCCAGGATTCTGCGGCCGGCCGCAGCACTTCGCCCTGCTGCACCGGAACGGGCAGCGAGGTGTTCGAAGGAGCGGGTGGGACCGCGTTATCGTCGGAATCCGGGGACACTTTATTTCGCCTGATCGCTGGTGAGATAGGGGTCGGCGATGCCGAGCTTCGCCAGAATATCCCGCTCCAGCCCCTCCATCTCCTCGGCCTCGTCATCGTTGAGGTGGTCGTAGCCGAGCAGGTGGAGGAAGCCATGAATGGCGAGATGACTCAAATGATTTTGGAACGGCTTGCCTTCCGCTTCCGCCTCGTTGCGCGTTGTTTCATAGGCGATGGCAATGTCGCCCAGCATCAGCGGCTGCGGCGTCGCACCGGGCGGCTGGGCGGCGGGAAAGGAGAGCACATTGGTCGGCTTGTCCTGCCCGCGCCATTCCCGGTTGAGTTCACGAATGCGCGCATCGTCGGTCAGCATCACCGCGACTTCGGTCTCATTCGCGGGCAGTTCGACGAACGAAGCTGCAGTCGTGATGGCGCGCTGGACGATATCTTCGGCATCGGTCTGCACCTGCCAGCAATCGGCGGCGATCAGAACATCGGCGGTAGGAGGGAGCGGCATCGTCTCAGGTGGGCTTGGCCGGAGAGGCGGGACGCGGCGCGCCTTCGTAAGCTGCAACGATGCGCGCGACCAGTTCGTGGCGGATCACGTCTTCGGCGGCGAACGTCACCTGCGCGATGCCTTCCACACCGGACAGAAGTTTTGAGGCTTCCGCGAGGCCCGACTGCTGGCCGTTCGGCAGGTCGACCTGGCTCGGGTCGCCTGTGATGATCATACGGCTGTTTTCGCCGAGGCGCGTCAGGAACATCTTCATCTGCATCGACGTGGTGTTCTGAGCCTCGTCGAGAATGATCGCGGCATTGGTGAGCGTGCGGCCGCGCATAAAGGCGAGCGGTGCGATCTCGATCTCGCCGCTTTGAAGCGCGCGCTCGACGACGCGCGCATCCATCAGGTCGTACAGTGCGTCGTAGATCGGCCTCAGATAAGGATCGACCTTCTCCCGCATGTCGCCCGGCAGGAAGCCGAGTCGCTCGCCCGCTTCCACTGCCGGTCGCGACAGGATGATGCGGTCGACTTCCTTGCGCTCGAACAATTGACAAGCCTGCGCGACCGCAAGCCAAGTCTTGCCGGTGCCCGCGGGGCCGATGCCGAACACCAGTTCGTTGCGCTTCAGTGCACGGATATAGGCGTCCTGCGCGGCGGTGCGGGCGCGCACCGGGCGCTTGCGCAGATTGATTTCCTCGAACGAGGATTTGCCGGGGCGGGACTCGAAATCGAACAGCGAGCCCTGCGCGAGAATGGCGCGGATCGCGCCTTCGACATCGCCGTGGCTGATATCGGTTGCGGCCAAAGCCTGCTTGTAGAGTGTCTCCAGCACGCGGCGCGCGGCGTCGCAGCCATCGCGTGAGCCCGCGATGGTGACGTGGTTGCCGCGCGAGTCGGCGACCACGCCGAGGCGGCGTTCGATCAGAGCAAGATGCTGGCCATATGGCCCGACCAGCGCGGAGGCCGCGCGGTTGTCGTCGAAGGCAACGACGATCTGTGTTTCCGGTGAGGAGGAAAGGTCGCGATCGGGTTTGCGGCCGGGAGCGAGTGAAGATGAATCCGCTGCGCTTTTAGGCAAAGGTTTCAGGCTCCGTTGCAGGGATCGAAGATATGCGAGGTATGTCCGCCGCATGTGTGGGCGCGAGGCGGCCCTTGAGGCTGTAGCGTTCCAGACTGTCGATGGTGACCGGCAGAACTTGACCGATGATGTCGGCGGGCGCCATCACATGTGCCGGTTGCAGATAGGGAGTACGACCGACGATCTGGCCGGGTTCACGCGCCGCGCGTTCGAACAGCACCTCGACCGTCTGGCCGACGGCAGCCCTGTTGAAGCTCGCCTGCTGGGCGTCGATCAAGGCCTGGAGCTGCGCCAGGCGCTCGTCCATCACCGCTGCTGGAACCGCCAAGGCCGTGTCCGTCTCCTGCATGTCCGCCGCCGGGGTGCCCGGGCGGGGCGAATACTTGAACGAATAGGCGCCAGCGTAGCTGATTTGTGTGACGAGTGCGAGGGTATCGGAAAAATCCTGTTCACTTTCACCTGGAAACCCGACGATGAAATCCGAGGAAAATGCAATCGCCGGGGACGCCTTGCGGAACCGCTCGATGGTGCGGATGTAATCGGCCGCAGTGTGTTTGCGGTTCATCGCCGCGAGAATCCGGTCGGAGCCGGACTGCACCGGCAGATGCACGAACGGCATCACGGCGGGAATGTCACGATGGGCTTCGATCAGCGAATCATCGACGTCACGTGGGTGGCTCGTCGAATAACGCAGCCGCGCGATCCCCGGAATGGCGGCGAGGCGATGCAGCAGGCGGCCAAGCGACCCTGTCAGCCCATCCTCGCCTTCGCCGTGATAGGCGTTGACGTTCTGACCGATCAGCGTGATTTCGCGCACGCCATTGTCGACGAGGCGCTTCACGTCATCGACGATGGCCGCGACCGGTCGCGACACTTCCATGCCGCGCGTATAGGGCACCACGCAGAAGGTACAGAATTTGTCGCAGCCTTCCTGCACGGTGACGAACGACGAGATGCCACGCGCGCGGATCGCCGCGGGCTTCGGCGCGGGCAAAGATGTGAATTTATCCTCGATCGGAAATTCGGTTTCGATCGCGGGCGCGCCGCTGCGTGCTCTGGCCAGAAGTTTTGGCAGATTATGGTAACTCTGCGGGCCGACCACGACATCGACGGTCGAGGCGCGGCGGGTGATCTCCTCGCCTTCGGCCTGCGCCACGCAGCCGGCGACAGCGATCTTCATCTCGCGCCCCTCGCGCGCAGCCTCTTCCTTCATCACCCGCAGGCGTCCGAGTTCGGAGAATACTTTCTCCGAGGCCTTCTCGCGGATGTGACAGGTGTTGAGGATGACGAGGTCGGCCTCAGTGGCGTCCGCCGTCTCCACGAATCCTTCAGGAGCCAGCGTATCCACCATGCGTTGCGCATCGTAGACGTTCATCTGGCAGCCGTAGGATTTGATGTGCAGCTTGCGCGGCGGCGTCATGAGAACCGGGTTAGTTGCGGCGATGGCGGAAGGAACAGGGCCCCTTTCGCGACAGGCGCTTCAGATATAGCGGATCGGGGACCGAATCCAGCGATCACGGGCCGCAAAAGCCGCTGAAAATCATGGAATTTCAGCTTTTATCGTCATCCAGCGGAACGCAATACAGTTCCAGGCGGTGATCCACCAGCCGGTAGCCGAGCTTGCGGGCGATCTCGGTCTGCAGCACCTCGATCTGCTCGGAGGTGAATTCGATCACCTTGCCATCGCGCAGGTTGATGAGATGGTCGTGATGGTTGTCTGGCACCTGCTCATAGCGCGCGCGGCCCTCGCGGAAGTCGTGACGTTCAATGATGCCTGCATCCTCGAACAGCTTGACGGTGCGGTACACTGTCGAAATCGAGATCTTGTCGTCGACCGTGACACAGCGCCGATAGAGTTCTTCCACGTCGGGATGGTCGGTGGATTCCGCAAGTACGCGCGCGATCACACGGCGCTGTTCGGTCATGCGCATGCCGGTCGCGGCACAGCGCGACTCGATGTCGGTCGATGTCGAAGCGGGAACGGGTTTCACAACTGGCATGGCGCTATTTTGCCATTCCGAAGCTACGACGACAAGTCGCGCCGCATCACGATGGCATTTAATTGAGCGCCACTGTCATCTTTATAGTAACGCTCACGGCGCCCGACGGTGCTGAAACCCGCCCGCGCATATAGCGCGCGCGCGGGCTGGTTGTTTTCCTCGACCTCGAGAAAAACCGTGCGAATGCCTTGCCCTGCAAGATAGCCGAGATGGGTCCGGACGAGCGGGCCGGAAAGGCCGCGGCCGCGCAGGTTGGGCGCGATCGCGACCGACAGAATTTCCGCCTCATCGGCCGCCATGCGGGAGAGGATAAAGCCCGCGACGGTGCGGCCCATGCGCAGCTTGTGTGCGAGCACGCTGCGGTCAGTGAGCAATTGCTCGAACTCGCCGACATCCCATCCGCGATGGAAGGAGGATTTGTGAAGCCGCGCCATCGCGGGCGCGTCGCGCAAATTCGTGGGCTCGACCGCCGCATTATTGTGTGACGAGAAAAGCGACAGAAATTTCGCGATAAGGCCCGCCATCAGCGTTGCGCCAGTTCGGCCTTGGTCTTGGCATCGGGCGCGCGCAGATAATACGGACGCGGCGGTGCCTCGTCCGGATCGACGCTGGCGCCGAGCCACGCCACCCATGCGATATCCGGGGCTGCCTGCCGGTCGGCCGACATGGGCGGTTCGAACTGCGACGGCCATTGCGCCGCGAGCATATCGGCGGCGTCGCCGACGATATGCGCTGCGCCGAAGCGCGCGGCGCGGAAAACCTCCTCGAGCGGTATGATGGCGGGTTTGATGAGCGTTGTGCCGTCGCCAGAAAACACCTGGGCGTAGACATGGCCGTGGCGGGCGTCAATCGCCGCGATCACCGGTGTTTCGCTTTCCTCTCCGATCAGCGGAGCGGCATAGGCGGCGAGTGTGGTGATGCCGACAACAGGACGGTTGGCGGCAAGACCCAGTCCGCGGGCCGCCGAAATGCCCACCCGCAGCCCGGTGAAGCTGCCCGGACCAACGGTGACCGCGATCCGGTCGAGCGCTGCATAGGAAAGGCCGGAGGCCGTCATCACCTCGTCGATCAGTGGCATCAGCGCTTCGGCGTGGCCGCGCTTCATCGGCAGACTCTGTCGTGCGCGAAAGGCTTCCGCTTCGGTGTCGAGCACCGCGGCGGCGCAGGATTCCAGCGCGGTATCGATGGCGAGAACGAGCATGATTGTAGGAGAAGGGTTTCGTGAAAGCTGAAATCGCAGGCGGAAAGGCCCTGCTGTTGCGCAAGCATTCGAAAAAATAAATGGCCGGGTCAAGCCCGGCCATCGTCAAATCGTCGCTCTCGCAGGTGCGAGGAGGCTTACATCGGCCTCACTTCGACAACGTCGGGCACGAAATGCTTGAGCAGGTTCTGGATGCCGTGTTTGAGCGTCGCGGTCGAGGACGGGCAGCCCGAGCACGAGCCCTTCATGTCGAGGAACACGATGCCATCCTTGAAGCCGCGGAAGGTGATATCGCCGCCATCACTGGCGACCGCCGGGCGGACGCGGGTTTCGATGATGTCCTTGATGATGCCGACCGTCTCGGCGTCGGCCTCGTTGAAGAATTCCTCGGCATGCGGACCGGCATCTGGCTGCGCACCGTCGGCAAGGATCGGCGCACCGGACATGTAGTGTTCCATGATGGTGCCGAGAATGGCGGGCTTCAGGTGCTGCCAGTCGCCGTCGTCCTTGGTGACGGTGACGAAATCGGAGCCGTAGAACACGCCGGTGACGCCGGGAATGTCGAACAGTTTCACCGCAAGCGGCGAGCGCACGGCGCTGTCGCGGCTGGTGAATTCCATCGTGCCGTTGTCGAGTACGGTGCGGCCGGGCAGGAACTTCAGCGTTGCGGGGTTGGGGGTAGCTTCGGTCTGGATAAACATGGGTGTCTCCAACACATCACCGGTTCAAGGCCGGCGCGATCGGGTTGCGATGCCTTCTCCTAACAGATGGCGCCGTAAAAAGCACGGTCAAGGCCGCAGCGCAGATATGCGGCCCTGAAATAAGGTTGATGGCAGAAGGGCTTGTGTCGCGAAAAGCGGATTATTTTGCCTGCACGAAGCCGACAATGTCCTTCACCGCCTTCATGGTCTCGGAGGCGATGGCGCGGGCGCGCTCGGCACCTTTCACCAGCACGGCATCGACATGGCCGGGGTCCTGCATCAGCCGGTTCATTTCCGCACCGATCGGGCCCAGTTTGTGCACGGACAGGTCGACCAGTGTCGATTTGAAGCCGGAGAATTGTCCGCCACCGAAGTCGCGCAACACGTCCGCCTTGGTGCGGCCGGACAGCGCGGCGTAGATGCCGACGAGATTGTCGGCTTCGGGGCGCGACTTCAGGCCTTCCTCCTCGGAGGGCAACGGCTCGGGATCGGTTTTGGCCTTGCGGATTTTCTGTGCGATGGCGTCGGCATCGTCGGTGAGGTTAATGCGCGAGTAATCCGAAGGATCGGATTTCGACATTTTCTTCGAGCCGTCGCGCAGCGACATTACGCGCGTGGCCGGGCCGGTGATCAGCGGCTCGGGTTGCGGGAAGAATTTCGCGTTGTACCCCTTCGCGGCGATAGACTCAGAAAAGTCATTGTTGAATTTCTGCGCGATGTCGCGTGCCAGTTCGAGATGCTGCTTCTGGTCCTCGCCGACCGGCACATGGGTCGCGCGATAGACGAGAATGTCCGCCGCCATCAGGTTTGGATAGGCGTAAAGGCCGACGGATGCGTTCTCGCGATCCTTGCCGGCCTTTTCCTTGAACTGGGTCATGCGGTTCAGCCAGCCGAGACGCGCGACGCAGTTCAGCACCCAGGCGAGCTCCGCATGCTCGGCCACTTGGCTCTGGTTGAACACGATGTGCTTTTCGGGGTCGATGCCGCTCGCGAGGAACGCCGACGTCACTTCGCGGATGTTGTGCGTCAGTTCGGTCGGGTTCTGCCACACGGTGATCGCGTGCAGGTCCACCACGCAATAGATGCAGTTGTGGGTCTGCTGCAGTTTGACGAAATTGACGATGGCGCCGAGATAGTTGCCGAGGTGCAGATTGCCCGTCGGCTGGACGCCTGAAAAAACCCGCTGAATCGCTGTCATGATGCCGTTCCCGTGAAAGGGCTCAAGGCCGCGAGCCGCTTCCGCCGCTCACTTGCCACGCGGGCTCCGGTCGCGCAAGTCGCCGAAAGCCTCGCCCCAGCTCACGACATCGAACAGGTCGAGCAACAGGCCGTAGAACGAAATGCCGGCCGCGATCATTCCGCCCAGGATGGTGAGGCGGGGGAAGAACGGCGCGTTCTCCGTCAGGGGGGCGACGAAATATTGCGAGGTGAAAAGCGTAAGGCCCATGATGGCGGCGCACAGCACGATGCGCGGCAGCCGCATGCGCGCGGTCTCGTCGATGGAAAAGCCGAACGAGGATGCACCGCGCCAGGTGAGGATCAGGGCGCAAATCCAGGCGCCGAGCGAGATGCTCGCGGCAATGCCGGACACGCCGAAGCGATGGCTGACCAGAAGGCCCGCAATCACCGCGCTTGCGATGCCTGCGAGCGTAGCGAGAAGCGGCGTCCGGGTGTCCTCGCGCGCGAAAAAGGCGGGGGACAGAACTTTCACCAGCACATAGGCGGGAAGCCCGAGCGCGAGCACGGACAGCGCCTCCGCGGTTGCGACGGTGTCGGTTGCGGTAAACGCTCCGTGCTGGAACAGGATGCCGATGATTGGTTCGCTCAGCAGCATCAAACCGAGCGTTGCCGGCAGCACCAGACCGAGGGCGAGTTCGACGCCGCGCGATTGCGCATGGGTGAGGGCATCATGGTCGTCGTTCTGGATCGCGTGGGTGAATTCCGGCATCAGCACGGTGCCCATGGCGACGCCGACCATGCCGAGCGGCAGTTCGATCAGGCGGTTGGCGAAATAAAGCCAGGAGACGGCGGCGGGCGCGCCGGAGGCGATAATCGCGCCTGCGACGATCAGGAATTGCGGCCCGGAATTCGCGATCATGCCGGGGACGGCCTTGCGATAGAAGGCGCGGATCTGCGGATTGAAGGAGATGCGAATGGGCGCGGCGAGGCCGCTGCGCCATGGGCGCCGCTGGATCAGCACCAGCATCTGGAAGCACCCGGCAACGCCGACCGCGCCCGCGATAATCGTCGCGGATGTTTGCGCATCGTGATGCCACAGGAGCAGCGACAGGATGATGGCGATCATCATCAGGTTGAACAGCACCGGCGAGAATGCGGTGAGCAGGAAACGCCGCTCGGCGTTGAGCACGCCCATCATCACCGTGATCGGGCCGACGAAAGCGAAGTATGGCATCATCAGCCGCGCATCGTCGATTGCGAGTTGCATGGTCTGATGTCCGATAAAGCCCGGCGCCATCACCGAGATCACGAACGGCATCAACCCAGTGAACACAACGGCAATGCCGATCAGGATCAGGCAGAGGCTTCCCATCACCTGTCCCGCGAAAGCGGTGGCCGCGATTGCGCCCTCGCTGTCGCGCAGCCGCAGATAGATCGGTACCAGCGCAGCGTTCAGCGAGCCCTCGGAGAGCGCGCGGCGCGCGACATTGATGAATTGCAGCGCGACCAGGAAAGCGTCCGCGACCGGACCCGCGCCGAGCAGCGCCGCGATCAGGGTGTCGCGGAGAAAGCCCAAGACCCGCGAGATCAGCGTTCCGGCGGAAACCGTGAGGATGTGGCGGATCATCGGCGTCTTGGAAGGGCTGTCTTGGAATGGATCGAAAGTACCGCTGCTTGCTGGCAGAGGGTTTGTCGTGATAGGTCGCGCTGGCGTTCAACCCGCTGCGAACGTCTCCGTCTTTTACCAGCTTTCGCCGGTTTCGGCCTCACTCCGCAGGATTAATCTTAATGAACAGCGCCAAATACGATGTTCTCGGCATCGGTAACGCCCTTTTCGACATTCTTGTGCGGGTGGACGACAAGTTCCTGACCGACCACGGCATGACGAAAGGTTCGATGGCGCTGATCGACGAGGCCCGCGCCGCGTCGATCTACAGCGACATGGGCCCTGCGACGGAAGTCTCCGGCGGTTCGGCGGCCAACACCATCGTCGGCGTCGCCCAGTTGGGCGCCCGCGCGGCCTATGTTGGCAAAATCAAGGACGACCAGATCGGCCAGCTCTATGCACATGACATTCGTGCTGCGGGTGTCGCGTTCGGCACGGCAGCCGCAAAGGATGGGCCTGCGACCGGCTGTTCCTACATCCTGGTCACGCCCGATGGCGAGCGCACCATGAACACCTACCTCGGTGCGGCGCAGGAACTGTCAGCGGCTGATATTGTTGAGAATGAGATCGCCGCGGCGTCGATCATCTATCTTGAAGGCTATCTGTGGGACCCGAAGGACGCCAAGGATGCTTTCGTCAAGGCGTCGCAGATCGCGCACCAGCACGGCCGCAAGGTCGCGCTGACGCTGTCGGATGCGTTCTGTGTTGGCCGTTATCGCGATGAATTCATCGCCCTGATGCGTGACAAGACGGTCGATCTGATTTTCGCCAACGAAGCGGAATTGCAGTCGCTCTATGACACGCAGGATTTTGACGCCGCGCTCGCGCAGTTGCGCAACGATGTCGCGCTCGGTGTCGTCACGCGCAGCGAGAAGGGGTGCGTCGTCGCGGCGAAGGAAGGGATCACCGCAGTCTCCGCTTTCCCCGCACGGAGCGTGGTCGACACCACCGGCGCAGGCGATCTGTTCGCCGCCGGTTTCCTGTTCGGTCTCGTTCGTGAAGCCGGCTACGAGCAGGCCGGCCGGCTCGGCGCAATGGCCGCGGCGGAAGTGATCCAGCACATCGGTGCCCGCCCGCAGACGTCGCTGAAAGAGCTGGCGCAGAAGCACGGATTGCCCATCTGACCCGGAACTTTCTATCTTCACGAACTATCTTCACGAAAGCGCGACATCCTTGAACAACGCGCGTGTGGCAACCACATTTGGAACAAATTGAACCTGCAGGCGTTGAACCGCACTAATCAATACTGAGCAGTTTTGCGTTAACTTTTCCGAGGCTGAGATGATTACCACTTGGGGCGACTGGAAGCGCTATCCGACGGCAGCGCGAGGCGACAAACTGGAAGCGCCCATTGGTCCCGGAATTTACGAAGTACGCGTGGCTACGACCGGTGCGCTGTTCGCTTTCGGTGCAGTCGATAACGTTGCCGAAGCGCTCGCGCGCGTGGCGATTCCCTCACGTTCGCTGAAATCGTTCTTCATCCGGCGTGACGCGATTGTATTGCCGGCGCTCGAGTATCGCATCTGCGCGACCGATACCAAGGAAGCCGCGAAGATCGCCGCAGAGCGGATGATTGGCCGCCGCGAAGCTTATTTGTCAGGCGCTGCGTGAGCGTCTGACGCTGGCTATGCCGCGCCGCTCAGGCCGGACTTGGTCTGCAGTCTTTTGCGCACGGCGGTTGAGGCGGCGATGACGCCTTTCTCGACAAATGCTTCGTGATTATCCTCGATGTCGTCGAGGTCGTAGCAATAATTCACCATCAGTCCGTGTGATTGCTTGAGACCCTTGGTCGAAGTGTCGCCGAGGTAATCGAGCTTCTCCAATCTTGCGCCATTGCCCAGATGGAAGCGCGCGACCGGATCGACGGCGCGGCCACGTTTGTCCTTGGCTTCCAGGAAATAGTAGGCTGCCGCAGCCAGCAGCACCGGCTTCACGCGTTCGGCGATCGCAGGGTCGTCGATCCAGCCGGGCTGGTCGAGTGCGGTCAGTGTCTCCTTGTCCGCAGCGTCAAGGGCCGCGGGACTATCCGACGCGCGCTCGCGCGCGAGCCACGCCGCGAACCCCGGCACCGGCGAAAGAGTCACGAACGTATTGAGGTTCGGCCACTCGCGCTTCAGGTCCTCGACCACCTGCTTGATGAGGAAGTTGCCGAACGAAATGCCGCCGAGGCCGCGCTGGGTGTTCGAGATCGAATAGAACACGGCAGTGGTGGCCTGTTTAGGTGCGATTGGCGTGCGGGTTTCCTCAAGCAGCGGCGCGATGGCGCCGGGAATCTCCTTCGTCAGCGCGACCTCAACGAAGATCAGTGGCTCGTCGACAAGCCGGGGATGGAAGAAGCCGTAGCAGCGCCGGTCAGGCGGTGCGAGCCGATTGCGCAAATCGTCCCAGTTCTTGATGGCGTGCACCGCTTCGTAGCGGATGATTTTTTCCAGAATGTTGGCGGGCGTCGTCCAGTCGATTCGATGCAGCACCAGAAAGCCGCGATTGAACCACGATGCGAATAGGTGGACAAAATCGTCGTCGACTACGCGCAACTGCGGATGCTCGCCGAGATAGGCCAGCAGCTCTTCCCGCATTCGCACCAGCGCGGCGGTGCCGCCGGGCGCGAGATTGAGGCGGCGGATCAACTCCTGTCGCCGCGGCTCGGCGGATTCATGCAGCGCGCTGACTGCATCCGGACTCAAGCCTTCGGCGCGCACTTTCTCGATTGCGCTTTCGATGGCTTCGCGTTCGGGACCGAACATATCGGCGAGCGCTTCGAGAAAGGCGAGGCGCTGTTCAGGCGTCGCCGCTTCATAGCCGGCCAGCAGCGCTTGTGCGAGAGCGACGCCGGTGGCTTCGCCACGCCGGGACAGCAATGTCTCGCCAAGCTCGGCGAGTTCGCCGTCGGCAAGGCGATGCGGCGATCCTTGCGTCAAACCGCGGATCAGGTCACGTCCCCGGTCGGTCAAGGTGCCGAGAAGATTAGTGAGAAAGGCGCGGTCGAATGTCAGGCTTGGCATCGGTCAGGCGTCTCCGCTCATGGGACAGTCATGAATTTTCATTCCGGCAACGGAATGAATTCGGTCTCCTCGGGGACATGCGCGAAGCGGCCCATCTTCCAGTCTTGTTTGGCCTGTTCGATGCGTTCGCGGCTCGATGAGACGAAATTCCACCAGATGTAACGCGGTCCCTCGAGCGCGGTGCCGCCGAGGAACATCATTTTTGTCGGCGTCACCGCATTGATAGTGATGCGGTCGCCGGGGCGGAAGATCAGGAGGCGCGGAGCCTCGTAGCGTTCATGCGCGATTTCCACCTCGCCCTCGACGAGATAGACCGCGCGCTCCTCGTGATCGGCATCGAGCGGTGCGTGCGATCCGGCATCGAGGCTGACCTCAGCGTAGAACCATTCGGAGGTTTGATCGACGGGTGATGTTGCGCCGAACGCCTTGCCAGCGATGATGCGCGCCTTGAGCCCGGTGTCGCTGACGAGGGGCAGGCTGGCGGCGCTGTAATGCTGGAACGACGGCGCGATCTCCTCGCGGTTCTGCGGCAGTGCGATCCAGCTCTGCAGGCCGAGCATTTTCTGCCCGTTGGCGCGGGGCACGTCCGGCGTGCGCTCGGAGTGGGCGATGCCGCGCCCGGCGGTCATCAGGTTCATCGCGCCCGGCTTGATCTCCTGAATGTTGCCCTCGCTGTCGCGGTGCATGATGGAGCCGTCGAACAGATAGGTGACGGTGGCAAGGCCAATATGCGGATGCGGCCGCACGTCCATGCCCTGACCTGCGATGAACTGCACTGGGCCGAAATGATCGAAGAAGATGAAAGGGCCGACCATCTGGCGCTTGCCGTGTGGCAGCGCGCGGCGAACGGCGAAGCCGTCGCCGAGATCGCGGGTGCGCGGCACGATGACGAGTTCGAGCGCGTCACAGGATTGCGGGTCGCCGAGGATCGGGTCGTTGGAGGGCATCCAGCTCATCGCACGTCTCCCTGTTCGGAAGTGGGATTATACATCGATCGGAACGGGCCGCGAGGGCACTGCGGTTAGACTAAAGCTTCGAGACGCTCCATCGATCATGTCGCTGACATACTTGTGACTGTGAAGCGGTACATAATGTTTACCAAGTTCCATCGACGGAAGGGCACCATGCGACCTGGCTTGATATTTCTCGGCGCTTGGGTGGGTTGGATCGCGTCATGGGTTGTCGCTGCACTCTGGAGCAGTGCGACCCTGCGCAAGCCGGTAACGCCGCTGACGTGGCTGTATCAGTCCCTGCTGCTCGCAGGCAGCGTATTGCTTTATTATCGGACGGCGCGATGGCTCGGCGCGGGGCGTCTCTATCATGTCGGTTTCGGTGGTGGCTACGCGCTGGCGGTATTGGCGATTCTTGGCTTTTGCTTCGCGTGGTGGGCGCGCATTCATCTCGGGCGCCTGTGGTCAGGATCGGTGACCTTGAAAGAAGGGCATCATGTTGTTGAAACGGGTCCATACGCCATTGTGCGCCACCCGATCTATACTGGCTTGCTGGTCGCCGTGATCGCGACGGCCATTGCGCTGGCGACGGTGCTGAGTCTGCTGTCGATTGTCTTCATCGCAGCAGGAATCTGGCTCAAGGCCCGGATCGAGGAGAATTGGCTTCGCGCCGAACTCGGTGAAGGCGAATACGACGCCTACCGCAAAAGGGTGCCGATGCTGGTGCCGTTCATGAGGCCGTAACAGGCTTTAACGTGGCCAAGGCGGGAAGTTCTGGCCGCTCGATGAGATTGCTTGACACCAGACCGGCGGCCGCGGATCGTTAGGTCTTTGCACGCTCGTCTGGGGTGGCCAAATGTTCACCGGTACGGGTTTTATTGCTTTCGTTTGCATTTTCGGGGCCAGTCTGGCGGGCCTGTTGCTCAGCAGGAAGCTTCCTAAACGCTACCTCTCTGAACCGACAAGCAAAACAGTTCATCTCGCGATGAGTGCCGTGGGTCTTATGGCGGCGCTTGTCGTCGGCTTGCTGATCGCGAACGCCAAGACCGATCTGGATAGCAGCAGAAAGGCGATCGAGCAGTTCAGTACGAATCTCAGATTGTTCGATCGCGAGGCGGTGCATTTCGGCCCGGAGGCCAAGCCGGTGCGCGACTTGCTGCGCGCCTTCACGGAAGAAAAAATTGCGCAGACATGGACGGCCTCTATGGCGGTCTCGACCGATCATTCTCGCAGCGTTGGAATGCTGAACGAAATTCAGCGCAGGCTGCGTGCCTTCACACCGGAAGACGATGTTGGCCGGGAAGCTCGCGCAAGCGGTCTGCATATGATCGACGACCTCATGCAAACCAGTCGGTTGCTGGCTCTTCAAACAAGTGCACACACGCCGCATCTCTTTCTGATCGCGGTGATATTCTGGTTGAGTGTATTGTTCTTCAGCTACGCGGTGTTCGCGCCGCCGAATGCTGTCGTGTTCGTCGCCTTTGCCGTTGCGGCATTCTCCATCGCTGCGGCCGTCAATTTGATCGTCGATATGGAGCATCCCTTCGCGGGATACATCAAGGTTTCTCCAACCCCGATGTAGGAAGCGCTAGTGGAGATGAAGCGTTGATCAGGTTGGCGTTGAGCGAGGTGTCGTGAACAAACTTTCGGGACACTCTGCAGTGCCGGCATGCCCATTCGTTATGGATTTCTTAACACTGCCGGACAGCGCCGATCAGTCGGCTCCTCGCTCTTAAGATTCATCATGCGGATGGCATGATAAAGTTTGCGAAACCATCCATGATAGCCGCCTGTCAGGCCTCTTAACTATGAAACGCGCAAATGTGTTCGACCTGAACTGGTCGAACCTCATGACTCCCTTACTGCTCATCGCGATCCGTGGCCTCAACACGGTCTCGAAATTCGCGTTGTCACTCTATACCGCGCGCTATCTCGGCCTGAGCGAACTCGGCATCTACGGGCTGCTGGTGGCCGGCACCACGATACTGCCTGCCTTTGCGGGTTTCGGTACGAATGACTGGATCGGCCGGCAAGCGGCACGCTCAACGCTTGCCCGCGTCGGTCCGCTGATGGCCACGCGGCTGGTCTTGTCGGTGGGATTCAATCTAGTTCTTCAGGCGATCGTCTATGTCGTCAACGCCGTGATGGGCGCGCCTGTGCCCTGGTCGGTTCTGATGCTATTCAGCGGCGTAGCGCTGCTTGAACATCTGTCTGATGACGCCGCCATCATGCTGACCTATCGCGGTCATGTGGTGCTGTCGAACGTGCTGTTCTTTCTTCGCGCCGGACTATGGCCGATCGGCGTGATCGCCCTCGGCCTGCTCGTGCCGTCGACTCGAACGCTGGAGATGCTGATCGCCGGCTGGCTTGCCGGCCTTGTACTGATGTGGATTGTTCTCGCGGCCTTTGTCACGCGCCGCGGCGCGTGGAGATATGTGCGGCTGGATACCCGGCTGCTCACGGAAGGCATTCCGCAGAGCGTTCCGTTCTATCTCAAGGACATGAGCGTCGCGACGAATCTCTACATCGATCGCTTTCTGGTCTCGCTTTTGCTCGGCCTCGAATTGACGGGCGTCTATACGTTCTTCTGGTCGATAGCCAATGTGATCCATAATCTTTCACTCTCCGCCATCTTCCTCCCCTATCTCTCGAATCTCGTCCGTTCCGCCCGGGAGAGCATCTCGGAATTTCGCGAGTTGCTGGCTCGGGTCGAGCTGCGCACGGCCGGCTTTGCGGTGTCTTTGGGGGTTGCCCTGATTGTCGCTTTGCCGTTTCTCATTCCCTATGTGGGGCGGCCGTTGCTGGCAGAGCATCTGTCCGTATTCTGGATCATCGTAGCCGCGACCCTGTTCCGGGTTGGCGTCGACAGCTACAATTATGTTCTGGTCGCGCTTCATCATGATCGCGCCATAGCGATCATCGCTTTGGCAGCCGTCCCGTTGTCGGCGGCCCTCTATGCCGTGCTGATTCCGCTGTTCGGTCTGGGAGGCGCGAGCCTGGCGTACTTGTTCACAGGGGTGTTGCTGATCATCCCACGGCTGGTTCTGAGCCGCCGAAGCGCGCAGACGCCAAATAGCGCGATTACGCAATCGTCAGGCTGACCGGATCATGTCCTTGAGCTGACGCGGAATGACCATCGTCGCCAGCGTTTTCGCCGCGCCGACCCAAGCGCGCCATTGCGTCACTTCAAAGTATTTCACCTGGATCATGAGACGGTCGTACAACTGGCGGCGGCGGCGGCTCTGCGAAATGCCGCCCGGCGAAATCCGGTAATGCACGAGGCATTCCGGAATGTTCGCGAGATCGAACTGCGTGCCGATCCGGCGCATCAGTTCGTAATCTTCCGCAGCGGGATAATCGGTTGAATAGAGTCCGACTTTCCTGAGCGCTTCACTCCGCATAACCGCCGATGTATGCGACAGGCCGATGTTGAAGAACATCGTGTTGCGGACATCCTTCGGGTCTGTCACGCGTGAAAACAGATGGACCGTCCGCTGCGACTGCTCGTCGAACAGCAATGTCCATGTGCCGAAGTTGCCGATTTTTTTCGTTTCCCGGACTGCGACAGCTTTGGCCTCCAGTTCGGGCGAGAAAGCGCCGGTCAGGTTTTCGTCCAGCAGGCATGTCCATGTGCCGCAGGCGCCGACACGCGGGTGGCCGCGCATGAATGCGATCTGCTTTTCGAGGCGAGTCGGAAACGAGATATCGTCGGCGTCCTGGATCGCGATGAATTCAAAACCTGCCTTGATTGCTCTGTCGATCGCAATGTTGCGGGCAGCGGCAGGCCCGACATTCTGATCGAGACGGATGATCTCGATCCGGTCTTCCAGATGCGAAAGGGCGGTCGCAGCGGGAATCCTGCTGCAATCGTCGACAACATAGATGTGACATGGTGTCGTGCCGAGCAGGATGCTTTCGACCGAAGCGACGATCGTGCTTTCCGCGTTGTAGGCGGCGACAATGACGGCGACGGATTGCATCACAGGGGTCTCGGTGGCGTTTTGGGCAGGCGTGCCCATGCCGCTTCGGGACCCCTGACTAGCAAACGGCAGTTAAAAGTTTGTGGGCGCGCGCAGACGTGCCGCCATGGGCGCGGCGTGCAGTTGCGTTAACGGACGGTTAGCCGCCGTGGCAAACCTGTTTCGTGACGCCAGCAGGTTCCAGAACGCAGGGGATCGAAAACTTACACGTCCACATTCGCGTCGAGCGAGTTGTCCTGAATGAACTCGCGGCGCGGCTCGACGACGTCGCCCATCAGCTTGGTGAAGATATCGTCGGCGGCATCCACCTCGCGGATCTTCACCTGCAGCAGCGATCGCGCGTTGGTGTCGAGCGTGGTTTCCCACAACTGGTTGGGGTTCATCTCGCCGAGGCCTTTGTAGCGCTGGTAGGCGACGCCCTTGCGGCCGGCATCGGTGACGGCTTCGAACAGGCTGACGGGGCCGTGGATCGGCGTTTCCGAGTCCTTGCGGCGAAGCACGGCGCTGCGCGGATAGACGTCCTGCAGCGCAGCCGCGAAATCGTCGAGCCTGCGCGCTTCGGCGGAAGACAGTAGCGCGTCGTCGATCATTGCTACTTCCTTCACGCCGCGCACGGTGCGTTCGAACGTGAAGCCCTGGCCTTCGGTGAACGTGCCGATCCAGCCGCGCTCGACTTCATCCGCGAGCGCATCGAGACGCTTGGCGATGTAATCCGCAGCAGCATTGGCGGTTTCGGGGCTGCCGATCACGCCGGTATTCAGCACACCCGCGATCGCGGCCTGTTCGACCACCGCGCGGTTATAGCGCGAGTGGATGTTGGCAAGCAGACCGCGAATGGTGCGGGCGTCTTCCACCAGCGTCTGCAGGTCGCGGCCTTTACGCTCCTCGCCGGTAGCGAGCTTGAGGGTGCAATCGTCGAGCCCGGTTTCGATCAGATAATCCTCGAGCGCGCGCTCGTCCTTGAGGTATTGCTCGGACTTGCCGCGCGTCACCTTGTAGAGTGGCGGCTGGGCGATATAGAGGTGCCCGCCTTCAATCAGCGACGGCATCTGGCGGAAGAAGAACGTCAAGAGCAGCGTGCGGATGTGCGCGCCGTCGACGTCGGCGTCCGTCATCACGATGATCTTGTGATAACGTAGCTTCGACAGATCGAAATCGTCGCGACCTATGCCGGTGCCGAGCGCGGTGATCAGCGTGCCGATCTGCTCGGAGGACAGCATCTTGTCGAAGCGCGCGCGCTCGACATTGAGGATCTTGCCGCGCAGCGGCAGCACGGCCTGGAATTCGCGGTTGCGGCCCTGCTTGGCGGAGCCGCCTGCGGAATCGCCCTCGACGATGAACAGTTCGGACTTCGCCGGATCGCGTTCCTGACAGTCGGCGAGCTTGCCGGGCAGGGAGGCGATATCGAGCGCGCCCTTGCGACGGGTGAGGTCGCGTGCCTTACGCGCGGCTTCGCGCGCCGCCGCCGCCTCGACCACCTTGCCGACGATGGTCCTGGCTTCGGTGGGGTGTTCTTCGAGCCAGGCAGAGAGCGAGGCGTTGATGACGTTCTCGACAACGGGCCGGACTTCGGAGGAGACGAGCTTGTCCTTGGTCTGCGAGGAGAACTTTGGGTCAGGTACCTTCACCGACAGGACAGCTGTGAGGCCTTCACGGCAATCATCGCCGGTGAGCGCGATCTTTTCCTTCTTCGCCATGCCGTCGGCATAGCCGGTGATCTGGCGTGTCAGCGCGCCGCGGAAGCCGGCGAGATGGGTGCCGCCGTCGCGCTGGGGGATGTTGTTGGTGAAGCAGAGCACGTTCTCGTGGTAGCTGTCGTTCCACCACATCGCGACTTCGACGCTGATGCCGTTCTGCTCGGCGCGCATCACGATCGGCGTATCGACCACGGCCTTCTTGTTGCGGTCGAGAAATTTTACGAAGGCCTCGACGCCGCCTTCGTAATGCAGTTCCTCGCGCCGCTCGACGGCGTGACGCTTGTCCGACAATAGAATGTTGACGCCGGAATTAAGGAAGGCGAGCTCGCGCAAGCGATGCTCCAGCGTGTCGAAATCATATTCGGTGTGGGTGAATGTCTCGGGCGAGGCGAGAAACGTGACTTCCGTGCCGCGCTTGCCATTGGCATCGCCGACCACTTCCAACGGCGCCACCGCGTCGCCGTGCTTGAACTCGATATAGTGTTCCTTGCCGTCGCGCCAGATGCGCAGTGCGAGTTTGCTCGACAGCGCATTGACGACCGAGACGCCGACGCCGTGCAAGCCGCCGGACACTTTGTAGGAGTTCTGGTCGAATTTTCCGCCGGCATGAAGCTGGGTCATGATGACCTCGGCTGCGGAAATGCCTTCGTCCTTGTGGATGCCGGTCGGAATGCCGCGACCATCGTCGTACACGGTGATCGAGCCGTCCGGATTGAGGGTCACTTCGACGCGCGTGGCATGGCCCGCGAGCGCTTCGTCGATCGCGTTGTCGACGACCTCGTAGACCATATGATGCAGGCCGGAGCCGTCATCGGTGTCACCGATGTACATGCCCGGCCGCTTGCGAACCGCGTCGAGGCCTTTCAGCACCCGAATCGATTCGGCGCCGTATTCGGCGGCCACGGATTCGGGGGTCTGCTGGCGAGCGGGTTCGGTCATGAGAAACCTTTGCGGGTAACGAACGCGCGTCTGAAAAAAAGACGCCGCGAAGCGCTGATTTGTGGCACGAAACCAGGCCAGAGCCTAGGACAAAGTAGGTGCCTTCAAGTTATTGAAAAAATAGTATTTTCTGACCATTTTTCAAGGCCGCGAACAGGCCTTTCGAGGGCTTGCAAAAAGCCTGATTCGCGGCTCCTTCGAAGGCGGTTTTCAGGTGCGCGGAAAGGCTGAAATGGACGCCTATCGGGCCGGTTTGATCGCCCCGTCCTCGACCTCGAACCGATCGGCGCGGGCGCCGGCTTCCATGAATGCGGCGGGGTCCGCGCCGGTCATCCAGACCTGTGCGCCGAGCGTTGCGAGTTCGTCGAACAAGGCCGCGCGGCGGCGCGGATCGAGATGCGCGACCACTTCGTCGAGCAGCAACAGCGGTGTGATTCCGGTCATTTCGGCGACGAGGCTTGCGTGCGCGAGGATGAGACCGATCAGCAGCGCCTTCTGCTCGCCGGTGGAGGCTTCTTTCGCGGGCATGTCCTTCGGCGCGTAGATCACATGCAAATCGGTGAGGTGTGGGCCGTTCAGTGTGCGCCCGGCGGCCGCATCGAGCAGGCGGCTCTTGCGCAGGATATCGCGATAGTGGTCCTCCACCGCCGTGGCGGGCTCACTCATCAGCGCGTTTTCCATCCAGCCGTCGAGCGTGATGCGGGCCGACGGAAACGCCGAGGTCGCGCCGCGCGCCGCGAGCATTGCACTGAGCCGCTGTAGCGTATGGCCGCGCTGGGCAGCGACAGCAACAGCAAGCTCGGCGGTCTCGCGTTCGATCGCCTCGCACCAGTGCGCATCGAAATTGCGATCCTCCAAGAGGCGATTGCGCGAACGCAGCGAGCGCTCCAGCGCGGAGACGCGGCTGGAATGGTCCTTGTCGATCGCGAGCACGAGACGGTCGAAGAAGCGCCGCCGTTCCGAGGCGGGGCCGGTGAACAGCCCGTCCATCGACGGTGTGAGCCACACCATGCGTAAATGCTCGCCGAAGGCGCTTGCGGAGGATACGGCTTCACGATCGACGCGAACGCGGCGCGGCGAGGTGCCCTCGCCTGTGGGGGCGTCGATGCCCGTGCCGAGCGTGGCAAGCCCGCCTGCACCTTCAACCTCCGCCGCGACGGCCCAGGAGCCGTCGCCCGTGCGGTTGGCGATGTCCTCGAAACGCGCGCGGCGCAATCCGCGTCCCGGCGCGAGCAGCGAGATCGCCTCGAGGCAGTTCGTTTTCCCTGCGCCGTTCGGGCCGACCAGCACCACGAGATCGCTGCGCGGCGCAACGCTTGCCGCGCGATAGCTGCGGAATTGCGTGAGACTGAGGCGCAGGATGCGGGAGAGGATCATGGGTAACTTATGTTCGTCATGGTCGGGCGTGTCCCGGCCGTCGGCGTCTTGAATACTTTCCAGACATCGAATGGCAAAGACGCGTATGCCCGGCACTATAGACGAAGCGAAGCAACGCCGTTCTTCGAACGGCTATGGCCGGGCATGACGAATAAAGCGCATCAGAGAAGGAAAAACCTTACACCCGCATCGGCATCAGCACGTAGAGCGCGTCGCGGTTGGCCTTGTCCTGGATGAGCGTCGGCGAGCCGGGATCGGCGAGCTTGAGCACCGCGGCGTCGCCCTGGATCTGGGCTGCGATGTCGAGCAGATAGCGCGAGTTGAACCCGATATCGAGCGGATCGGAGGCATAGTCGACCTCAAGCTCTTCGGTGGCGCTGCCGGAATCCGGATTGACCACCGACAGCACGAGCTTGCCTGCCGACAGCGCGAGCTTCACGGCGCGGCCGCGTTCGCTCGAGATGGTGGAGACGCGATCGACGGCGGCCTCGAAGTCGCGCTTGTCGACGACGAGTTCCTTCTCGTTGTTCTGCGGAATGACGCGGCCGTAATCGGGGAAGGTGCCGTCGATCAGCTTCGAGGTCAGCACCACATTGGAGAGCGTGAAGCGGATCTTGCCCTGCGACAGCTCAATCGAAATCTCGGCTTCGGTGTCCTCGATCAGGCGCTGCACTTCGCCGACGGTCTTGCGCGGCACGATGACACCCGGCATTCCGACGGCGCTCTTGGGCAACGGCAGGTCGAATTGCGCGAGGCGATGGCCGTCGGTTGCGACCGCGCGCAGCGTCTGCTCCTTGGCCGAGCCTGCAGCATGCAGATAGATGCCGTTGAGATAGTAGCGTGTCTCTTCCGTCGAGATCGCGAATTGCGTGCGGTCGATCAGGCGTTTCACGTCGGCGGCGGTGAGCGTGAACGAATGGGTCATCTCGCCCGCCGCGAGATCCGGGAAATCGCTCTCCGGTAGCGTCTGCAGTGTAAAGCGCGAGCGCCCGGCGCGGATCGCGAGCACAGAGCGCTCGCCGTCGCTCTCCAGCACGATCTGGGAGCCGTCGGGCAGCTTGCGTACGATGTCGTAGAACATGTGCGCGGGCACGGTGGTGGAGCCGCCGGTGGCAACTTCCGCCGGCAGCGTTTCGGTGACTTCGAGGTCGAGGTCGGTCGCCTTCAGGCTCAGCCGGCTATCGGCGCGGATCAGGACGTTGCCGAGGATCGGAATGGTGTTGCGCCGTTCGACCACGCGGTGAACGTGTCCCAGAGACTTCAACAGTTGCGCGCGCTCGACCGTAACTTTCATGACACTCCGCCATCGATCGTTGGGAAACCGGGCAGCCCTGTGGGCGCGCCGGTCATGACACCGCAAGGGGACCGGGGCGATGTGCCCGGCCCCCGTCGCGGGGCGGTTAAGGTGCCGTGATTGGCGGCACAGTGCAAGAGAGAGCCGGCCGATTTAACGGCTGGATTTCCGTTATTCCTGGAGTTGCCGCTTCAGCAGTTCGACCTCGTCGGACAACGTCACATCCTTGGAGACGAGCGTTTCGATCTTGCGCACCGCGTGCAGCACGGTGGTGTGGTCGCGGCCGCCGAACCGGCGTCCGATCTCCGGCAGGGAGCGCAGCGTCAGCGTCTTTGCGAGATACATCGCGACCTGCCGCGGGCGCACCACATTGGCGGTACGGCGCGAGGAAAGGAGGTCAGAGCGGCTGACATTGTACTGCCGTGCGACGACGCGCTGGATGTCCTCGATCTTGACACGGCGCGGCTCCTGCGGGCGGATCAGGTCGCGGACTTCGCGCTCCGCCATTTCCAGCGTCACCGGCGTAGAGTTGAGCTTGGAGTGGGCGAGCAGGCGGTTGATCGCGCCTTCGAGGTCGCGGCCGTTATGGGTGATGGCCTTCGCCAAATAATCGAGCACCGGCAACGGCACGTCGAAGCTCGCGTGATGCACACGGGCAGCCGAGACGCGCGATTTGAGGATTTCGAGGCGCAGCTCTTCGCCGAGCGCGCCCATCTCGACCACGAGTCCGCCTGCGAGGCGCGAACGGACGCGATCGTCGAGGCTCTCCAGATCGGACGGTGGACGGTCGGCGGCGATCACCACCTGACGGCCGGCATCGATCAGCGCGTTGAGCGTATGGCAGAATTCGGCCTGAGTGGATTTGCCCTGCAGGAACTGCAGATCGTCGATCACCAGCACGTCGATGCCGCGCAGCGCTTCCTTGAAGGCCAGCGCGGTCTGCGTCTTCAGCGCGGCGACGAAGCCGTACATGAATTTTTCCGCGGTCAGGTACAGAACCTTCCGATCGGCGGAATTGCCGGCCCAGGTCACCGCCTGCAGCAGGTGAGTTTTGCCGAGGCCGACGCCCGCATGGATATAGAGCGGGTTGAACATCACATTGTCGCCGCGGCGGCCTTCGGCCACCTGACGTGCGGCGGCGAGTGCCAGGGTGTTGGAGCGGCCGCCGACGAAAGTTGCAAATGTCAGACGCGGATCGAGCGGCGAGCCACCGAGCGCCTCATGGCTGGCCGAGACCGGCACGGTCGCGACCGCGCGCAATTCCGAAGGACCGCGATGCTCGTGCTCGCTCAGCCGTTCCTCGACGCTCGCCTTGACGTCCTTGGCGACGACCGGCGCGCGGACTGGCGTGCGCACGGTGAGATCGACCCGGCTCACCTCCGGCAACTCCGCCTGCCAGCAGCTCAGCACCCGGTCGGCATAATGGGTCTGGATCCAGCTCTTGAGAAAGCGCGTCGGCACCGACAGATGCACGCTCTCTCCACCGACGCGCTCGAGATCCATGCGCGCGAACCAGCTCGAATAAACATCCTCTCCCACCGTGGAGCGCAGCCGCCCCTTCACTCGGGTCCAACGATCCTGTTCGATGCCTTCAGCGATTGCCATTTCGTTTGCTTTTCTCGTTTGAAGTTTCTGGTTGGTTTGGCGAATAAAATGCTTCCTTGGCGCTTCGTCGAAGACAGTTCCGCGTTCGGCGCGAACGCACCGGCGGCGGTCACTGAATTCGGGGACGAAAGCGGGAAAGTCAGCGCGGAGTTAAATGCGGACTGGGCGGGCGCAGCACGCAGTAGCGCAGGGTGCGCGTGGGGTGCCTTTCAGTGGGGCCAGTTGCCGTCGCAGAGTCTGCCGTTGTGGAGCGAAGACCGATGTCGAAGGACGTCTCGAAAGGCATAGTACTCCCCCTCTCACTGCGTGGGTCGCAGCGAGCTCGTGTCATTCCAGTTTTTAAATCGCGGCAGCCTGGCGCCTAACGCCTTCTGGCTTTGCCGTCTTGACCCGCTTGCCCTACGTTCCTCTGCATCCCCTGCGTCGACGAAGGCGGCTGCTCTGTGCTCCGGCTTTTCTCCCGTCCCGGTGATCCGGTGCGAGGAAGACGAATTCGACATAGCAAGCCAATCTCACAAACCGTGTGAGTCGAGTTCTCCGTCATCGCTGAGGAAGCGTCGCTAACCTGCACCTTGATCTGCACGTCCGCCCTTGACCTTTCGTTCGACAGTTCTTTGCTTCAAAGACCGTTCGATCCGATCAGTCGCGGGGCGCCGCGACGGGTTAAGAGATACACGAGGCTAAACTTCCCGCAACGGAATGATTTTCAGCGCGTGACGAAAAAACCAGCGCGGCGTGTGCGCGATGTCGGTGAAGGTCGCGATGTGCTTCGCCAACTTTTTGAATCTCCGCATAGATTCGCAGACGTCATCCGCTGTCACAAAAGCCGGGCGCGCCAAAAAAAATTCATAAATCATTTACGATTCACCTGAGCGCCGCCGTGCTTTCGAAGTGGTCTGTCACGCTATGCCGATAAGTGATTATCGAGTCGCGCTAATTTCTGTTCATTGCAGCAGGGTAACTTTCGGTGCGCGGCTGTGCGTGTGAGGTGAAGCTATTGACAGCGCGAAACCGTGCTGCCGCGCAGATGCGGTGCGCATGTGCGAGGTGTAAGTGTCTGCTTTTTGCGCGCTGCGTTGCGATGTGTGACGAGCCGCCGCATGGCGATGGTGTGCAGGGCGACGCGCAGTTCGAAGAAAACAACGATCCGAAGAGACCAATCTGAAAAACAAAAAGGCCCGGCGATGCCGGGCCTTCGATCCATTCTGCTGAAGCAGGAATGGTTGACTTGGTTACTTCGCGAGCTTGGCGATCTGCGCGGTGAGGCGCGACACCTTCCGGCTCGCATTGTTCTTGTGAATGATGTTGCGCTGGGCGGCGCGCATGAGCTGCGGCTCGGCCTGCTTCATCGCCTCGACGGCCGCGGCGCGGTCGCCCTTCTGGATCGCGGTCTCGACCAGACGAACCGATCCGCGCATCTGGGTGCGGCGGGATTTGTTGATCGCGGTGCGACGGGCAATCTTGCGGGTCGCCTTCTTGGCGGAGGTAGTATTGGCCATGGTCTCTTTGCGTCCTTCGGCGGCGCTCCGTTAAAGAGGCCGGGCTGGTCGTGCTCGGCCACGCGGCCGATGCGATAGTGTTGATGTTCCGCGTCCCGGAAGCCTGCGCCTGTCAGACCGTTGGTCAGACAAATGAGGCGTGCCTCAAAGAACAGCGGCGGCCGGATTTCTCCGCCGCCAGATTGGGGCCCCTTATAAGGGCGCAACTTTCGACCGTCAACGACTTCGCAGGCCCTGGAACAGCCCGGTTTCGAGGAAAATCGGGCGGATTTGGTTGAATTTTATGGCTTTGCCCGGTATTGCCGCTTCGTCTTGGCAAGGGGGGCTCATGATCCGCGGTCTGTTTCGCCTCATCGGTCTGCTGCTGCTGGCGGGGGCTTTCATCTTTCTGGTCTATGACGGCGCGCGCTCGATCGCCGATCAGACCCTGCGCCTGACCCGCCTCGGCGACTTCTGGAACGACATCAATCAGGCGAGCCAGCGGGCCTTTCAGGCGAAAGTCGAGGAGACGTCGGCCTTCCTCTGGGATCACGTCGTCAAGGTTCTGCTGCATCAGCCGACCTGCGTGGTGCTCGGTGTTCTCGGCATCGCGCTGCTGGTGCTGTGCCGCCCGGCCAAGCCGCTGATCGGCTATGGGCGTGACTGAGCGGACGTAACCTCTCGCCGTCGCCTGCGTAGTACCTATATCCTCGTCACAGCGCAGGAGACCGCCATGTTCTTTTCCCGCAAGCCGCTTGCCATTCCGACCGCCGCCGAGGCTCTGCCCGGGCGGCCGACGCCGATCCCGACAGCGCGCACCCATTTCGTCAACGGCCATGCGCTGAAAGGGCCTTATCCCGCAGGGCTGGAAAGCGCGGTGTTTGGGCTCGGCTGCTTCTGGGGCGCGGAACGCAAGTTCTGGGAGCTCGGTGATGCGGTCTATGTCACCGCGGTCGGATATGCCGGCGGCGTCACGCCCAATCCGACGTATGAAGAAGCCTGCAGCGGCATGACAGGGCACACCGAAGCGGTGCTCGTGGTGTTCGATCCGGCGAAGATTTCCTACGAGACGCTACTGAAGACGTTCTGGGAAAGCCACGATCCGACGCAGGGTATGCGTCAGGGCAACGATATCGGCACTCAGTATCGTTCGGCGATCTATACGACCAGCGATGCGCAGATGAAGGCGGCGCTCGCGTCAAAGGCCGCCTATGAAAAAGCGTTGGCGGAGAAGGGTTATTCGGCGATTTCGACGGAGATCGCGCCGCTGGAGCACTTCTATTTCGCCGAGGACTATCATCAGCAGTACCTCGCCAAGAATCCCGCAGGCTATTGCGGCCTCGGCGGTACCGGCGTCTCCTGCCAGATCGGTACCGGTATCACGGCCTGAGAAGAGGGCGCTTTCCCGCCCGGGAAAGCGCCGATGTCGCGTCACTTACCCTTTGTTAACCATAAATGCTGCACACCGGGACAAACCCTTTCTTGAGAAAGGGCAAGCCCGGAGCGTTTGGTGCGCCCGTTTCGCGTGTCATTGATTGGTGTTGGTCTGCTTGCGCTCGCGGTGTCGGGCTGCATGCGTACTGCTGCGCCTCCGGTCGTGGCCCCGCGTGCCAATCTGGACGCGCTGATCTACAAGACTGCGCCTTGCGCGCCGCCGCGCTGTGCGCCAGCTGCGATGTCCGCGAACGCGGCGATGCCTGCGACCGTCGCTAATGCCTATGCTGCGACGGAAGGACCTTACCGATTGGATGCCGGCGACAAGTTGCGCATCGTCGTCTTTGGTCAGGAGGGGCTGACCAACACCTATGCGGTCGATGCCGGTGGCTCCATCACCATGCCTCTGATCGGTGGTGTGCGCGCAAAGGGACTGTCACCTGCCGAACTTGCAGGCGTCATCACCGCGCGCCTGAAGCATGGCTATATCCGCGAGCCTTATGTGGCGGTGGAGATCGAAGCCTATCGGCCGTTCTTCATTCTCGGCGAGGTCACGGCACCGGGTCAGTATCCCTATGTGCCGAACATGACGGCGGAGAGCGCGGTGGCGATCGCCGGGGGCTTTACGCCGCGTGCGCAGCGGCAGGATGTCAAGCTGACGCGGACTTATCCCGCAGGGCCGCTCACCGCGACCGTGCCGCTCGCGACCACGCTCAAGCCGGGCGATACCATCCTTGTCGGCGAGCGCTGGTTTTAAAACAGCGGCGATTTACCAAGCCAGTCGCGGCTCCAGTCGCCCTTCCATCCGGTGAGGCGGCCGTGGCGGAATTGCAGATAGAGCGGGTCCTTGCGAAACAGAAAGCCCTCGCCATTGACCATGCGGATAACCACGAAGGTCTCGTTGCCGGGCGATCCGCGCACATAAGTCAGAGGCGTGCCGAGTGCCGCAGCCGCGCTTTCAGCGTCCATGCCGAATGTGAGCGGCGCTGTGTTCGACAGTGTCGAGGTGAATGGCCGCTGCGGTGCGTCCTGTTGCGCCATCGCGAGCGAGGACAGGGCGGTGCTGATCGCGAGTGTGACGCAGCACGCGAGCATGGCGGAGCGTGAGACGAGAGCGGATTTCATCATGCTGCGATTGTTGCATTCCCGCGCCTGAAGGCAAGCGGGAATTGCCGGCCACAGATCAGGACGCAGCGCCCTGCCGGAATGGCAGAATCTGCGCCGCTTCCTTGGTCGCATCATTGCGCGGGACGTAGCCGCCTGCTTCCATGATCTCGCGTCTCAGTTCGACCTGGGTGAAAGGCTTTGCCAGTTTCGCCACGTCGTCGCCCGCACCAGGTTCGAGTTCGGCGTAGCCGGTCGCGAGAATCACGGGAAGTGCGGGCCACTGTGCCCGGATGGCCTGGATTAGTTGCAGGCCGGTCGTGTGCGGCATCGCCTGATCGGTGATGACGAGGTCGATGCCGTCGTGGTTGCGCAGAATATCGAGCGCTTCCTGCGCCGAGGAGGCGGCAACCCCGATATGACCGAGGTCTTCCAGCATCGCGATGGTATTGGTCAGTACCAGCGTGTCGTCATCGACCGCGAGCACGACCATCGATTCCTGTCCGGGGGCAACCCGGGTGATCTGCGACGTTTGTTGTGTGGCCGAGAGTGTCGATGTAGCGACCGGCAGCCACAATTCGGCGGTGGTGCCCTTGCCGGTGGCGCTTTGCAATACGAAACGGCCGCCGCATTGTTCGGTCAGGCCATGCACCATCGAAAGGCCGAGACCGGTACCCTTGCCCGGGCCCTTGGTGGTGAAGAACGGTTCGGCTGCGCGGCGCAGCGTGTCCGCATCCATGCCGCTGCCGCCGTCCTCGACGCTGAGGCAGACATAGCGTCCCGGTGAGAGCGCCAGCTTGTTTTCCTCAGGAATGTCTTCCTCTCGTGCGGCGATCACGATCCGGCCGCCATCCGGCATGGCGTCGCGGGCGTTCACTGCAAGATTGAGCAGTGCCATTTCGAGTTGATTGGCGTCCGTCAGTGCCGGTGCGATGGCTAGCGGAAACTGCGTCTGGATATCGATGGACGGGCCGAGCGATCGCTGCAGCAGTTCGGTCATGCCGCGGATCAAATTGGGAATATCGATCGCGGCCTGCACGAGGTCCTGCCGGCGTGCGAAGGCGAGCATGCGCTGAGTCAGCGTCGAGCCGCGCCGCGCGCCCTGCATCGCGTTCTCGAGCAGGGTGTGGAGCTTGGGATCGTCCGGCAGCCGTTTGCGCATCAATTCGAGGCTGCCCATCACTGCCATCAGCAGATTGTTGAAATCGTGCGCGATGCCGCCGGTGAGCTGGCCGATGGCTTCCATCTTCTGCGAGTGCAGCAGCGCCTCGCGGTGCTGATCCAGATTGATCTGCGCGTTGCGGCGCTCGGTGAGATCACGCGTGATCTTGGCGTAGCCGACCACGCTGCCGTCGGGTGCCCGGATCGGATCGATGACGACAAAAGCCCAGAACTGCGTGCCGTCCTTGCGCACGCGCCAGCCTTCGCTCTCGAACTTGCCTTCGCGCCGCGCCGTCTCCAGCGCCCGCTCGGGCAGCCTGTTCTTGCGGTCGGCTTCGGGATAGAAGCGGGAGAAGTGCTGGCCGATGATCTCGTTAGCCGCATATCCCTTGAAGCGCTGTGCGCCGGGATTCCAGCTCGTGATGATGCCGCTGGGGTCGAGCATATAGATGGCGTAGTCCGTCACTGCTTCAACCAGCAGGCGGTAACGGCCATCTTCTATCTGGGACGCGGCGGAATGGTCGGAGAATTCCATGACCCTCAAAAAGACCCTTTGAAACGACGGGGCTTCCTGGAAGCCGCGCTGGCCTTACTAACATCGGCAAGCCTTGTTCGTTCCAGCTTTTTCCGGCGGCTTGAGGCGGGAAAATCGCCCGGATGGTTACCGGCCGCAGCATTGGGCGGACGCGCTGATCCGTCTCTGGATCAAGGGCGGCGGCGATGGCTTACTCGGTCCGGGCCGGAGGAGTGGGGTCTGGGCTTAAGGGACAGCGTCCTTGCGCAGATCCGCCACGGAAATTCCGGAAATCGGGAAGCGCCGCCCGCGTTTCGCAGCCTCTCAAAAAAAATTTTTCGATGGTGCGGAAGGGTCAATGCCGGGTTCCGACAGAAGGATATTCTCGCTGCGGTCCGGGGCGCAGTAAGGACGTTTTCTTCCATCGTGTCGTTGCAAAAAGGCCTTCTCTCGCAAGCATAACTTGATTTTTTGCGATCGCCACCAAACCTCGTCTCGCGTTTGCATTGCCCCATATGAAGATGCACAACGGCGTTGTCCTTCGCCGAAATGGCGTGCAGGCGAGCGGTCCTGCAGCGGCTTTTCGAGACGACAGGCGCCTCCGCGAGCCGACGGGTTCGTGCTGCATCGAGAGCAAGGTTGCGATGACAAAAGTATTCCCCGGCCCGGCCCTTTCCGAAGACCAGTGGCAGCAGATCAGCTCGCTGGCGACCACCTTGTCGCCTGAGCAGGCGACCTGGATCAGCGGTTATTTTTCCGGAGTCAGCGATTCTTTCCGCCTCGGAACTCGCGGTGGAACGGCCTTGGCCGAGCCGCCGGCGGTTGCTACGCCCGCGCCTGCGGTGGCCAGCCGGACCTTGACCGTTCTTTACGCCAGCGAAACCGGCAACAGCGCGGCGCTCGCCAAGGCGCTCGCGCAGGACGCCAAGGCACAGGGCATCAATGCCAGCGCCGCCAGCATGGCTGACTACAAGGTACGCGCCCTGAAGGATGAGGAGGATCTCGTCGTCATCACCTCGACCCACGGCGAGGGCGACCCGCCGCAGGCTGGCGTCGGCTTCTTCGAGTTTCTGGAAAGCCGCAAGGCGCCGAAACTGCCGCAACTGCGCTTCGCGGTGCTGGCGCTCGGCGATTCCACCTATGAGAAATATTGCGAGGCCGGCAAGCGCATCGATCGCCGTCTCGAAGAGCTGGGCGCCCAGCGGATCGCCGAACGCGTCGATTGCGACGTCGATTACGAAGAGCCAGCTTCAGCATGGCACACCGACGTGCTGCGTCGTCTTGCGCCAGCCGCGCAGGTATCCACCGTTGCACCGGCGGGGGGTTCGTCTGCCGTTACTCCTGCGCAAGCGGCATCTTTTGATAAGAAGAATCCGTTTATCGCAAGCGTGATCGATAACATCGTGCTGACGGGGCGCAACTCCAGCAAGGAGACGCGGCATATCGAATTGTCGCTCGCCGATTCGGGCCTCACCTATCAGCCGGGCGATGCGCTCGGTGTGGTGCCGCGCAACGATCCGGCGCTGGTAGCGACCCTGATCGAGAAACTCAAACTGAACGCCGATACGCCCGTGACGGTGAAACAGCGGACCTTGCCGCTGCATGAAGCGCTCGGCAGCGCCTTCGAGATCACGGCGGCGACTCCGCGCTTCCTCGACCACTGGGCCGCCGTCACCGGCGCATCTGAGCTGGAGCGGCTGCGCAGTCCTGAGGAGGGCGCGGCGCGCACTGCGTTTCTGCACAATCATCATGTTCTGGACATCGTGAACCGCTTCCCGGCGTCGGGCATCGAGCCTGCAACGCTGCTTGCGGGCCTGCGTCCGCTGCAGCCGCGGCTCTATTCGATCGCATCGAGCCTCGCGGCCGCGCCGGACGAGGTCCACCTCACGGTCAGCACCGTACGCTACAATCTGCACGACGCGCCGCGCGCGGGCGTGGCCTCAGGCTATCTCGCCTCTCTGACGGGTGAGGATGCCACGCTGCCGGTTTATATCCAGCCGAGCGCGCATTTCCATCTGCCGGCGAATGATGTTCCGATCATCATGATCGGCGCCGGCACGGGCGTCGCGCCCTACCGCGCCTTCATGCAACAGCGCGAGGCAGAGGCGGCATCGGGACGCTCCTGGCTGTTTTTTGGGGAACGTAATTTCCGCAGCGACTTCCTTTATCAAGTGGAATGGCAGGCTCTGCTCAAGAGCGGCGCACTGAGCCGCATGGATGTCGCCTTCTCCCGCGACGGCGCGAACAAGGTCTACGTCCAGGATCGTCTGCACGAGCAGGGCCACGATGTTTATGCGTGGCTTGAAGAGGGCGCGCAGGTCTATGTCTGTGGCGATGCCGCGCACATGGCGCCCGACGTGCATGCGGCGCTCGCCGCCATCGTCGAAACCCACGGCGGACTGAGCCGCGAGGCCGCCAATGAATATCTCACCGAGTTGCAGCGCGACCGCCGCTATCTGCTCGACGTTTACTAAAGGCGCATGTGATGGATGTGAAAGTTCAAGTTGATCGCAGTCGCGATCGGTCGCAACCGCTCGACAAGCTCGGCCCCGATGAGACGCTGAAGGCCAACAGCGATCAGCTACGCGGCACGATCGCGAAGAGTCTTGCGGATCCGATCACGCTGTCGGTCGATCCGAGCGACAACAAGCTGATGAAATTTCACGGTATCTATCAGCAGGATGACCGTGACATTCGCGACGAGCGCCGCCGTCAAAAATTGGAGCCCGCTTTTTCGTTCATGGCGCGCGTGCGCCTGCCGGGCGGCGTTTGCAGCCCGAGTCAGTGGCTCAAGCTCGACGAACTCGGCCGCGCCTATGGCGGTGATACGGTGCGCCTGACCACGCGACAGACTTTCCAACTTCATCACGTACTCAAGCATAATCTGCGCCCGGCGTTGCAGGGGCTGCGCGAAGTGCTGCTCGACACCAAGGCGGCCTGCGGCGACGACACCCGCGGCGTGATGGCCACAGTGAACCCGCTGGTCTCGAAGGCGCATGCCGACGTCTACGCCCTCGCGAAGCAGGCGAGCGAGCATGCCCTGCATCGTACCGGCGCCTATCGCGAGATCTGGTACGAGGAGGAGCGTGACCCCTCCACCGTCAAGTCGGTGCCGGACGGCAGCGAGGAGCCGTTCTATGGGCGCACCTATATGCCGCGCAAGTTCAAGATCGGTTTCGCGATTCCTCCGAGCAACGACATCGATGTCTACTCGCAGGATCTGGGCTTCATCGCCATCGTCGAACGCGGCAAGCTCAAGGGCTTCAACGTTGCCATTGGCGGCGGCCTCGGCCGCACGGACCAAGCCCCGAAGACCTATCCGCGGCTCGCGAGCGTGATCGGCTATGTCGATGCCGGCAAGGTGATCCCGGCGATCGACGCGGTGATGTCGGTGCAGCGCGATTATGGCGACCGCACCGACCGCTTGCATGCGCGCTTCAAGTACACCATCGATGACAAAGGCCTCGACTGGATCAAGGGCGAGATCGAGAACAGGCTCGGCTTCGACCTTGCTCCGGCGAAACCATATACCTTCACCTCGAACGGCGATCCACTCGGCTGGATCACCGGCGAGGATGGCCGTCTGCATTGCACGTTGTTCATTCAGAACGGCCGCGTCATCAACCGGCCGGGCTATCCGCTGATGGATGGACTACGCGAGGTGGCCCGCATTCACAAAGGCCATTTCCGGCTGACGCCGAATCAGAACCTCACCATCGCCGACATCGCTCCGGAGGATCGGTCCGCGATCGAAGCGGTGATGAAGGAGTACAAGCTCGACGAGTTCGAGACTCGCAGCAAGCTGCGGCTCAACTCGATGGCGTGCGTGGCGCTACCGACCTGCGCTCTCGCGATGGCTGAGAGCGAACGCTACTTGCCTGACCTTGTCACCAAGATCGAGACGTTGCTCGATGCGCACGGCCTCAAGGACGAGCCGATCACGATCCGCATGACTGGGTGCCCGAACGGCTGCGCGCGGCCCTATATCGCCGAGATCGCGCTGACCGGGCGTGCGCCGGGCAAATACAATCTCTACCTCGGTGGCGGATTCCACGGTGAGCGTCTGAACAAGATGTATCTCGAAAACGTCGGCGAGCCAGCGATTTTGGAGGCGCTCGACAAGGTGCTCGGTCATTTCGCGCGCGAGCGCAAGAATGGTGAGCATTTCGGGGACTTCGCCATTCGCGCGGGTTACGTCGCGGAGGTGAAGGAGGGGCGTTACTTCAACGACTGAGCGCTGCCGCGGCTGGCGATGGGCCGGGTTTGCTTGCGACGTCATCTTCATGTCGTGTGAAGATGACGTCCAGTTTCCGTGAGAGGTTGTTGTACCGCCGCTCGTCAAGCGCGCCATTGCGATGGAATCTCATATCCATCCGTTCGAGCCAGCCCGCATGATCCTGGATGCAGAGATCGAGTTTGCGCAGAAGTCCGTCCGGGTCGTCCGCACCGAGCTCCGGCACGTAGAGCTCCGAGTTGGCATAGGGTGGCGTGCTCGTGCAGATCGGTACAAGGCCGTTCGAGATGTAATCGAGCAGCTTGATGTCCGACTTGGCGTCGAAGAATTGTTGATTGTGCGTCGACAAGCCTGACGGCAATGGAGCGAGCCCGATCGATCCGCCAAAGGATCGCAGGAATTCCCGATAGGAATTGACGTCCAGCCGTTGAATGTATCGCCAACGCTTGAACTGCTGCCCCATGGCGGGATTGAAGCGGCCGATGAAGATCACCTCGTAATCATGGTGATTGGCGATGTTCGCGAGCTTGCCGGTGAATTCAGGGCTTTTACGCAGCATGAACGGGTGATCGCCCGACGTCCAGATGATCTTCTTTTGAATCGTCCGAGGCGGTGGTTCGTGGCCCAGATGGCCGTTTTTCAGGGTTATGATTTTGTCGGTTGAGTGCTGGTCGCACAGCAGGTGCGATCTGAGCGCGTCCGTGGACGTGGTGACGACTTGCGCGTTCTCGAGGCACCAGCGGATGCGTTCGACGACATGCGGCCTGTTTTTGACGAAATCGGGGACTGCGGTCAGGAGGTCGTCGATATCATAAATGATCGGAACATGCTGATGCTTCCGCAAGAAGCGATATTGCGCAGTCGATACGTTGCGATGACACCAGATGTGGGTGAAGGCAAAATCCTTGTGCCACCCCGTCAAGTTCATCTTGCGGTCCGCAAACTGAAAGTCGGAGATCACGCCGCGGGCAAGGAGGGCTGCAAGAAAAGGCCGGACGCGAATCTCATTCAGTTCGGTGTCCGACGAAAGGGCCAGAACAGACGGCTCGGTATCGAGTCGATATTTGAAATGAGAATGAGAAAAAAGCATCGCCATCCCGGCAGGTTTCGTGATTCAAACATAAGCTATTTGGGAAATGGGTCATAATAAAAATATGGAACGCCGCCTGTCGATCTTCGCCGCAGGAGAATGGGCCCCGACAAAGGACTCAAATAAAGGCCTCAAAGGAGCGGTGGATTGCCCATGCCTGAAAATGCCACGTTTTAAAAATGTTTTAGCGCGTGATGCCGCTCCCGTCTGGTATTTTTGTAGAGGGCGGGGAATCTTTGGGCGCGCGGCGTACTGCTTCCGCGTCGATGTCGGGGCGTCGGCAGGCAGCTTTCTACACAGATCCATCGCGGCCACGTCGGTCGCGAGATTCAAGAAGAAGGCGAGAAAGAACCTTGTCGCCGATATTCTCGCGCGTCTGGTTGTCTCGGTCGCGAATGGTCGGACGGGCGGCCACAACGGTTCGCAGGCCGGGATTCCTTGCGAAATTTCCGCCTGTTTGTCTTGAAAACCGGCGCTGCAACGGGCAATGAAACGAGCCGCTGCATTCGATCGGACAATTTATGGCGCGATCTTCCTCGAAGATCACAAATGATCCCTACGGAATGTTTCAGCTTATCAAGCGATTGGTGACTGAACAGGGACGCGTGTACTGGCGGCGCTATGTGGTTGTGTTTGTCCTGATGGCGATCGGCTCTGCGGCAAGCGCCGGCTCGGCCTATTTATTTGGCAAGGTCATCAACGAAGCCTATGTCTATCGCAACGTCAGCGGCATCATGACGTTGTCGGCGATCGTGATCTGTCTTTTCACGGCCAAGGGAATCGCGACGTACTGGCAGGCGGTTATCCTGTCGCGAATCAGCAATGCCATTCTCGCCAACAATCAGCGGAAGCTGTTTGCAAAATTGATGCAGGAAAGCGTCGGCTTTTTCTCGCAATCCCATTCGTCAGATCATCTGAACAGACTTGTGGTCGGTGCGGCCTCCATTACGCAAATCCTGTCGTTGCTGATTACGACTGCTGGACGTGACCTCCTGACGCTAATCGGGCTTGTGATCGTGATGGTGACGCAGGATCCCCTGCTGTCGCTGCTCAGCCTCGTCATCGCGCCGCCGATGTTCCTGTTCGTTCGCAAGCTCGTGCGCCTGATCAGGCAGATCGCGTCAGGTCAGTTCACCAGCGGCGCCTTTATCATGGAAGCTGTTCAGGAGGCGCTTCAGGGCATCCGTACCGTGAAGGCCTTCACCCTCGAGGAGGCGATGCAGCGACGGGTCGACGGGAGCGTCGCGGAACTGGAAGCGCGTGCTAACAGGATGGCGAAGGTCGCCAACAGTTCCGCTCCGCTGATGGAGATGCTGGGCGGCATCGCGATCGCCGGTGCGCTGATGTATGGCGGCTATCGCGTCATCGCCACGAACGCCGCGCCGGGAGAGTTCATCTCTTTCATTACCGCCTTCCTGTTGGCTTATGAGCCGGCGAAGCGCTTGGCCCGTCTCAATATAGATCTGAGCGGGCTGATGGTCGGTGCGCGGATGTTGCTCGACGTTATAGACAGGCCGGCGTCGGAACCGGATGACAGTGACAAGCCCGCGCTGAAGCTTACGCGGTCGCAGATCGAGTTTCGCGATGTGACGTTCGCCTACCGTCCGGCAGATCCGGTATTGAAGTCGATGAATTTCGTCGCGGAGCCGGGCCAAGTCACCGCACTGGTTGGCCCATCGGGCGGCGGAAAGTCGACGATCCTGTCGCTTCTTCTCCGGTTCTATGAGCCCGGCGAGGGCGCGTTGATGATCGACGATCAGAATATCTCGAAGTGCTCGCGGAACTCGCTTCGCCGGCAGACGGCCTATGTCGGGCAGGACGTTTATCTGTTTCGGGGCACGATCCGCGAGAACATCGCTTTCGGAAAAGCCGGTGCAACGCAGGATGACATCGTGGCGGCGGCGAAGGCGGCCTATGCGCATGATTTTATCTCGAGCTTTCCGCTCGGCTATGACACGCCGGTCGGTGAGCACGGCACCCAACTTTCGGGTGGGCAGCGGCAACGTGTTGCCATCGCGCGCGCCCTGATCAAGGATGCGCCGATCATCCTGCTTGACGAAGCCACGGCGGCGCTGGATTCCGAGTCGGAAAAATTCGTGCAGGAGGCGATCGCGCATCTCTGCAAGGACCGCACCACGATCGTTATCGCGCATCGGCTTCATACGATCATACGTGCCGACCGGATCCTCGTGATCGAAGGCGGCGTGGTCGTCGAATCGGGCCCTCATGATGAACTGCTTCGTAGGAACGGCCGCTATGCAGCCTTCTTTCGGTTGCAGCAGCGTGAATCGAGTGACGAAACCGCTGATGCGGTATTGGCCAGAGCTGGCGGATAAAAAGACTGGCGGATTGTGGCGGGGTGGCCATCAGGGCTGATTTCGCTCAATCTTGCAGAAAATCCCGTCTGTTGCGGTCAGGCAGCGATGACGGCGGTGCCCCCGGAACAATCGCCGCTTTCATGAATCGCCGGTGTCCATTAGTGTGAGCCCGAGCTTATTCCAAGTCTCATTCAGACCACAGATCACACGGGCGATAGACGAATTTTGGCAAGTGCTGCGATAGAAATTCAAAATCTGGGTTTGGAAGGCGTCAAGCTCATCAAGACGCGCAAATTCGGTGACCTTCGTGGCTTCTTTTCAGAAACCTATAGCCGGAAGGATTTTGCCGAAGCCGGTATCGATATCGAATTTGTGCAGGACAATCACTCACTGTCCTCCGCGGTTCATACCGTGCGCGGGCTTCATTTCCAGCTTCCTCCGTTCGCGCAGGACAAGCTCGTCCGCGTGGTGCGGGGGGCGGTGTTCGACGTCGCGGTGGATCTTCGCCGCCGTTCGCCCACATACGGCCAGCACGTTAGCGCTGTCATTTCCACTGACGCATGGAATCAGATTCTGGTGCCGGTCGGGTTCGCCCACGGCTTTATGACGTTGGAGCCAGACACCGAGGTCATTTATAAGGTCAGCAATTATTATTCTCCGGAGCATGATCGGGGTCTTTTGTGGAACGATCGCGATCTTGCTATTGATTGGCCGAGCAAATCAGAGGTCCATCTCTCCGAAAAGGATGGAAAGTTGCCGGCCTTTCGCGACCTTCCTCAAATCTTTTAACGGACACGGTCGATGAAGTTATTGGTCACCGGCGGTGCGGGATTTATCGGCTCTGCAGTCGTTCGCCATTTCGCGGGTCGATCGTCAGTCGAAGTCGTCAACGTCGATGCTCTGACATATGCGGGCAATCTTGATTCGCTGAACTCCATCGCCGAGGCGCCGAACTACAACTTCATCAAAGCTGACATCTGCGATCAGCCCCTGATCGCCCGGATTTTTCGCGAATACCGGCCTGATGCCGTCATGCATCTGGCAGCGGAAAGCCATGTCGACCGCTCGATCGACGGGGCTGCAGCTTTCATCCGCACGAATATCCAGGGGACGCATACGCTGCTCGAGGTCGCGCGAGCCTATTGGAATGAACTCGACAGAGCGCGTCAGGAGCGTTTCCGGTTTCATCACGTGTCGACGGATGAAGTGTATGGAGAACTGGGGAACGAGGGCGCGTTCACGGAAGAAACACCCTACGCGCCGAATTCGCCTTACGCAGCCACCAAGGCATCCTCGGATCACCTCGTTCGTGCCTGGCACCGCACCTATGGCCTGCCGACGATTATCAGCAACTGCTCGAACAATTACGGCCCGTTTCAGTTTCCGGAGAAGCTGATCCCTCTGACGATCCTGAACGCTTTGGAGAAACAGCCGCTTCCCGTCTATGGCCGTGGCGAGAATGTCCGCGACTGGCTGTATGTCGGGGATCACGTCGCCGCGCTCGATCTCATTCTTAGCGAAGGCAAGCCCGGCAGCACCTATAATGTCGGTGGTGGCGCAGAGATGAAGAATATCGATGTCGTGCGGACGATCTGCGCGCTGATGGATGAGCTGTCGCCGAAATCCACGCCGCACGCGGAACTGATTACATTCGTGACCGACCGGCCCGGTCACGATTTCCGTTACGCCATCAACGCCGACAAGATCAACGCATCGCTCGGATGGCGGCCCAGCGAAACCTTCGCGTCGGGCCTGCGCCAGACGGTTGCCTGGTACTTGGCCAATCGCAATTGGTGGGAACGCATCCGCTCCGGCGTCTATCGCGGCGAACGGCTTGGAGTCGCAATCGCATGACTCGCAAAGGCATCATTCTCGCAGGCGGCTCCGGCACAAGGCTTCATCCTGCGACACAGGTCGTCTCGAAACAGCTCCTGCCGGTCTTCGACAAGCCGATGATCTATTATCCATTGTCGACGCTGATGCTGAGCGGTATTCGCGAGATTCTGATTATTTCGACGTCTCAGGATTTGCCGTTATTCCAGCGGCTGCTCGGTGATGGAAGCCAATGGGGTCTCTCGCTCAACTACGCTCCTCAACCATCTCCAGATGGACTCGCACAGGCCTTCATTATCGGCGAAAAATTCATAGGTAACAGTCCATCGGCGCTGGTGCTGGGCGACAACATTTTCTACGGCCACGACCTGACGCGGCTCATCCAGTCTGCAAACACACGCAGCGATGGCGCCACGGTCTTTGCCTACCACGTTCAGGATCCCGAACGGTACGGCGTTGCGAGTTTCGACCGTCAGGGACGCGTGACCGCGATTGAAGAAAAGCCGAAGCAGCCCAAATCAAATTATGCCATCGTTGGTCTGTATTTCTACGACAACCATGCGGTTGAATATGCGCACGACCTGAAGCCCTCGGCGCGAGGCGAACTGGAGATTACGGATCTCAATCGCCGTTATCTCGAAGCCGGCAATCTCCACGGCGAGATCATGGGCCGAGGATTCGCCTGGTTCGACGCCGGCACGCATCAGTCCCTTCTCGATGCCAGCCAGTTCGTTGCAACGCTCGAAGAACGTCAGGGTATCAAGATTGCTTCGCCGGAAGAGATCGCATGGCGGCAGAAATGGATCGACGATGGCCAGTTTACGCGTCTTATCGCACCGCTTCGCAAAAGCGGATACGGCCTGTACCTGCAGCATGTACTGAAAACCGAGAACGACCTGTAACGGGCGCTGCGGATATTCTGTCCGTGCTGAAAATTCGGGCTAGAATTCCGAAACGTATTTTCTGAGATCGTCCTGCCAGCGCTCGAAATAGTTGCTCCCGCTCTCGCCTGTGAGATAGACGGATTCAAGTCCTTCGAAGGTCGGCCGCGGCGCAGCTAGCGGAAACATATCCGACGTCACGGGCAGCAACGATCCACGATAGTGAAGCGCATTCGCTATTTCTGCCGCGATCTGGAATCGGGTCGCAAGGCCTTTGCTGGCGAAGTGAACAAGACCGCGTCGTCCTTCGTTCGCCGATGCCAGCAGGAAGTTCGCCAAATCTCTGGCCACGGTGATGGTGCCATGCTTGTCGTCGACGGCCTTGATCTCGCTTGCCCCGTTTCGGATCTGCGAAATGATCTTCCCGACGAATTTGTGATCTTTCTCGGGGCCGCCTCCGATCATCCAGCCTGCACGGACGATCAGGTGATTGAAGGGGAGATGTTTGTTGACGGCGTATTCGCCCCATAGCTTGGAGCGGCCGTAATAATGAACCGGACAGGGCAAATCCAATTCGTTGTAGGTCGGTTTACCTGCGCCGCCGAAAACGCAGCCGGTGGAAATATAAGCCAGCCAGCCTCCAACCTCCGCAGTTGCCTTTGCGATTTCTTCCGTGGCGGTGACGTTCATCTGCGCTGCGCTGGCCGGGTCTCGCTCGCACGCGTCGACATCCGTTTTGGCTGCGAGGTGCAAGACGTAGGCGGGCTTCACTTTCTTGATGAGGGCAGCGATCGATCCCGGATTTCTCAAGTCCCATTCCGAGCGGGGAGGAGCGATCGTCTCGTAACCCCGCGCGTCCGCCATGCTCGATACATAGCCGCCCAACATGCCGGTCGCGCCCGTCACCAGAAATGCAGTCACGTTGTCCCCTCAAAAATAATACGACTGGTGTGCATCAATGGATCGCAGTCGGCGCGAGTATAGTTCTCGCGATGCAGAGTTTAAATGTTTCTTAAAAAAGGTCCCATCCGCGGCCCATGGCGGAAGCAGGTTGATTTCATGGGTCACGGAATGGCAAGGCCTTTCAAAGCTCTGATTCTCAGCCTATCCTGAGTGTCGGCTGCTTGTGTTTTGCCAATAGGGGATGAGGGGCGCGCGATGCTGAATGACGGTCAACGGTCTGCTCGGGGAATCCGCGCTCGAATCTCCAACCTTTTCAGGGCGCGCTCTGTCCTCGGAATCGCAGTCTTGGCCGTATTGTTTGCGGCGATGGCATCTCCCTCCTACGCGGAGACGGGGACGGTTCGCTTCAAATTCTTCAAGGCGGGCTGGTTCGTGGGCGCGCAGACCGGCTCCGGTATTCTGGAGTTTCGCAAGCAGATCTATCCGTTCCATATCGGCGGGATCAGTGCGGGACTGACGTTCGGTGGTTCCTCGACGGATTTCGTCGGTACCGTTCGCAACATGCACCAGCCGACCGACATCGAGGGTGTCTACACGGCGCTTGGTGCGGGCGTGGCGGTGATTGGCGGCGTGCGTGTCATTCAGATGCGTAACGCAAAAGGCGTCATCCTCACCCTCGAAGGCAAGCAACTGGGGCTTCAGTTCGATTTCGACCTGAGCGGAATGAACGTCTCCATCCAGAAACGATAACAGAGGCGTTTCATCGGAGTCAGGTGGCGGCTCGTCCCCGGCAAGGCCGTTCAATGGTTTTGCCGGGAGGGCTGGAAGATCGCCATATCCTGCTGGAGCACGAAGGGCAGCGAATCCTCTGTGCGCCGAATATCGGTCGAGATGCCGAAGATCTGCTCCATAATGTCCGAATTGATGCTCGATGCCGGGTGTCCGTCGGCTGCGATACGGCCGTTCTTCAGGACGACGATGCGATCCGCAAAGCGTACGGCAAGATTGAGATCGTGCAGAACCGCGATCACCGTCGTGCCTGCCCGAGCCTTGGCACGCGCGAGGTCGAGCAGCTTGATCTGATGCCGCAGGTCGAGGCTCGATGTCGGTTCATCTAGGAGCAGTATGCCCTTGCCATGCGCCCGCTCACCGAGTGTGAGCTGCAGCAGCGTGCGCGCGAAATGGGCGCGTTGCTGTTCGCCACCTGACAGTGTCGGAAAATCCCGGTGCCTGAAGGCCGACAGTTCGACCTCGGCCAGCAACGCTTCGATCAACTCGCCGGTTTGGGCCAGCGTTCCGGCTTCGCCGCCCATCCGCACGATCTCCTCGACCGTGAACGGAAAGCTGACATGGATGTGCTGCGACAGCACCGCGCGCCGCATCGCCAACTCGCGCGGGGTATAGGCGGCCATGGATTTGTCCGCGAGCAGCACGTGCCCCGAGGTCGGGCCGAGATCGCCGGACAAAAGGCGCAGCAGTGTGGACTTTCCCGCACCGTTGGGGCCGACGATGGCAACGGTCTCGCCTGGTTGGAAGTCGATGCTGACATGATCGAGCAGCAGCGCGCCTTTGATCCGGTAGCAGGCCGATTCAAGTTTCAGCATGTTCGTCACAGGCTCACCAGAGTGCGCTGGCGCAACAGCAGAACGAGAAAAAACGGTGCGCCGACGGCAGCGGTCAGAATTCCGATCGGCACTTCCGCCGGCGCGGCGATGACGCGCGCGCAGCTGTCGGCTGCAACCATCAGGATGGCGCCGAGCAAGGCCGATGCAGGCAGAAGCAGGCGGTGTCCCGGCCCGATCACGATCCGCAACAGATGCGGCACGATGATTCCGACGAAGCCGACCACGCCGCAGACCGCGACGGACGCGCCTGTCATCGCCGAAATCAACACGATGGCAATCCGCTTGATCCGCTCCACCGCGACGCCGGCGTGAAACGCTTCGGCTTCGCCCAGTACCAGCAGATCGAGCGGGCGGGCCAACATAGGTGCCGCGATGAGCATGGCGAACAACACGGGCGCGAGCATGGCGGCCTTGGTCCAGGTCGCGCCGCTGAGTGAGCCGAGCAGCCAGAACGTGATGTCGCGCAACTGGCGGTCGTCGGCGACGAACACCAGAAGGCCGATCCCTGCATTGGCGAGCGCTGCGATGGCAAGGCCCGCCAGCAGGAAGATCGCGACGGAGGTGCGTCCGGCGGAGCTTGCGATGCGATAGAGGGCGAAGGTAGTCGCGAGCGAGCCTGCGAAGGCTGCGACGGGCAGCAGGTCGAGACTGAAGTAGGGATGACCGGCGAGCAGCGAGTCCCCGATGACAATCGTAAGCGCGGCGGCAAATGCGCCGCCGCTGGAGACGCCGACCAGCGCCGGATCAGCTAGCGCGTTGCGGAACAGCCCTTGCATCATCGCGCCGGCCATTGCCAGCATGGCGCCGATCATCGCTGCGCAGGCGAGGCGCGGCAAGCGGATCGAAAACAGCACGAGCTTGTCGCGCGCGATCACGGACGCATCGGCCGGACCAATCCCGAGCGCAGGCCACAACCGGTGAAACGGAATATTTGCAGCGCCGATGGTGGCGGATATCAGCAGGATGGCGACAAGCAGGCCAAGCAGTAGGACAAGCGTCAGCGCGGCTGGCGGCCGGCGCAATCGCACCGGCAGCTTTGCTGCGCCTGTTGATGTGGTGGTCATCGCGTCCGGCAATCGGTCACGGCGACGCGGGAGGTCCAATGCTCGCCCTTTTCGAGCGACGGATAGAGATCAGCCGCGAGATCGTGTGCGGCTGATGCTGTACGTGGGCCGAAGCCAAGCAGATAGAGGCCGTCCATGGCGATGAAGGATTTCGTTGCCGACGCGGGCGTCAGTTTGAACGCCGGATTCGCGAACACCATGTCCGCGTTCAGTGAATCCTTGCCGCGTTGCATGGCGAGAATGACTTCGGGCTTCGCCGCGACGATGGCTTCCTCGCTGATGGTCTTGTAGCCGTCATAACCGTCGATGGCGTTGGTGCCACCGGCCAGCGTGATAATTTCATCCGCCGCCGTATTGCGTCCGGCCGCCATCGCCCGTCCGTCAAGTAGCGACATCACGAACATGATCCGCGATTTGCGGTCGATATGAGAGCGCAGCTGCTTGATAGCGGTCAGATCGGCGGCGACCGCTGACGCCAGGCATTCGCCGCGTGCTTCGACCTTCATTTCCCGGGCGATGATTTTGATCTTGTCGATGAGGCCGTCTTCGGTGAAGCGATCAGGAATGATCGTCAGCGGCACTTTCGCCTGGCGCAACACGTCCAGCGTCGAAGCAGGGCCAGAACCCTCGATCGCCAGGATCAGATCGGGCGCGAGGCCGAGGACGCCTTCCGGCGAGAGCTGCCGCATATATCCGACATTGGCCTTGGTTGCGATCGCCTCGTGCGGGTAGAGGCTCGTGCTGTCCACGCCGACAATCTGGTCCTGCAGACCGAGCGCGTAGAGAATCTCGGTTACGGCGCCGCCCACGGACACGATACGTTTTGACCCGGCGTCGGTCGCAGAGGCTGGCTGGAGGCCAAGCACGGCGACAGGCAGGGCTGTGGTCAGGAACCGTTTCAATGTCTTGCGCGACAAAAATCCCAGCACGTCCATCAAACCTATTTCGTCAGGATCAATTTGTTCTGCGAGGTCAGCCGCAGCCGGTAGGTCTCGCCGCCATGCGTGATGAGAATTTCGCGCGACAGGCGAAACAACTCGGCGCTGTCCATGCGATTCCCGGTAACCGGGATTTGCCGCGTGGCTTCGTCGGTCTGCGACGGTGGAATACGATCTATTGGTGAGGCAGCGTTCATGATCTCGATCGGGCTGTGTTGTTTGCCTTGTATCGAAACCGCAGCACCGCATCCAAGAGCGCTACTTTACAATCGATATAAGGTGGCCTGTCCCCGCCTTGACCGTGTGGTGCCACCGCCTTACGCAAAGACAGGGAAATTCCTGCAGGGGGAATCTGCAGGTCATCGCCAGCAAGCCGTTGCCGAGCGCAGCCGCAAGCCAGCCATTCCAGTTACATTTGAAAATCTGGGGGAATGGTTATGGCAATCGTTGCCGGCAGCGCGCGTGCGCTGGCGTGGGGAGTTTCGCTCGTTGCTTTGAGCATAGGTGGCGCGACAAACGGTCGCGCGCAGGCGCAGACAGTATCGAACTCGTCTCAAGCATCGTCATCCGATCGAAGCGTTGCGGCTGAATCGCGCGTGCGGAGCGCGCGTGCGCAGGTGGAAGATGCCCGCGCGCCGCAATCGCTGGACACGATCACGGTGACGGCTTCGAAAACGGAGGAGCGTGCGGTTGATGCGCTCGCACCGGTCAGCGTCGTGACGTCCGAGCAGGTTGAACTGCTTCAGGCGAGCACCATCGGCAACCTCATCTATAACGTGCCAGGCGTTTGGATGCAGGATCGAGGCGACGAACCTTCGACCTCGATCAACATCCGTGGTCTGCAGGACTTCGGCCGCGTCGCCTATATCGTCGACGGTGCGCGGCAGAACTATCAGCGCACCGGCCATTTCGCGAACGGTTCGTTCTTTCTCAACCCCGAACTCGTCAGCGGCGTCGATATCGTGCGTGGCCCGACCGCGAACATCTACGGTTCGGGTGCGATCGGTGGCGTCGCTTCGTTCCGCACCAAGGATATCGACGATGTGGTCCGTGCCGGTGAACGCTGGGGTGTCGACGTCCACTCGATCATCGGCTCCAACAATTCGCGCGCGATGGGCTCGATCTTCGCGGGTGCCCGGGTCAATCCGAACGTCGATATTTTTGCCGGCGGTACTTATTCGACGCAGGGCAATTACAAGGACGGCACCGGCTACGAGGTCGCCAACACCTGGAACAGGCTCTCCAGCGGCATCGGCAAGCTGACGATGCGTCCTGCTGATGGTCATGAAATCAAGCTCAGCACGATCTTCCAGGAGAACCTGTATAACGTCGGTCAGCCGCCCCGGAAGGCCGGCGATCCAAACACATCCGCAGGGACCGGTGGCACATCGATCTACGCCTCCGACGTCAAGAACTACACCACAACGCTTGGCTGGAAGTATTCGCAACCCGACGACAAGCTGTTCGATTGGGACGCAAAGATTTACTGGAACCGGACGGAGAACGATCAGGTCAAGATCGCGCACACCAGCGGGTCATCCTTTGGCAACTGCATCGGCGTAGCGCCCGGAAACAGTATTTCTGGATGTATCGGCGATCCGCGCAGTTACAATCTGGATACCTATGGTTTTGATATCCACAACACGTCGCGCGTCGAGACCGATGATTGGCGTCACGCCTTCACTTACGGCGTGGACGGTTTTCAGGACAAGGTTGCGACGTTTGACTTGAGCGGAAACTCAAACGAGACGACGCCTGCGGGCAAGCGGACGGTGTGGGGCAGCTTCTTCCAGTACAAGGCCAACTACCGCTCGCTGTTGGAAGTTGTCAGCGCGGTCCGCTACGATAACTATGAACTGACGTCGAATGTCGGCGGCAACAAGGGTGATCGCTTCTCGCCGAAGATTACGGTCGGTCTGCTGCCCGAAGCGGTTGTGACGCCTTACGTCAGCTATGCCGAAGGCTACCGTGCACCGTCCATCACCGAAACGCTGGTGAACGGCAGCCACGTATCGGCAACGCCTTATGACGCATTTTTCGTATGTCCGTCGGGCCAGCAACTTCCTGGACCGCCGGGCACCAACACGTCGCTGTTCTGTTTCCTGCCGAATGCGAACTTGCGGCCGGAAGTCGGCAAGACAAAGGAAATCGGCTTCAACGTCAAAAAGAACGACCTGTTCACGGCCGGTGACAGCTTCCGCGGCAAGTTCAACGTCTTCCGCAACGATGTCGAGGACTATATCGATCTCGTGGCCTTCAGCACGCCGTCGGCGCCTCCGGCCTATGGCGTCTACATGCCATTCTACCAGTATCAGAATATTGCGTCGGCCCGGATCGAGGGTGTCGAACTTGAGACGATGTATGACGCGCAGGCATGGTTCCTCGGCGTTTCCGCAACATTCCAGCGCGGCAAGAACGAACAGACCGGCATCGGTCTCTACAGCATCCAGCCGCAGAAGATCACCACCACGGCAGGGATCCGTTTTGCCGAGAACAAGGCCCAACTGTCGATGGCGTGGACCAACGTCAAGGGCAACACGGATATTCCGGCCAACTATCTGCCAGGCACGTCCTACGATCTCGTCAATCTCTATTTGTCGGTGAAGCCGACGAAGAATTTGACCCTGATGGCTTCGGTCGAAAATCTGCTCAATCAGTATTATCGACCCTACGCCATCCCGCGTTCGTCAATCGGGGGAGAGACGCAGAACGACGCGTTGTGGGCGAGTGCAGGTGCCGGCATCACATTCAAGGGCGGTCTCAAATATCACTTCGGAGGATAGTCGGGAGCACTTGAATCATCGACCGGATCGTGAGCCGCGCAGATTTTTCTGCGCGGCCTCACGCGTCTGTAAATGCAGCTTCTATCGGGCGTCTCGCCCGCTCATATCGTAAGGAGACAAGTCATGTACATCGCAATGAACAGGTTTCAGGTGAAGAAGGGCTCGGAGCAGGCGTTCGAGACGCTGTGGGCAACGCGCGAGACCTATCTCAGCGAGCTTGAAGGATTCATCGAGTTTCATCTGCTGCGCGGCCCAGTTGCCGACGACCATCAGCTTTATTCGACGCACACGACCTGGGCGAGCAAGGCCGCGTTCGAGGGCTGGACCAAGTCGGAGCAGTTCCGCAAGTCGCATGCCCGCGCGGAGAACAGCACCGGCAACAGCCTCTATCTCGGTCATCCGAAGTTCGAGGGCTTCGAGATTATCCAGACCGAGCGCAACACCAAGGCGGCGGCCTGAGATGGCGACGGCGACATCGGTGGCGGATGGCGGGCCGAGCCTTCGCCGATACATGGCCGACAATCCAGGCGCGGTGATCGAGGACGCCGCGCGCGAGCACGGCGTGACGCCACGGGCCGTGCTGGAGGCTTTGCCCGAACCTATGCGGCGCTTCGTTCCGGGTGACCGGTTCGAGGCGGTGATGCAGGACATCGCCGGGTGGGGCGAGATCACGTTCATCGTACACACTGATGATGCGATCTTCGAATTTACCGGCGAAATCCCGAAAGGTGCGATGGGCCACGGCTATTTCAACCTGATGCAGCCGAAGGGTCTGCACGGGCATTTCCGCCCGCAGCGTTGCGCCACCATCGCTTTCGTCGAGCGCAGTTTCCGCGGCAAGTCGTCGGCGTTCATTGCGTTCGTCAATGTCGACGGCGGCATCATGTACAAGGTGTTCATCGGCCGCGAGGAGGGCGGCGCGCTTCGAGCCGACCAGCTTGCCCGTTTCCGGGCGCTGGTGTCGGAGCCTGTTGGATAGGCGGCCGCGTCGATGACCGCCGTAACGATGTTCGATGATCGCGAGCGGGCCGATGTCTATCGTTGGGTGACATCGGCCCTGATCGTCACGGCGTTGCACAGCCTTGTGTTTGTCAGCTGGACGTTCTGGCCGGAGCCGCTGCCTCCGGTCGGCGATGCCCATCCACAGATGGTCATCGAACTGTCGCTGGTGCCCACCACCACGCAGGATACACCGCTCGATCTTGCGCCGGGCGAGGTGATGCAGGAATCGGAAGCGTCGACGGCGTCCGTGACGCCTCAAGCCTCAAGCGAGGAGGCGTTCGCGCCGACGCTTCCGGTCGCGGAGTCGGACGTCGTGCTGCCCGCGGCTCAGCCGAAGGAAACGAAATCCGACGAGGTGAAGAAAGAGCCGCACAAGGGCGACGCCAAGGAAGCGCCGCCGGTGAAGAAGCCTGACGATAAAAAGAAGAAATCCGTCGACCGCAGGGCCGCGCCGAAAACCACGGCGGCGCCTCGCGCGGAACACCGCGCGCAACATGTGGCCTCGAGTTCGTCAGGCATGGAGGCGATGGCAAGTGTGCTGCCGTCCTATCGCCAGCGTGTCGCCGCGCATTTGCAGCGCTATAAGCAGTACCCAACGGAACTGCGTGCGGCCGGCATTCGCGGCACGTCGCGGTTGACGTTTACGATCGACCGTTCGGGGCATGTGCTCGCGAGCCGGTTGAGCGGGTCATCAGGCAATGCCGGTCTCGATGCCGAGACCATGGCGATGATCCGAAGGGCGCAACCGCTGCCGCCGTTTCCACCCGAGATTACCGTGAGTTCGATGAGCTTCACGGTGCCGGTGCAATTTTCCGTGAGATAGGCGCGTTTTGCAGTGGACGTGGCTTCCGCCATGAGCGCCGTAAAAAATTGACAAATAACAAGCCCTTCAACTGCGCCTTGGCTGTGTCCCCCTCGTCGTGAGCACGCGTTGCGGTTGTCATTGTCATCGCGTCGAGTAGAGTCCAGCTGACTGTTCTCAGGCGCGGCGGGTGCGGCATGATTGTCGGATAGGGATTGTTGGTCCACGCTCGCCAAGGCTTTGATCGATTTTGTTGATTTCATCTTCTGTCCGGTGACTTAGGCCAATTTTTCTGGAAGAAGCGGGGCTCTAAAAAAATTGGTTCAAGTGCGGGACTGGTGCATGCATGATCACGTTTGCCTCATCGGCCGATGAGGCTCAGGGCGTCTGTGTGTCCGTGATTTGCTGAAGGGATGTTGATGCGGCGCCGTGTGTTTCTGACGGGCATGGCTCTGGAATTGTCAGATGGATCCTGATCTGATCGGAAAGTGCCTTTTTCTGGAAGACAATTTGATCAAGGCGGACGTCGCCATTGTCTTCGGCATGAACGACTGGAGGCGCCCGGTGGAGCGGGCTATTGACCTTCATCAGTCCGGCAAAGCGAAGTTTCTTCTTTTCACGGGCGGCTACAACAGCAACATCCGAGAGTGTGAGGCGACAGCCATGTCTGACTTCGCGCGGGATTCAGGTCTGCCAGACCGGGCTATTCTCGTAGAGCCTCGTGCTGCTCACACGGAAGAAAACATCATCTTTGCAAGGCAAGTTCTGGATGCGCATTCGGAGCTCCGCAATTTTCGTTCCGTCACTCTCGTGACGATCCATTATCATCTGCGTCGGGCAATCCTGGCGGCGAGAAGGCATTTGCCTGTATCGGTCGAGCTCGGATGGGTTTCCTATCCGAGCGTTCATTATTCTGCGGCCGACTGGCACAAGTCGGCGCACGGAAGATCAAATGCTGATTCGGAAATCGCAAAGATCGAAAGATACTATGCCATGTCATTGAGCGATTTGGCGGATCAGCGTCCATGACGCTCGCCATTTCCCGAGGGGAGACCGCAAGCGCCGCTCCTTATTCCGGCATCGTGCGCGCGATCCTCGATTCGGTCGACAGATTTCCGGAAGGCCAGTTCGTCCACGCCAAACGAAATGGCCTGTTCTCGACCGCGTCCTATCGGCAGACACTGCAAAATGCGAGGTGCCTTGCCCGGGCTCTGCAACGGCATGGCCTGAAGGCGGGCGACGGTCTCGTTATCAATCTTCGAAACAGCGAGAATTTCATTCCCGCTCTTTGGGCGGCACTTCTCGTTGGTCTTGTGGCTGTGCCTCTCGTGCAGAATGCTCGTAAGCAACTCGGCACGCCGCGCCGCAGGGAAATATTTTCCTTTCTGGGCTCGGTCCTGCACGACGGGTACGTGATCACCGATGATCCGGATCTGAAAGGTGCGCTGGCAGCAGCACCAGGATTGAAGGCTCTTTCGTTCGATGAGTTGAACGAAGAAAAGCAGCCGGCCGAGATCGTCGAGAGCCACGAAGGTCACGACGGTGTGCGGCTCGCGGTACTGACGTCGGGAACGACGGCGCAGCAAAAACTCGTGGGGCTGAGCGAAAGCGCGGTTCTGGCGCGCTGGTGGGCGAAGGTGCCAGATGCGCGGGATGCTGCGGCCTTCCTGTCGTGGTCGCCCTTTGACCACATCATGGGTCTCGGCCTTGCCGCGCCGAATCTGGGACGCAAGATCCATCTCGACGCGGAATGGTTTGCGGCAAATCCGCTCTCCTGGCTCGATGTCATCGAGCAAACGGGAGCCACACACGCGACCATGACGAATTTCGGCATGTCGCTCATCGTTGAGGCTCTCAAGAACGAGCCGATGCGGCGATGGGACCTCAGCCGTGTTCGGAAGATCGGCATTGGCGCGGAGCAGATTTCCAGGCCGCTTTGCCAAAGCTTTCTAAGTCTCCTGACATCATTCGGCTTATGCAAAGAATCGATCATTCTCGGCTACGGCCTCACCGAATGCGGCCCCGTGGCCGGCGGCGGAGCCGTTTTTTCATCGGACGGGGCGGGAGAAGGGCCGGTGGTTCTTGACCGGCCAACTGCGGGTCACGCCGTACGTATCGTCGGCGATGACGGAACGGTTCTGGCTGAAGACGTGATCGGTCTTATCGAGGTGCAGGGGCCGACCATGACTTGCGGCTATGTCGGAGACGAAGAGGGGACCGCACGTCTATTAACGGCTGATGGCTGGCTTCGGACGGGTGATCTCGGACTTCTTCGCAACGGCTTCCTCACGGTTGCCGGCCGTGAAAAGGATCAGATCGTCATTAACGCCAAAAAGTTTTCATGCCTGGAGATCGAGAAAAACATCATATCTCAAAGCCGATATCGTCAGGTTTACGCTGCGCCACTTCGAGATGATTTGACCCGGCGCAGCCCTGCCGTGGGAAAACCATTGGCCATATTTGTTGTAGACGAAAGCGGCCAAAGTCATGATCTGGCAGATACGGCGGCCGAGATTCGCTCCATCGTGACATCGGCCTACCAATTCGCTCCGTCGGTTGTCGGGCTGATCAACAGCGAAGACGTGCCACGGACGTCGCTTGGAAAAGTACAACGCTTTTCTCTCGCAGCGCTGGTTGATGATCCTTGTTTCGGCGGGAAACTTCATAGTCTCGCTGAGCCGCCTGTGGATGTTGTGCCGGATACGAAGCTGACCGGCATCGAGCGGACGATCACCGAAATCTGGTCCCGGCTTTTAAAATGCGGCCCGGCGATCGATCGGCATTCCGATTTTTTCGCGCTGGGCGGTGACTCCATTCTGGCGCTTCAGATGTGCTTTGCGATCGAGGAGCGCTTCGGCCTTCACCTTCCCCTGGAAGATCTTGCTGAGCGTTCCACACTGTCGGATTTCGTGAATTTCGTTTCTGCTCGAATCGAGCAAGCTCCGGAACACCGGACTGCTGATCCCTCATCGCAAAGCGTGTCGACACTTCCGGACCGGATCGTCGAGAGAATGAGTGGGCTTCTGGCCCATTGGCCGGGGCAGGAAACGTCGAAAGGCAGTTTCTTGCGCCGCATGGGGCGGATACAGGAAGGAACACCTGTCTTCTGGTGCTTGCAGACCGAAGAGGAAGCCTTGCAGTTCGGCCAGGTCGTCGGTGCGCACAGGCCGGCTTTTGCCATGAGGTCCGGATATCTGTTTCTCGACTATGGTGCGCCGATAGCGAAGGCGTTCGTCGCGCGTTATGTCGAGGAGATCAAGCAGGCCCATCCGGCGGGGCCTTATGTGATCGGAGGCAATTGCCAGGGAGCAATCGTGGCGATCGAGGTGGCGCGTGCACTGCTGGCGGAAGGACGTCAGGTGCAACTCCTTGCGGTTGCGGACACGCTCATTGCCGATTTGTTCGAAGGCCATCCCTTCGCTGCGCCCGTTGCGCTTCTGCTGCCTAATCGAAGCAAGTTCAACCCGTACAGGAAGTTCATGTTTCCTGATGCCGGGTTGAAGAAGCTCTTTCCCTCCGGCCACAGAACATCGGTACTGTCTGCTGGTTATGCGGCCATCATGCTTGGAAAAGCAGGCGAGCACCTGGCGGAGAATCTGGAAGAAGCGATCGCGTGGTCGGCGCACCAATCGTCTCAAGATATGAGTGGCAGGATTTGCGGTGGCTACCCGGAATCTATTTACGCAGGCGCGATCGCCGGTCCTTACTCCAAGCTGGTTGTGCGACCGGGACAGCTGTTTCGCGTCGATGTCACGGTCTACAATCATAGCCCGCTCGATTGGAGACCTTTTGATGAAAGCGGCATTGCGCTCGGCAACCATTGGCTATCGCGCAATGGCGAGGTGATCATCTGGTCGGACGGACGAGCGCCTCTGACGGAAACGATCGTGCCCGGTGCCCGCGGGCGAATGCTGATCGATATCGTCGCGCCTCATAAACCCGGCCTTTATCTCCTGGAGTTCGATCTCGTGGAGGAAGGCATTCGATGGTTCAGTGAAAAGTATATGACTCCTCTCCACGTTTCTGTGGTTGTCGAGGACAGCCTAGCTGCGTTCTCGAGCGAACTTTGGAAAACTGGCGGATGGCGGAGATGGCTGCGGGCGTCACGGCGCTCCCTGGCAGCGAAGTTGCGGTCCACGCAAGGCAGACATTAGAAGGGTGTGCTGGGTTTTTGTTTACTTCCTCTAAGTGGAGGAAATTCTAAAGCCGCTTCTGCGGAGCTTTCGGCAAATACTTCGCTCCTTCCGCAGCGAAGAAATCGAGCATCGCCTGAGCCGGCGGCAGCAAGGTCTTGTCGGATCTGCGGACCACGTACCACTGCCGCACCACGGGCAGGCCGGCGATATCCAGCATCACCAGCCGTCCGTCCTCGAGTTCTGTAGCGACGGTGTGCGCGGAGATAAACGCAATGCCGAGACCGGCGGTCACCGCCTGCTTGATGGTCTCGTTGCTGCTCATTTCCATGCCAATGACCGGCTGGAATTCGTTTGCCTCGAACAGTTGCTCCATCAGCAGCCGCGTGCCGGATCCTTTCTCGCGGGTCAGGAATGTCTCGTGCGACAGGTCGGCAGGAGCGAGGCCGAAATCATGCTCCAGCCAATGTCCTTTCGGTGCGACGATGATGTGCGGATTGTCGCCGATCAGATGAGTCTCACCTGAATCTCTGCGGGAGAGCGGCCCATGATGGCGATATCCAGTTCGTAACCACGCAGCGCTTCGCGCAGCTCCTGACGGTTGCCGATTTTGAGCGTGATCTCGACCTTCGGATGGAGCTTGGAGAAAGCCGCTATCGCGAATGGGACGAAGTATTTCGCGGTGCTGACAGCGCCGATTGCGACCCGTCCGCCGGTGTGACCCGCGATCATGTCGAGCGACGTGGTGCAGTTGGCGACGGCGGCTTCTATCTGCTCGAGCAGCCCGAGGACCTCGTGACCGGCTCCGGTCAGAATCATGCCGTCACTGGTGCGCTGGAGCAGCGGCAGTCCCGCCAGATTCTGCAGATTGCGAAGTTGAAGGGTGACCGCCGGCTGAGTGAGATGCAGGCGAGCGGCTGCGCCGGTTACGCTGCCGGTGGCGGCTACGGCGCCAAGCGCACGAAGCTGGCGGATCGTCACGTCCTGTAGCTTTGATATAAGCAGAACTTTTACCCCATAGAATATATCGAAATTTTACTTATTTGGCGAGCCGCGTCAATCTTCCCTCAAGCTGAGCGAGGTCAAAGAAACCCCGTCGGCACCAAGGAACCGGGGGCGACGATGGGTCAGACGCTGCACCAACATCTCAAGGTTTTCGCCACCACCGACCCGGACCGCGCGGTTCTCGTCGAGGTTGTCACCGCTCTCGCTGCTGCAGCGGTCGAGATTTCTGAACTGATCTCCGGTGGCATGCTGGCGGGCATCACCGGGGAAGGGGAGACCCTCAACAGCGACGGCGACATCCAGAAAGACCTCGACGTTCAGGCCGACCGGATCATCCGTGGCGCGCTTGCAGGCATTTCCATAGCCGCGATCCTCTCCGAGGAGGCCAATGAGATCGAGATCCGCGATCAGACGAGTGCAGTCAGCATAGCCTTCGATCCGCTGGATGGTTCATCGAACATCAACACCAATATGTCCGTCGGTACGATCTTCTCGATCGTGCGAACGCCGTCGCATGCCCGCGCGGCGTTCACTCAGCCGGGTACGGCGCAACTCGCTGCGGGCTTCGTGGTCTATGGCCCGCAAACATCGCTTGTTCTGACGCTTGGATATGGCGTCGACATTTTCATCCTCGATCGCAAAGACAAGATTTTCAAGTTGGTCAAATCGCAGGTGCGGGTTGCTCCGAGCACGGCGGAATTTGCCGTCAATGCTTCGAATCACCGCCACTGGGAAGCTCCCATACAAGCGTACGTTGATGATTGCATCGCTGGCATTGAGGGAGTGCTGGCAAAAGACTTCAACATGCGATGGATCGGCTCGCTGGTGGCGGAGGCTTACCGCATTCTGATGCGTGGCGGGATTTTCCTTTATCCCGCGGATGCGCGAGATGGTTACAGCGAAGGCCGTTTGCGCCTTGTTTACGAGGCGCATCCGATGGCCTTCATCATGGAGCAGGCGGGAGGGGCGGCCTCGACAGGTCGCTCGCGCATTCTCGATCTTGCAGCGACCAAGCCGCACCAGCGCGTGCCGCTGATCATGGGGGCGATCGAATGCGTGCAACGTCTCGAGCGTATGCACATGTCGCCGGACATCAAGTCCGAGCGCAACGCGCCGCTTTTCGCCACCCGTGGCCTGTTTCGTATTTGAATTGAGGGGCGTCATCGTGTCGAGGAAGCATCCCATCATCTCCATCACCGGCTCGTCTGGCGCAGGCACCACTTCGGTGAAGCGGACCTTCGAGCAGATCTTTCGCCGCGAGAACGTGACTGCAGCTTATATCGAGGGCGATGCCTTTCACCGTTATAACCGCATAGAGATGCGCACGCGGATGGCGGAAGAGGCCGAGCGCGGCAACAGGCATTTCAGTCATTTCAGTGCCGAAACCAATCTGTTCGAAGAGCTGGAGCAGGTTTTCAAGACTTATGGTGAAAGCGGAGCGGGCACGACCCGCCATTACGTACACGATATCGAAGAGGCTGCGCTGCATGGCGCGGAGCCAGGCACGTTCACCGACTGGCAGCCGCTGCCCGAGAATTCCGATCTATTGTTCTATGAAGGGCTGCATGGCGCGGTCGTCACTGACAAGGTGAACGTTGCGCAATATGCTGATCTCAAGATCGGCGTCGTTCCGGTTATCAATCTTGAGTGGATTCAAAAGCTGCACCGTGATCGCAGTGCGCGCGGCTATTCCACCGAGGCGGTGACGGACACCATTCTGCGCCGCATGCCGGATTACGTGCATTACATCTGCCCGCAATTCGCAGAGACCGACATCAACTTCCAGCGCATCCCGACGGTGGATACGTCGAACCCGTTCATCGCGCGTTGGATCCCGACGCCGGACGAATCGATGGTGGTGATCCGCATGAAGAACCCGCGCGGCATCGATTTCCCCTACCTGCTGTCGATGATCCCGAACAGTTTCATGTCGCGCGCGAATTCGATCGTCATTCACGGGGCGAAGCTCGATCTCGCAATGCAACTGATCCTTACCCCGATGATCCTGCAACTCATTGACCGCAAGAGGCGCGCATGACGGCTGACGCCAAAATGTCCGGTGACATCATCACCCTCACACGGCGTGGCAAGGATGCGAATGCCAAGCTGACGCACCACGAGATGGCGAATGCCATCCGCTTTCTGGCCATTGATGCGGTGGAGAAGGCTAACTCTGGTCATCCCGGCATGCCGATGGGTATGGCTGACGTTGCGACAGTGTTGTTCTCGAAGTTTCTCAAGTTCGATCCGTTGGCGCCTGGTTGGCTCAACCGCGATCGTTTCGTGCTGTCGGCTGGTCACGGCTCGATGCTGCTGTACGCGTTGCTTCATTTGACCGGCTACCGGGAGATGACGCTCGATGAGATCAAATCCTTCCGTCAGTGGGGATCGAAGACCCCCGGTCATCCGGAATATGGCCATACCGCGGGTGTCGAGACCACGACTGGTCCGCTCGGGCAGGGTATCGCGACCGCGGTCGGCATGGCGCTTGCGGAGCGCATGAGCAATGCGCGGCTCGGCGACGATCTGGTCGATCACTACACCTATGTCATGTGTGGCGATGGCTGCCTGATGGAGGGCGTTAGCCAGGAGGCGATCTCGCTCGCGGGGCATCTCAAGCTCGGACGCCTGATCGTGCTGTTCGACGACAATAGCATTTCGATTGACGGCCCGACCTCGCTGTCTTGCTCGGATGATCCGCTGGCGCGTGCAGCGGCCTCCGGCTGGTCGGTGCGTCGCGTCGATGGTCACGATCCGACGGCAGTCGAAGAGGCGATTGCCGAAGAACGCGAAACGGATCGGCCGTCGCTGATCGCCTGCCGGACCAGAATCGGATACGGCTCGCCAGGCCGGGAAGGCTCCGAGAAAGCCCATGGCGCACCGCTCGGTGCCGACGAGATCGCGGCAACCCGCGCGGCGCTGGCCTGGCCACATGCGCCGTTCGAAATCCCGCGCGACGTTCTTGCGGCGTGGCGCACGGTTGGCGCGCGCGGACAGACCGAGCATGACAAGTGGGTGGAGCGTCTCGCGCAGCTTGATCGGGAGGAGCGCGAGCACGTCAACGAAGTGCTGAACGGCAAGCTGTCGCGCCAATACGATCCGGCGATCCGTGAGCTTTGCAGTCGCTTTGCGACCGAGCAACCGAAGATTGCGACGCGCCAGGCGTCGCAACAGGTGATCGAGATGTTGGCCTCGGTGCTGCCCAATCTTGCAGGCGGCTCCGCTGACCTTACGCATTCGAATCTGACGCTCGCCAAAAGTCAGAAACCGATCAAGCCCGGCCACTTCGAGGGCAATTACATCCACTATGGAATTCGCGAGCACGGCATGGCTGCGGCGATGAACGGCGTCGCACTGCATGGCGGTTTTATTCCTTACGGCGGCACGTTCCTCACCTTCGCCGATTATAGCCGGCCGGCGATCCGCATGGCGGCACTCATGGGGCTGCGTGTCATCCACGTCATGACGCATGACTCGATCGGTCTTGGCGAAGACGGGCCCACGCATCAGCCGGTGGAGCATCTGGCATCGCTACGCGCGATCCCGAACCTGCTGGTATTCCGCCCCGCCGACGCTGTCGAGACCGCGGAAGCCTGGGACTGCGCGTTGCGTGCCGAAGACCGGCCCTCGATTCTGTGCTTGTCACGTCAGGCACTGCCGACATTCCGAAGCGATACGGATGGCGTCAATAAAGTGGTGCGAGGCGCCTATCTGGTGATCAATCCGCAGGATCGGCGCGACGTCACGCTGATCGCAACCGGCTCCGAAGTCGCCATTGCAATGGAAGCGGCGCGCCTTCTCGAAAAAGCTGGCGTTCTCGCGGCCGTGGTCTCGGCGCCCTGTCTCGAACTCTTTGCGCAACAATCCCAGGACTATCGTCGCGCGGTGCTCGGGGAGCGCCCGCGTATCGGCATCGAAGCCGCGATCGAAGGCGGGTGGGCGCGTCTGATTGGCGACAATGGCGAGTTTGTCGGAATGACCGGCTTCGGCGCCTCTGCACCCGCGAACGTGCTGTACCGCGAATTCGGCATCACCCCTGAAGCCGTCGCGCTTGCGGCCAAGCGTTCCATCGCCCGTTCATCCAGCAAGGGAGCCTAGGCGTGTCAGTTAAAGTCGCCATCAATGGATTTGGACGGATTGGTCGCAATGTGCTGCGCGCGATTGTTGAATCCGGCCGCGACGACATTGAGGTCGTCGCCATCAATGATCTTGGTTCGGTTCAGGCCAATGCGCATCTGCTGCGCTATGACTCCATCCACGGTCGTTTTCCGTACGAAGTTAAGATTTCCGGCAACACCATCGATGTCGGTCGCGGGCCGATTCAGGTGACGGCGGAGAAGGATCCGGCAGCGCTCCCGCATGCCGCGCTGGGCGTCGATGTCGCGCTCGAATGCACGGGGATTTTTACAACCCGCGAGAAGGCGGCGGCGCATCTCAAGGCTGGTGCGAAGCGGGTGATCGTCTCGGCACCGGCCGATGGCGCCGATATGACCGTGGTCTACGGCGTCAATCATCAGAAGCTCAGCAGGGACCATGTGGTGATTTCCAATGCGTCCTGTACCACCAACTGCCTGGCGCCGGTGGCCAAGGTTCTCAATGACGCGGTGGGCATCGAACGCGGCTTCATGACCACGATCCATTCCTACACCGGCGACCAGCCGACACTCGACACCATGCACAAGGATCTTTACCGGGCACGTGCGGCCTCGATGTCAATGATCCCGACATCGACCGGGGCGGCCAAGGCGGTGGGCCTCGTGTTGCCGGAACTCAATGGCAAGCTCGATGGCGTCGCCATCCGCGTTCCGACGCCGAACGTCTCGGTGGTCGACTTCAAGTTCATCGCCAGGAAAAATACTTCGATCAAGGAAATCAACGACGCGATCGGCGAGGCATCAAATGGCGCACTGAAAGGCGTCCTCGGCGTCACGCATGAGCAGAACGTGTCGAGTGACTTCAACCATGATCCGCATTCCTCGGTGTTCCATATGGATCAGACCAAGGTGATCGACGGAAATTTCGTTCGCATCCTCACCTGGTACGACAATGAGTGGGGTTTCTCCAGCCGCATGAGCGATACGGCGGTGGCATTGGGGAGGCTGATGTGAGCGCTTCGCTGCGTGTCCTCGACGATATCGATGTCTCCGGTAAGCGGGTGGTTGTCCGCGCCGATCTCAACGTTCCCATGCGGAACGGCGAGGTGACGGACGATATGCGCGTGCGGCACGCGGCAGCCACGCTCTCCGAACTCGCGAACAAGAATGCGATCGTGATCGTGCTGTCTCACTTCGAAAGGCCGTGCGGCAAGGTAGTGCCGGACTACTCGCTGGCGCCGCTGCGGCCTGCGCTTGAAAAATCTCTGAAGCGCACCGTGCGGTTTATCGAAACAGACTGGCGTAATGGCACTCATCAGGCTGAGGTCACGAAGGCTGTCCCCGGCGACATCCTGCTGATGGAAAATACCCGCTTCCATCCCGGCGAAGAGGAGAACGACCCGGGGTTTTCCAAAACGCTGGCTGATCTTGGCGACATCTTCGTCAACGATGCGTTCTCGGTGTCGCACCGCGCCCATGCCTCGATCGAAGGAATCGCGCGACTGCTGCCGTCTTTCGCTGGTCGCGGTATGGAAGCCGAACTATCGGCACTCGACCGTGCGTTGGGTGAGCCAACGCGACCGGTCGGCGCGGTGGTCGGAGGAGCAAAAGTATCGACAAAAATTCCAGTGCTGGAAAATCTCGTCACCCGCGTTGATGAACTCATTATTGGCGGCGGCATGGCCAACACCTTCCTGCATGCGAAGGGAATCAATATCGGCCGTTCGCTGTGCGAGCCGGATTTCAAAGAGATGGCCGAGCGTATCCTGAACCATGCGGCTGACCATCAATGCAACATCGTTCTGCCGCGAGATGTTGTTGTAGCGAAGGAGTTTGCTCCGAATGCGTGCCACAGCGTTGTCGATGTTCGCGCGGTTCCCGCAGACTCGATGATTCTCGATATCGGGCCGGAATCGGTGGCCGATGTCATGGAGCAGTTCGGTGATCTGAAGACGTTGCTGTGGAACGGACCGGTCGGCGCTTTTGAGACCGAACCCTTCGGTCGCGGCACTTTCGTGCTGGCGAGGTGTGCGGCGCGACTGACCAAGGCAGGCCGGCTCGTCACTGTGGCGGGTGGAGGCGACACCGTCGCGGCGCTCTCGGCCGCGGGCGTTCAGGATGATTTTAGCTACGTCTCGACGGCGGGCGGCGCGTTCCTCGAATGGCTCGAGGGGCGTGGGCTTCCCGGCGTCGATGCTCTCAAGATGTCTCACGCGTGAGGTAATTCAGATGGCACGTATCACCCTTCGACAACTGCTCGATCACGCCGCCGACCATGGCTACGGCGTTCCTGCCTTCAACATCAACAATATGGAGCAGGGGCTCGCCATCATGGAGGCGGCGGCGAAGGTTGATGCGCCGGTCATCATGCAGGCTTCGCGCGGCGCGCGGTCCTACGCCAACGACATCATGCTGTCGAAAATGATCGATGCTCTCGAGGAGATGTATCCGCACATCCCGTTGTGCATGCATCAGGACCACGGCAACGAGGAAGCGACCTGCGCCACCGCCATCAAGCATGGCTTCACCTCGGTGATGATGGACGGTTCGCTGGAAGCGGACGGCAAGACCGCAGCGGACTATCGCTACAATGTCGAGATCACCCGCCGCGTGGTCGATATGGCGCACTGGATCGGCGCGTCGGTGGAAGGCGAACTCGGCGTGCTCGGTTCGCTCGAACATGGAGGCGGCGAGCAGGAGGACGGTCACGGTGTCGAAGGCACTCTCAGCCACGACCAGTTGCTGACTGATCCGGATCAGGCGGTCGACTTCGTGCGTGAGACCAAGGTCGACGCACTGGCGATTGCGATGGGAACCTCGCACGGTGCCTACAAATTCTCCCGCAAGCCGGACGGCGATATTCTCGCGATGAATGTCGTCGAGGAAATCCATCGCCGTCTGCCCAATACGCATCTGGTGATGCACGGTTCGTCGTCGGTGCCGCAGCCGCTGCAGGACATGTTCAATTCGTTCGGCGGCGAGATGCCGCAAACCTGGGGTGTTCCGGTCGAGGAAATCGTACGGGGCATCAAGCACGGCGTGCGCAAGGTCAACATCGATACCGATTGTCGGCTGGCGATGACCGCGGTGTTTCGCAAAGTGGCGACGCAAACCAAAAGCGAATTCGACCCGCGCAAATTCCTGAAACCGGCGATGGATGCGATGCGTGATCTGTGTCGCGAGCGTTTCGAGCAGTTCGGAACAGCGGGTCATGCTTCGAAGATCAAGGTCATTCCGCTGGCGGAAATGGCGAAACGGTACCGCGCAGGTGCGCTGGATCCGCGAATTGGAGACATGGCGAGCGCCGCCGAGTGAAGCCTGGAGGTTCTGAACCGGTGTGGCGCACCGGTCCGTAGAGATGAAGGAGAGCGATATGAACGATCAATCGATGACCATTCGCGGCAAGGATCGCTACAAGTCGGGCGTAATGGCCTACAAGAAGATGGGCTATTGGGAGCCGGACTACGTTCCCAAGGACACCGACGTGATCGCGTTGTTTCGCGTGACTCCGCAGGACGGTGTCGATCCGATCGAAGCCTCGGCGGCAGTGGCCGGCGAATCCTCGACCGCAACCTGGACCGTGGTGTGGACCGATCGTCTGACCGCGGCGGAGAAGTATCGCGCCAAGTGCTATCGCGTCGACCCCGTGCCGAACTCGCCGGGCCAGTACTTTGCCTATATCGCCTACGACCTCGATCTGTTCGAGCCGGGTTCGATCGCGAACCTTTCGGCCTCGATCATCGGCAACGTGTTCGGCTTCAAGCCGCTCAAGGGTCTGCGCCTCGAAGACATGCGCTTCCCCGTGGCTTATGTGAAGACGTTCCAGGGACCGGCGACCGGCATCGTGGTCGAGCGCGAACGACTCGATAAGTTCGGCCGTCCGCTGCTCGGCGCCACCGTGAAGCCGAAGCTCGGTCTTTCCGGCCGCAACTACGGCCGCGTGGTCTACGAGGCGCTCAAGGGCGGCCTCGACTTCACCAAAGATGACGAGAACATCAACTCGCAACCCTTCATGCACTGGCGCGAGCGCTTTCTCTACTGCATGGAGGCGGTCAATCGCGCACAGGCGGCTTCGGGTGAAGTGAAGGGCACTTACCTCAACGTCACCGCGGCGACGATGGAGGACATGTACGAGCGCGCCGAGTTCGCCAAGGAGCTCGGGTCCTGCATCGTCATGATCGATCTGGTGATCGGCTACACCGCCATTCAGTCGATGGCGAAGTGGGCGCGCAAGAACGACATGATCCTGCATCTGCATCGTGCAGGTCACTCAACCTACACCCGACAGAAGAGCCACGGCGTGTCGTTCCGTGTCATCGCCAAGTGGATGCGTCTCGCCGGCGTCGATCACATCCATGCAGGAACCGTGGTCGGCAAGCTCGAGGGTGATCCGAACACCACGCGCGGCTACTACGACATCTGTCGTGAGGAGTTCAACCCGGTCAAGCTCGAGCACGGCATCTTCTTCGACCAGAACTGGGCCAGCCTCAACAAGCTAATGCCGGTGGCGTCAGGCGGCATTCACGCCGGTCAGATGCATCAACTGCTCGACCTGCTCGGCGAGGATGTCGTGCTGCAGTTCGGTGGCGGCACCATCGGTCACCCGATGGGCATTCAGGCCGGGGCGATCGCCAATCGTGTCGCGCTGGAAGCGATGATTCTCGCGCGCAACGAGGGTCGCGACTATGTCGCCGAAGGCCCGGAGATTTTGGCCAAGGCTGCCGCGACCTGCACTCCGCTGAAGTCAGCGCTCGAAGTCTGGAAGGACGTCACCTTCAACTATGAATCCACCGATGCGCCGGACTTCGTGCCGACGGCCATCGCTTCTGTCTAAAGATCGAGAGGTTTATCATGCGTGTCACACAAGGTTGTTTTTCCTTTCTGCCTGACCTGACCGACGAACAGATCAAGAAGCAGATTCAGTACTGTCTGGAGAAAGATTGGGCGGTGAACATCGAGTTCACCGACGATCCGCATCCCCGCAACACCTATTGGGAGATGTGGGGTTTGCCGATGTTCGACCTGCGCGATGCCGCAGGCATCATGATGGAGCTGGCGGAATGTCGTAAGGTCTATGGCGACCGCTACATCCGCATCAACGCCTTCGATTCCAGTCACGGTTGGGAATCGGTGCGAATTTCCTTCATCGTCAATCGCCCGAAAGACGAGCCGGGCTTCCGTCTGGCGCGCCAGGAAGTGGGTGGTCGCAACATGCGCTACACCACGACATCATATGCGGCGGATCGTCCCGAGGGGCAGCGTTACAGTGGAGCGTGAGCTTGTTGTCCAAGGTTGAAGAAACACAGGATGCGCCTGCCACCGATATCGACCTTCGTAAGGAGTTCAACGAGGTCGGTATCGGTGAGGTGCTCGAGCAACTCGATCAGGAGCTGATCGGCCTTGCGCCGGTCAAGACGCGGATCCGTGAGATTGCGTCGCTGCTCCTGATCGAGCGCATTCGCCAGCGGATGGGGCTGACAGCGGAAACGCCGACGCTTCATATGTCCTTTACTGGTAATCCCGGCACCGGCAAGACAACGGTCGCATTGCGGATCGCGAGCATTCTGCACAAGCTCGGATTCGTGCGCCGTGGTCATGTGGTCTCGGTGACGCGGGACGAGCTAGTCGGGCAGTACATCGGTCACACCGCGCCGAAGACCAAGGAGATCCTGAAGAAGGCGATGGGCGGTGTGCTGTTCATCGACGAGGCTTACTATCTATATCGCCCTGACAACGAGCGCGACTATGGCCAGGAAGCCATCGAGATTCTGCTGCAGGTGATGGAATCGCAACGGGATGATCTGGTGGTGATCCTCGCCGGTTACGGCGACCGGATGGACAAATTCTTCGCCAGCAACCCAGGTTTTCGCTCTCGCGTCGCGCATCACATCGATTTCCCCGACTATGGCGATGAAGAGCTGCTGTCGATCGCCGAACTGATGCTGAAGGAGCAGAGCTACCGCTTCACGGCCGAGGCAAGGGAAGCATTCGTCCGCTATATCGCACTGCGCAAGACCCAACCTCTGTTCTCCAATGCGCGCTCGATCCGCAACGCGCTGGACCGCATTCGCTTGCGTCAGGCCAATCGTCTGGTCGCCGACCTTGATCGTATCATAACGGCGGATGACATTCAGTCGATCGACGCGGCGGATGTTCTAGCCAGTCGTGTGTTTTCCAAGTCAAGCGCTCCCGAAGGAAAGTCCTGATTCGATGCCTCAGCCCGTGGTGATTGCCCCATCGATTTTGTCAGCGGATTTTTCCCGATTGGGTGAAGAGGTGGAGGCTATCGATGCCGCCGGGGCGGACTGGATTCATTGCGATGTGATGGATGGGCACTTTGTGCCTAACATCAGCTTCGGGCCCGATGTCATCAAGTCGATCCGGCCGCGCACCAAGAAGGTGTTCGACGTGCATCTGATGATCGCGCCGGTCGACCCTTACCTTGAAGCCTTTGCCAAGGCAGGGGCAGACATTATTACTGTACACGCAGAGGCGGGGCCCCATCTGGACCGGTCGCTGCAGGCGATCCGCAATCTGGGCAAGAAGGCGGGTGCCACGATTTGTCCGGCGACACCTGAAAACGTATTGGCCAATGTCCTGGATCGGCTGGATCTGATCCTGGTGATGAGTGTCAATCCGGGATTTGGCGGGCAGCAGTTCATTGCGTCGCAGCTCGACAAGATCCGCCGCATTCGTGCGATGATTGGCGAGCGGCCGATCCGACTGGAAGTCGATGGCGGTGTCGGTGTAGAAACCGCGGCACAGGTCGTGGCGGCAGGCGCGGACACGATCGTGGCTGGGTCCGCAGTCTTCAAGGGCGCGACACAGAGCGCCTACGCAACGAATATTGCCGCCATTCGTGCGGCAGCGGAGGCAGTGAAATTATGTTGATGACCAATCCTCATGTTGCAGCGAGGGGAGCTTCGTGGCCCGCTGCCGTGGTGTTCGATCTGGACGGCACGCTGGTCGACAGTGCTGGCGATATCACGACGTCGCTGAATGAATTACTCGTCGCGCGACAATTGGCGCCGTTTCCGGAGGAGACGGTGCGCGATTTCGTCGGCGATGGTAGCAAGGCGCTGGTGGAAAGGGCCTTTCAAACGCGCGGTGTGTTGCTCGGCGCCGAGGAGCTTCGGATTGCAGTTTCATCCTACGATGCAATCTATGGCACTCATCTCGTTGAGCGAACCTATGTCTATGACGGTGCACTTGAGGTGATGGCTGACCTCAAGGCGCGCGGCATCCGCATGGGTATTTGCACCAACAAGTTTCAGGACAAGGCGGAGCGCGTTGCCACACATTTTGGCCTCGACAAGTATGCCGAGGTGGTTGTCGGCGGCATCTCCAGGCGGCCGGGCAAGCCATCGCCGATCATGCTGATCGAAACGCTTGAGGCTTTGGAAATGCCGCGGGAGGAAGCCGTCTTGGTCGGTGACAGCACTTTCGATGTGCAATGCGCGCGTGCCGCAGGCGTGACGGTGATCGGCGTGACATTCGGCTACTCGCAAACCCCGATGCGCAAGCTCGGTCCTGATGCGGTGATCGATTCCTATGCCGAGTTTGCGCAAGCCTGCGACAGCCTGCGCGCCAAAGCTGCATGAAAAGGTTCGCGGCGCTGATTTTCGACGTTGACGGCACGCTTGCCGAAACCGAGGAAATTCATCGCCGGGCCTTTAACGAATCTTTTGCCCATTTTGGACTCGATTGGCACTGGAGTGTCGCGCTTTACGCCGAACTGCTGCTTGTCACCGGCGGCAAGGAGCGGATGCGTCATTTTGCTGCGCAGGAAGGAAAGCCGTTATCGGATTTGACGGACGGGCGGCTGGCGGAGTTGCATCGCTACAAGACCACGCGCTTCGGTGAGTTGATTGCGGCCGGCGCATGCGCGCTGCGTCCGGGTGTCGTTGAGCTATTGAATGTGGCACGGGCACGAAACCAGCGTCTTGCGATCGCAACAACGACCTCGCGCGACAATGTCGATGCCTTGTTGCGGGCGACATTGGGTGAGCGTGGTCTTGGCCTGTTCGATCCAATCGTGGCGGGCGAGGATGTGGTCGACAAGAAGCCTGCACCGGACGTTTATCTGAAGGCGCTTGACCTCCTCGGTTTGCCGGCGTGCGAATGTCTTGCGATCGAGGATTCGCGAAACGGGCTGATCTCTGCGTTAGCCGCCGGCATTCCGGTCCTGATTACGCGGAGCGCCTATTTCAGGCACGAGACGTTCGACGGCGCCTTTGCGGTGGTTGAAAGTCTCACGGAGCTGGCAGGACGGCAGCTTATACCCTGATCCCGAGTATCAGGGTATCATCGCTTTAAGGAAGTCGATCAATGCGCTGATCTTGGCTTGCTGTCGCGGCCTTTTCTGGAAAACGACCCAGATCGCCTCGTCGGCAGGCCGCTCGTTGGGAAGCAGCTCCACCAGCGTTCCATCGTTCAGATGTTTCTGGACGTAGAAATCTGGAAGCTGGCAGATCCCGAGTCCCTGGAGCGCTGCGCCCAAAATCGCAAAGCCACTATTGCAGCGAAAACGGCCCTGGGGAGTGATCTGGACTTCGTGTCCATCACTTTTGAAGTGCCATTGTTGTGCGCTGCCGACCAGACAAGTGTGGGTGTCGAGCTCCGATGCGGTAGCGGGGGTGCCATATCGTTCGACATATGACGGAGCCGCACAGAGATGAAGTGACCTTGAACCGATCTGCATCCGGCCCAGCCGGGTGTCGGCGATCTCTCCGGTCCTCACGCCGAGGTCTATTCCGTCGGCGATGATATCGAGAACGCGGTTGGTGAGTTCTATCTTGACGCTGATTCCCGGATGTTCGGCCAGAAATCGTCCGATCAATGGGACGATTGTCTGCTCGCCATAGGCTATCGAGCAGGTCAGATGAATGTGGCCCTTAATCCCATCCTTGCCCGAAACGATGGCATCCAAGGCAGCGTCTCGGTCATCGATCAGTTGCCGGCACCGCTGTTCGAACAGCCGGCCGTTTTCCGTCAGTGCGACGCGTCTCGTATTCCGTGACACCAGTTGCGTGCCAAGGCGCTCCTCCAGCCGGGTTATTTCACGACTCACCTGTGAGGTTGAGACGCCAAGGCGTTGGGCGGCGCGGGTGAAGCTGCCGGTTTCGGCCACGGCCACAAGTGCATCAAGGCCTTCCCAACGGTGCATTGCACATCCTCATCTTTGCGATTTGGCAAAACTGATTTTGAAAAAACTAGGATTATCACTTTTATGTCTGGCGGATAGCGTTGCAGTTGTTGGGAGGAACAAATTCATGAAAAGCCGTGCTGCCGTCGCGTTCGAAGCAAAAAAGCCGCTTGAGATCGTCGAGGTCGACCTCGAAGGGCCGAAGGCTGGTGAAGTCCTGGTGGAGATTATGGCCACCGGCATTTGCCACACCGATGCTTACACGCTCGATGGTTTCGACAGCGAAGGGATTTTCCCATCGATTCTCGGTCATGAAGGGGCTGGAATCGTCCGGGAGATCGGGCCTGGCGTCATGTCGGTGAAGCCGGGTGATCACGTTATTCCGCTGTACACACCCGAGTGCCGTCAGTGCAAATCGTGTCTGTCCGGCAAAACCAACCTCTGTACGGCGATCCGCGCGACGCAGGGCAAGGGGGTGATGCCCGACGGTACCACCCGTTTCAGTTATAAAGGTAAACCCATCTATCATTATATGGGTTGCTCGACCTTCTCGAATTTCACGGTTCTTCCTGAAATCGCGGTGGCGAAAATTCGTGAGGACGCGCCCTTTGACAAGAGCTGCTACATCGGCTGTGGCGTGACCACGGGTGTCGGTGCCGTGGTCAACACGGCAAAAGTCACTCCAGGCTCCAACGTCGTTGTGTTCGGTCTTGGCGGTATCGGCCTTAACGTGCTCCAGGCCGCCAGAATGGTGGGCGCCGACAAAATCGTCGGCGTGGACCTCAACGATGCGAAGGAGGAATGGGGTCGGCGCTTCGGTATGACCCATTTCGTCAATCCCTCGAAGGTCGATGGCGATATCGTCCAGCATCTTGTCGCGCTGACGGATGGCGGCGCGGATTATACCTTCGATTGTACCGGCAACACCACGGTGATGCGGCAGGCGCTGGAAGCCTGCCATCGCGGCTGGGGCGTGTCGGTTGTGATCGGCGTGGCGGAATCCGGCAAGGAAATCTCGACGCGGCCGTTCCAGCTCGTCACGGGCCGGGTCTGGAAGGGCACGGCATTCGGCGGCGCGCGCGGCCGCACCGACGTTCCGAAAATTGTCGATTGGTACATGAACGGGAAGATCGAGATCGACCCAATGATTACCCATGTTCTGAAACTGGAAGAAATCAACAAAGGCTTCGACCTGATGCATCAGGGGAAGTCGATCCGTTCAGTCGTCGTGTTCTGAAGCCAACAAAAATTCAAGGGAGAAAAAGTCTATGGGTATTCACATTCATCCGTCCGTTGATGGCGGAGTTAAGAAGGGCTCCGGAAAATTTGCCGGTGGCATGTTGGTTTGCAAATGTAAAGACAAGCCGGTCAAGGTTGAGATCAAGGGTGATGTCGCCCACAACCACGCCTGCGGCTGCACGAAGTGCTGGAAGCCCGGCGATGCGACTTTTTCAGTCGTCGCCGTGGTCCCGAGCACAAATTTGAAAGTCGTGGAGAATGGCGACAAGCTCGCGATCGTTGACGCCTCGGCAACGATCCAGCGGCATGCATGCCGCGCCTGCGGCACGCATATGTATGGCCGCATCGAGAACAAGTCCCATCCTTTCTACGGCCTGGACTTCGTGCATCCCGAACTGTTCGTCGAAAGCGGTTCGGCGGAGCCGGGCTTTGCGGCCTTCGTCTCCTCGATCATCGAATCTGGCGTTGATCCGTCGCAGATGAGTGCCGTCCGCTCGCGCCTCAAGGAATTGGGGCTTGAACCATACGACTGCCTGTCGCCGCCGCTGATGGATGCGATCGCAACCCATGTGGCGAAATCAAAAGCGCATTGATCTGCCAGGAGCGGCGGTGTCTAAAGGGCACCGCTGCGTCCGGGTGACGCTGCCTGATCCATTCGTTAATCTGCTATCGACAGGCGGAGCCACGATCATGACGCTTGAGACAGTTTCTACAAATCGATCACACGGCGGCGTGCAGGGCGTGTACAAGCACGCGAGCCTGGAAACCGGAACGGACATGACGTTCTCGGTTTACGTCCCTCCAGGTGTTGCGGAAGGCGTAAAGCTGCCCGTTGTTTGGTACCTGTCGGGACTGACCTGCACGCATGCCAACGTCACCGAAAAGGGTGAATTTCGTCGGACCTGCGCCGAGCTCGGTTTGATTTTCGTCGCGCCGGACACCAGCCCGCGTGGTGCGGATGTGCCGGGTGACCCTGCGAACGCTTATGATTTCGGGCTGGGCGCCGGATTCTATGTGGATGCCACGCAAGCGCCGTTCGAGCGCAACTATCGCATGTGGAGTTACGTCACCGAGGAATTGCCCGGGCTGATCGCCGCGCATTTTCCGGCGGACCTCTCGCGGCAGTCGATCCTCGGCCATTCGATGGGCGGCCATGGTGCTCTGACGGTTGCCTTGCGTCGCCCCGAGCGTTATCGCGCCGCCAGTGCCTTTTCGCCGATCGTCGCGCCATCGCAGGTGCCTTGGGGGATCAAAGCGCTTGGCGGTTATCTCGGTGACCAGCGCAAGGAATGGCGCAGGCACGATGCGGTTGCGCTAATCGAAGACGGCGCGCGGTTTTCCGAATTCCTTGTCGATTACGGCGATGCAGACCCGTTCCTGACCGAACAACTTCGGCCGGAATTACTTGAGGGCGCTTGCGCGCAAGCTGGCATCCCGCTGACGCTTCGTCGTCAAAGCGGTTATGATCATAGCTACTACTTTATCTCCACATTCATGGACGACCATCTTCGCTGGCATGCCGCGCGCTTGAAATCGTAAGCGCTTCGTTGCCAGCCACATCGTTTCAGGCGGGGCGTGACGATGGAAATCTACCTCTTAGGCACAGCCCTGCTCGGGCTCGTGTCGGGATTCATGATCGGCTGTATCGGCGTCGGTGGCGTCATTATTGTGCCGATCCTCGTTCAGGCAGGCTTCCCGGTTTACACGGCGATTGCGATGGCGATGGCCGGTTATATTTTGACCGGCATCATCGGAACGTGGATTTATATTCGCAAGGGATCGCTCGACAGCAGTCTCGCGCGCTTTCTCTGCTTCGGTGCGATGCCGGCCGCAGTCGTGGGATCAGTCGTCGCACGGGTGACCCCGTCAGTCGTTCTGGAACTCATTATCGGTCTCCTGACCGCGCTGTCGGGTATTCAAACGCTGCTGAGAGGATTTCGGCATAGCGTCCAAACGAGCGAGCAGACACTTTCGAAGGCGAGGGGCCTCGGACTGGGCTCGTTTACCGGTTTCATCTCGTCACTGACCGGAACGGGCGGTCCGGTTGTATTGATTCCGATTATGCTGTGGCTGGAAGTACCGATCCTGACGACCGTTGGGCTGGCTCAAGCTATTCAGTTACCGATCGCCGTGCTCGCGACGATCGGAAATGCCCCAAGCGGGGTCATCGATCCGACGCTTAGCCTTGCGTTGGGGGGTGGATTGTCGGTCGGAGCGTGGTTTGGCGCTCGTATGGCCCACTATCTCGATCAGCGTGTGCTGCGCGGCCTTGTCGCGGTGACGCTGCTTGGCGTGGGACTGTTGCTACTGGGCAAGGTCCTCCGCGCCATTCTGTGAGTGCCAGCGGCGCCTCCAAGACATTCCAAAGAATGCACTTTACCCGACGGGCGTTGGCCCTTCGGGCGCGTACCCAGTCGCGGCCGCCGATAGCCTCAAGCCCTCAAAGTCGGCCGACTTATTCACGCACTCGATCAGCGTATAAAATGGTTTCATTTGAAAATGATCTTCGGGGCCGATGATATTTATCGAAGATTTCGGCGACGCTTCAAAGCCGATGAGATGGAGCCGATACGAAAGCTGCCTGCCAAAGACTGAGCAAAGGCTGAGTTCCAATAATCAGCCTCACATTTAGGGAGCAAATACCATGGTCGCAAAAAATCACCAGCAATGGAAGGCGAACCCACCTCTTCAAGGCGATGAATGGGTCAACAGCCGCATCTATTCGGACCAGGCCATTTTCGATGAAGAGCTCGAGAAGATCTTCAAACATACCTGGATCCCGGTCTGTCACGAATCCGAGCTGCCGAAGCCATACGATTTCCGGACCATGTCCATCGCCCGCGAGCCAATCGTCATCTGCCGCGGCCCGGATAACGAAGTTCGCGCCTTTCTGAACGTTTGCCCGCATCGCGGCATGATCATCGAGCGCCGCCCCTCCGGCAGCTTCCTTGAGGGCCAGCCCTCGGGCAACCCGAAGCGCATGACCTGCATGTTCCATGCCTGGCAGTACGACATGAAGGGGAACTGCGTTTACATCAGCCGCGAAAAGGAAGGCTATCAGGATCGCCTCTGCAAGGAGGACATCGGTCTTCGTCGGCTGCGTTGCGAAGTGAAGTTCGGCGGTTTCGTGTGGGTCAACCTCGACGACAACCCGGCCGTCTCGCTGGAGGACTGGGGCTCGAAGGCGTTCGATTGTTTGCGTAAATCGATCGATGCCGAACCGCTCGAGGTTTTCCATTATCACAAGGCGATCGTGAACACGAACTACAAGTTGTGGCACGATACCAATTGCGAATTCTATCACGACTTCATGCACTACCATAACCGTGTGACCGGGTTTAACGACGCGTACTTCGCTCGCAAGAACGAAGCTTTCGAAAATGGGCACATCACCGTCGGTACCTTCGAGGTCAACTACGATCAGTATGAGGGATTCGAAAGTCGCGCCGACCTGTCGTTCCCTCATTTGCCGCCGAACCAGTGGTACATGATCGACCTGTTCCCCGGCATGAACTTCAACCTGCGAGGCTCGGCGCTGCGTTGCGATATCGTGACGCCGCTCGGTCCGGACAAGGTGATGATCGAGTACCGTGGTCTCGGCCTGAAGCGCGATACGCCGGAAGAGCGGCAGACCCGCATCAATCACCACAACTCAATCTGGGGTCCGTTCGGCCGCAACCTGCACGAGGATCTGATCGGCGTGCAGGGTCAGGGCACGGCGATGCAAACCGGCTCGGAGCCGCGCCGCCTATTGCTCGGGCGGCATGAAAACCAAACCATCCACGACGAAAACGGCATGCGCCACTATTATGAAGAGTGGGGCCGCTGGATGAACCGGTTGCCGAGCAACCCGGACCTCCCCTTCACGGAGCACCAATACGCCACCGCGACCGCGGCTGAATAAGGTCGCGTGTCTAAAACAGGAAGTGCGATCCCTCTGGGATCGTGCTTCCGCAAAAAAAGGTGCCGATGGCACCAGGCTTCGTGGTCGAAACGGGGATGGTATCGCTATGTCCAAGAATGGTGCAGATGTCGCAGATCATGTTCGCAATGCAATATATCGTGCGACGATATTTCTAGATGATCAACGCTGGGACGATTGGCTCGGCTTGTGTGATGAGGATTTTCACTACTCGATCAAGTCGTTCAGTCCGGAAATCAACAAGGACATGACGTACCTGCAAGGGTCGCGGGGCGACATGGCGAACCTCATCCGTCTGCTGCCGAAGCACAATACCGATCACTCGCTGCTTCGCCGGCACACTTCAGTCTACACTATTGATTTGTCCGACGATGGCAAGCAGGCGACAGCGATAAGTGCGTTCGTCGTGTATCAAAACATGCTCGATGGCGTGAATTCGCATCTCGATGCCGGCGAGAGCCATCTTTTCCTTGTCGGCAAGTACTACGACACGTTTGCCATCAAGGATGGCGCCCCGAAATTCATCAAGCGCGAAGTCCGTATCGATGAGCGCCGTCTCGACAAGGGTTCTCATTGGCCGATCTGATCGGTGTGGGTGCTCGTAAGAGGTGAAGGGAAACCGGGTGCGTGCGTAACGTGATTCAAAATGATCACCTTACGCTCGCCGGTAACGTCAGGGGTTGAAGAGATGTCGTGGAAGCAAGTGTGCAATGCGGCCGACGTGCCGGCCAATACGCTGAAGAAATTCGTCACCGGTGGCGTTTCGCTGGTCGTGGCGAATTACGACGGCACCTTCAGGGCGCTCCCGCCCGTGTGTCCCCACATGGAAGAGCCGCTCGAAGAGTCCGGAGTGATCGCCAATTGCGTTCTCACCTGCACCAAGCATCTGTGGGCGTGGAATCTAGCGTCGCTCGACACGCTCGGTGAGGCCGAAAAGCCGCTCCAGTCCTACGACACGAAAGAAGAGGACGGCAAGGTCTTCGCCTTCATAGACAAAGAGATCGTCTACGAGTTCGACGAGGACGATGGGGACGACGACGACGACTTCTTCTCGCGATAATGGTGGAGGTTACTGCGATGTTGAGCAGAATGCCATCAAGTGAGCACGATCTCGATCTCGCGACAGTCAAGGTCGAGACCAAAACGGGCGAGTTCTCCTACGCGTGCTCGCCGGACGAAACCTTGCTCGCCGCCGGTCTCTCCGCGGGATTTTCCTTGCCGTACGAATGTGCGACGGGAACGTGCGGGACATGCCACGCGCGAGTGATGGACGGGACCGTTGATCCCGGATGGGCCGAGGCGCCAGGCTACCGTACTCTGCGGCGGGACAAGGGCGACGTGCTGATGTGCCAGGCTCGCCCCCTGGGCGATTGCTCTTTGAGAGTGAAATCAAGTGTCGTCCAGCCGCAGGAGCCGATTGCTCAGACTCTCGAACGGACAGGACGGGTCGAGGTCGTTCGGCGTCTGACAAAAGATGTCGTTCATATCGAGATTGCGCTGTCGCAGCCGATGAACTTCGTCGCGGGACAGTTTGTCACGATCCAGCATGCAGACCTGATCGGCCGACGCGCCTATTCCATGGTCAATTTTGGACGAGATGTGGAGCGCCTTTCGTTTGTCATCAAGCGCAAGCCCGATGGCAAATTCTCCGAGATCGCATTCGAGCGGAATCTGCTCGGTGCCGATCTCCAGGTCTTGGGACCGCTTGGCCGGGCCACCTTCCGTCCAGAAGAAGATCGTGACGTATTGTGCATCGCGGGCGGCTCAGGAATCGCCGGGATGATGTCGATCCTGCAGCACGCGATTGAAGTGCGATACTTCGATCAACATCGAGGCCATGTCTTCTTCGGCGTTCGTACGCTGAGCGACATGTTCTATCTGGAAGATTTTGCGAAGTACCTTGCTGCTGCGGACGTTGGCCTTGATGTGACGATTGCACTCTCCGACGAGAGCGCGGTTCCGGCAGCTCATCCTGACTTTGAGCGAATCCATCTCGCGACAGGAATGGTCCATGACGTTGCGGCTCGCACGCTCACGGCGGGCCAGTGGGCGAATGCGATCGGTTATGTCGCTGGCCCGCAGCCGATGGTCGATTCGGCTCTCAAGGTCCTCATCACCCAAGCCGGAATTGGGCCGGGAAGTATCCGGTTCGATAAATTCTCATAAGACGAAGGGCACGTTGCGACTGAATATAGAAAACAAAAACTGGGCACACAGAATCTTGCGGAGCGATCATGGCTAAAAAGACAGTACGTACTTCGAAGAACACACCGGTTGTCGACATGCGCAATCGGCCCACTTTCCTCCATCCGTTCTTCGGGGCCGAACCCGGGACTCCGTCATATGATGTTGTCCGCTGGCTCAATCGCCGCGTTGGATCGAGGGATATCGATCACTTCACGAGAGAGCATGATCCGGCGGGTTTCGTGAAGGAGATGGATCACGCGGGAATTACTGTCGCCATCATGGTGGCGCGTAGCGTCCCGGGCGTTCGTGTCAGCAACAAGGATTTGAGCGCCGTTGCCAAGACGAACAACCAGCGCCTGATTGCTATCGCTTCGGTTGATCCCATCGAACTGGGCCGGGAAGCCGCGCTGGCGGAAGCTCGCCATGCGATCAAAGATCTCGGCATGAAGGGCCTCAACCTCGATGCGGGCTTTTATAAAAAGGCACTCAAGGCCGACGATGAGATCTTGATGCCGTTCTACGAGCTCTGCCAGGAACTGGGCGTGCCGGCTTTCGTCATGTCAGGCCCGACCACGCCTGACCTGAGCTTCAATGATCCGCTGGCGGTCGATCACGTCGCCAAGACGTTCCCGAAGCTGCCGATCATCTGCTGTCACGGTTTTTATCCTAACGTTTCTGCCATGGTCACCGTCGCGTTCAGGAACGAGAACGTCTATGTGTCGCCCGACATGTATACGTTCTGCCCGGGCGGTTCGCTTTATGTCGAAGCTGCGAACGGGTTTATGCGCGATCAGTTCCTGTTCGGCAGCTCATATCCCTTCCGTCCCATGAAGCAGGGTCTCGAAGACTTCGGAAATCTTGGTTTGAATCCGGAGGCCTACGAGGCGGCGACCTTCAGAACGGCAAATCGGCTTTTGAACCTTGGGCTGCAGGACGTCGCCATGGAGAGTGCAGCGGAATAAGCGATCTCAAGTGCAGACTCCACTCTGTGGGGTCTGCACTGCTTGAGGCCGTTGTAAAAATAAGGATGGTTCACATGACTAAGTCAACCAATGATGCAGATACCGGGGATTTCGTAGAAGCTCGGATCGAGGCGCAGAACGCGGCGCAATGGCTGGCTCGATTGGCGCTTAGTTATGCGGAGCACTCCGGGAGCGATGAGGAAGTGCGGTTGCTCTGGGACCGGGCAGCGCAAAGAATCGTAACACCCGAAGTTGCCCCGGGGATTGCTCTCGAGCTGTCTTTGCCGACGCTGACGCTTCAGTTCCTTGAGAATGGAAAGCCGTCACCCCATGCAATCGACATCGACGGCAAGTCGTCGACGGAGGTCGAGGCCTGGCTTCTCGTTGAATTGCTGCACAGAGGCTTTGATCGTGACGCCTTCTCGAAGCAGTTGCCTTACAGATGGGGCCATCTCATGTCGGGCGACGTGGCGAAGTACTCGCCGCAGCGGCTCGCGGAGGAACTGCGGGATCTGACCCAGCGGTTTGAGGACGCTGCCGAGATTCTGGTTCAAATGAAAAGAGCCGTCGCGGTTCAAGACGATGGTTCAAAGAACAAAGCCTCGTCCAAGGTACCGTCAGAAGAGCTGATCTGCTGGCCGGATGGCCTCGATATCGGATTTTTAATCCCGACATTTGCGAGTGGCGCGACAGACGGACTGATCAAAGTCGGCTTCACGCTGGGAGACGACAAATTCGTCCAGCCGGGTTTCTTCGTTGACAACGCTTCTGCAGCATCGCCAGTTTCGCGAGAGCAAACGATCGTGCTGCCAATATCGCAAATTGCGAGGGATGCGATGTCACGGGCCGATGTGGTCGACTACGTTGCCTCGAAAGTGAAGGATTCACGGCGACTGGCGTCGAACTAGCATCGCATCTGTCGCTGACAGCAGTTAGCGTTCTTCTTCAAGCTCGATTTTTGCTGTCTCGGGCAGCAGGGATCGGCGAGGTTGAATGATCGTGAACGGATCGATGCTGGTCGTTGGATCTTCCAGCAGGTGCTTGAGGTCCTGCGTCTTGTTGAGAGTCTTGATGATCGACACCATCACTCGTGCCATCGGCACGATCGTGTCAGACTCCGCCCAGAAAAGACCAACTTGACGGCTGCGAACCGGATCAATCAATTCGAGGGCTTTTGTGCCGGGGTGCAGCCCAGGCAGGCGCGCGAAATGCGACGGTATGACCGTGCAGAGTTCAGTGAATTGCACCTGGAACATCAGGTGCAGGATGGATTCGGACTCCACCTTTGGAATCGGCCGATAACCGGCGGTGGTTTCGAACACGTTGTTCACGAATTGCCGCTCGTGCGTCGATGACCGGAGCAGGGCTAGCGGTAGCTGCGCCGCTTCGGCCCATGTGATCGATGTCCTGCCGGCGAAGGCCGGAGTGTCCGGGACAAGAAGGCTCAGATATTCCGTGTAAATCGGGAGTACGTTGCGCCGTTCCGGGACTTCCTGCTCGTCCGTATAGAAGATGGCCACATCGAGCGAAAAATTATCAAGCGCAATTTTCATTGCCTCGTAGCCGATGAATTCCACCTCGACACGGATGTTCGGAAATGAGGCGCGCACCATTTTTAGAATGAGAGGAAGGACGGGCGACATCGACGGCATCGCACCGATCCGAAGGGTCCCCTGAAGGTTGCCTTGCATCGCAGCAACCTCATCTTTCATAGACTCGCAATGAGAGACGATCAGGCGAGCCCACTTCGCGATTTTATGCCCCTCTGCCGTCAGACCATGCAAGCGCTGTCCCCGGCCACGCAGGAAGATCGGGACGCCTAATTCCAATTCGAGTTGCTTGACGCCGTTGGAGAGGCTTGGTTGCGTTGCATTGCAACGCGCGGCCGCGCGACCGAAATGCCCCTCATCGACGACAGCAATCAGATATTGGAATTGCCTTAGATACATGCCCCGTTTCCTGTTTTTATTTATGGAATTTTATCGGCCGACATCATCGTTCGGTTAGCGGGCCTCGCATCATGCATTTCTATCGTACCAAACGATATCCCGAAGATGATGAGGCATAAGGATCGGTTCGTGCAAGAAAATACAGAGTGAGAACGAATTCTCACTCTGTAAAATTTTAGATGGAACGGATTCCAGTCATGGAAGTGCTTACAGTTGCACCTCTTCGAGCTCGCGCCCGGCGGTCTCGGGTCCCATCATGTAGCCGATAATGGTCAGTACCCATAAGCCGGCCGTCGCAAGAAATGGAACAGTGGGGCCGAATTCGGTGATGCCCCATCCGACCATGATTGGTGCGAAGATCGACACGAGTCTGCCGCCACCGACCATGATACCGAATCCCGTGCCGCGCAGTGAGGTACGGAAGAACTCGCTCAGGTAGGTGTCGCCGACGCCCCACAGCCAACCCAACATGCCGACCATGAGCGCGCCGAACACGAGGAAGAGCGGCAGGGTATGAGCCGTCGTAGCCAGTACCGTGAAAATCATCATCAACACTGCGCCGATGATTCCGGCAGGCCGGCGACCAATACGATCGGACAATCCCGTGCCGATGAAGGACAAGAAGAACTGTGCGACGTAGAACAGCATCGCATAGAACAACGAATCCGCGACCGTGACATTGAACTTCTTGATCATGAAGGTGGTGAGGAAGAACGTGATGCCCCAATAGCCGCATGTATTGGCGACATAGAGCAGCCAGCCGATGACAATGCGCTTCTTCGCACCGGGGATCTTCCAGATATTTTCCCGCGGCCGTTTGACGCCTTCTTTCTCGACGATGCGTTCCATTTCTTCCTGGGCTTCCTTAAACCGCGGCGAATCCTCGACGACGTTTCGGATCAGGAAGACGATGGCAGCCGGAACGGCTGCAAAAATGAACGCCCAACGCCAGCCATAGATTGGGACAATCGCGAGCGCCGCGGCAGCCGCGACGATGTAGCCCAGTGAATAAAGCGAGAACATGATTCCGCCTGTACCCACAGCCCGGTGCTTTGGAGGCCACATTTCTGCGGTGTAGGGTGCGCCAACGGCCAATTCGCCGGCGCCGCCGACGCCTGTTAGAAAGCGCAGCCAGGTGACAGCGTGAAGGTTGCTGACAAAGCCTCCCAACACGGTCGTCGCGCCGTAGAGCAGGATGGAAAACCGCAGCGCGTTTCTTCGGCCGACGCGATCGGCGAGATAACCGAATCCGACGGTGCCGATAGTATAGCCAACGAGGAAAAGCGAACCGATCGCGCCAATTTCATTGACCGTTATGTTCAATTCTTCGGCAAAAACGGGACTCAGCATCCCGAAGATGTTGACAGCATAGGCGTCGAACCCGTAACCAAGCCCCGCCGCGAGAGCAACGAGAATGGCCTGCTTCATGGGAATGACGGTGCCCGCCGCCGTTGTCGTATGATCCGAGACAATATCCGTGTCTGCAGTCGCAGATGGCAATATGTCCGCCGCAGTGCTTTCTGACATTAGGTTCCCTCCGCTGATTTTTTATTAAGTCTGTAATTTCGACTTTAAATCGCTCGATCTGTAAAATCGTTTGACTCGATCTATGAATAGGCCGCCCCTATGTTCGGCGGTCATGGGCAGCTTCTATTGAGATAGGGCTGCGAGCCTCAATCGCAGGACAGATCAGAGGGCGGCCGGTGTGCAGCTGCGAATATGTTGATAGCAGGACCGGGACTTCACAAGTGAAGCGCAGGCCACTCGTCGCGGTCAACAAGCGTCAACGCCGGTCAGCGCTCGTCTCGTGGTCTCCTGCACCAGCTCGCGAAAACTCGACGCGAGGCTCCAACTCTGTCGACCAACTCTTTGCAATGAACTGTAGACCATTCCGAAGCAAATTCGGGGTCGCTCTAGGTTGGCGGATTTAAGAAGGCTGTCCGGACACCATCGCGCTAGCCGCGGCGTGCGATCAGGATGCCACCAATCACTGCCACGCCACCAACGATCTGCAGTGCCGACAAACGTTCTTCGAACAGCCCCCAGGCGATAGCAGCCGCCACGAAGGGTTGGATGAGCATGGCGAGCGAGGAGATCGTCGGTGGAAGCCACGCAATTGCAAACGTCACGAGTCCCTGACCGCCGGCTTGCACGATCCATGCGAGCGCGACCACCGATGCCCAACCCGCGGGACTTACGGGTGCAAAAATTCCTTCAGCTAGTGATGGCGGCAGCGCGATCAGAGCGGCCGAGGCCGAACTCGCAAACATGACGACCGCGGAGGAAAACCGCCGCCGCGCATACCCGAGCGACATGAAATAGCCCGCGTAGATGACTGCGGCACCCAGCGCGATAGCATCTCCTGAAAGCGCTCCCTTGCCCTGAGCCCATCCACTGCCAACCAGGAGTACTACGCCCACAACTGCCATGGCGGTTCCGGCTATGAAGGCGCGCTCGATGGTTTGCTTGAACAGCACCCAGCCGAAAAGTGCGGTGAAGACCGGCGTCAGATTGACGAGCAGGGTCGCATTGGCGACCGACGTTTTGTAAAGGGCCTCGTGCCAGGCGATGAGTTCGATGCCGAGGAAGATGCCGGGCGCCGAAACCGTCAACCACTCGCGCAATGTCTGGGGCGTTGCAGATGCGTCCGTTCGACCGTGTAGAAGCGCCGCGAACAAGCCGAGCGGCACCAATGCGAGTGATACGCGCCAAAAGGCCGTTGCAGAGGGACCTACCTCGGATAGCCGCACGAGAATCGGTGCACACCCAACCGAGATGCCACCGAGCAGCAACGCCAGAAACGCATAGGTCTGAAGCGATTGATTTGACTTGACGGCCTCAGACACGTTGCGATCTCGCCCAACAGATGCTCAGAAACAGATGACGTAGCGCTTCCTGAACGCTCCATCGGATGTGTGCTTGTATACGATCAATCTTTCAAGCTGTTCGCAGATGTGTCGAAAGTTGGCGATGCGAGGTGCACCAAGATTTATCGAAGTGGTCGTTTAGTCCGCTGGCTCTCTCGAGTTGACCCCAGTCCACTGGATGCTTCGCGCCTTTGTTATCAGCCGCTTATGAGCGACTGATAAATATGGTCAGGCGCGAAGCCCTAAGGAAATTGAAACGTCGAATATACTGATAGATAAAGATCCGGGCGTCGCAGCGGGAAGTTCTTGTTGTGCGCAAGCGTTTCGAAGGTCGCATGCCATCGAGGCCTTCACGCTTGGCAAAGAGCGCTCGCACGAAGTGCATCTTGTTGATGAAGGTCTGCAAGTCATTCGGGAATACGTGGTGATCGTCTTGTTGCCGACGACCTCGATAGGGGGATGTTTGTGACGTGCGGCGTCACCGTGTTTTGGTCGTGCAAGCGTTGCCGGTGAAGGAGCGACGTCATCGACTGGAGTGAGCCGACGCGTCCTCGCGTTGAGGAGCCGCCCTTACACAGCTTGGGCCTATAGGTGCAGAATGGTGCAGGAGGCCTTTGGGGGCACTGATTTGGAAGCGCCAAGATCGGGCGAGAGATAATTAAGTATCTAAAATATTTGAGTTTTTGGCGGAGAGGGAGGGATTCGAACCCCCGATAGGCTTGCACCTATGCCGCATTTCGAGTGCGGTGCATTCGACCACTCTGCCACCTCTCCGGCATTGTCGGCGCGGGGCCGTTGGTCGGGCCGACTTTTAGGCGAGGTTGGGCCGAGACTCAAGCTGTCAGGCCACTCCGTTTGTGAGGTTTTCGGAAGAATCGGGGCCGGATTCGTCGCAAAAGCCGCCCATGGAACCCATGAGCGGCCTTTGTCAGGTATTCAGGCAATCGGCCAGAGCCGTTCCCGTTATTTCTGTTTGGCGATGATCTGATTCTTGATCCCGGCATAGGTCTTCTTCGGGATGACCTTCTTGTGCACGAGGTCGTCCTTGCCCTTATAGGGGCGGTTCTTGATGATCGCGGCGGAATAGGTGTCGCCGATGCCCTTCAGCGCCTTGAGCTCGTCGGCGCTCGCCGAATTGATGTCGATGAGCTCGGTCTTGGTGGCGGCCTTCGGCGCCATCTTGTCGGATTTCGGCGTCGAGACCGGCGCGGTTTTCGGGGCCATCGCGGCGCCGGGCGCGGGCTGCGGTGACTGGGCGAACGAAGGTGCGGCGAACAGGCCCAGCGCGAGCAGAGCTGCAGTCAATGAAACAGGCTTGAAGTAACGCATCGGAAACGTCCTCCGGGACGGGGTTTGCAACGCGTCCGAGTGAGAGGCCCATTCGTGGCCGTGCTGTGGCCCTGAAATGAACGGCGGATAAATCGCGAAAATAATTTTCGTCGCAGCCGCGCGACGATTCCCAAAGCGCGGTCGCAATTTTATGCGCCGGAGTGCAGCGCCTTTTCGATCTCGGGCTTGAGAACGGTTTCGAGATTACTGGGCGTGATTGGGCCGATCAGCTTGAAGGCGATGGTACCCTTGCGATCGATCACGAACGTCTCCGGCACGCCGTAGACGCCCCAGTCGATCGCCGCGCGACCGTTGGCGTCGCTGCCAACCGCCGTGAACGGATTGCCGTAGCGGCCGAGAAAGCGTCGGGCGTTGTCCGGTGCGTCTTTATAATTAATGCCGACGAGGCGAATCCGGCTGTCCTGTGCGAGATTCATCAAAAGCGGCGCCTCGTCGTGGCAGGGCACACACCATGAGGCCCACACGTTCACCACCGTGACTTGCTGCTTGAACGCCGCCGGATCGAGGCCGGGCACGGCCTGTCCGTCGCGCGTCAATTCGGCAACCGGGGGCAGCGGCGTCGCGGGCGCGGGACGGCCGATCAACGCCGAGGGAATGCGGGACGGATCACCGTCGCGCAGGCCGAACCAGAACAGCACCGCGAGGCCGCAGAATACGATGAGCGGCAGGGCGACAAGCCAGGAGCGACGCGAACGCGATGGTGTCGATTCAGGCGTCATGGCTGTTCGGAGGTTTTGCCGGAGGAGCGTCGCATCACGCCGCTCGCTTCCAGGCGGCGCAGTTCAGCCTGCTGGTGGCGATAATCGACGACGATGGCCGCAATCAGCCCGCCGACCACGAGCGCGACCAGTGCGTAGGAGGTCGCGATAAAGACAGCGTAGGGTCCGAGCACGCTCATGATGCGCGCCCGTCAGCCTGCATCATCTGCAGGGTCCGTACCCGTCGCCGCAGAATCTCGTTGCGCATGGCGGCGAGATGCAGCGTAACGAACAGCAGCGTGAAGCCGACCGCCATGGTGAGCAGCGGAACGAGGAAGGCACGGTCGAGCGTCGGTCCGCCCATGCGGAACACCGATTCGCCCTGATGCAGCGTATTCCACCACTCCACGGAAAATTTGATGATCGGAATATTGATGGCGCCGACCAGCGTCAGCACGGCGGCGGCGCGTGCCGCGCGCGAAGGATCCTCCACCGCGCGCCACAGCGCGATCAGGCTGAGATACATCAGGAACAGGATGAGCACCGAGGTTAGCCGTGCGTCCCATTGCCAATAGGTGCCCCACATCGGACGGCCCCAGAGCGAGCCGGTGGCGAGCGCGAGAAACGTGAAGGACGCGCCGATTGGTGCTGCCGCCTTGGCGGCAACATCGGCCAGCGGATGCTTCCACACCAGTGTGCCCAGCGCCGAGACGCTCATCACCATCCAGACGAACATCGACAGCCACGCATTGGGAACGTGGATGAACATGATCTTCACCGTCGCGCCCTGCTGGTAATCGTCGGGCGCGGTCCATGACTGATAAAACCCGATCGCAAGCAACAACGCGGTCGCAACCGCGAGCCACGGCAGGACGCGGGCGGTAAAGGCAAGAAAACGCGAGGGGTTGGCAAGCCGGGCAAGGAACATGGCGGCGTTTTAGCGATGCGGCGGGAAGGGCGCAATGAGGTCCATCAATGCCATCCGGGGCCGTTCATCGCTTTAATCCAGCCCCTGCCGCAGGCTCGCGGCGGCCGCAAGCGGGCCGATGATGAAACCCGCGAGCGTCAGCGCGCAGAGAATGGAAAATGGCGCGCCGAACCGGCCCTGTTCCACAATGGCGGCATTGGAGGCTGCGACGCCGAAAATCAGCACCGGTATAGAGAGTGGCAGCACCAGCACCGCCAGCAACAGGCCGCCGCGGCGCATGGTCACAGCGAGCGCTGCGCCAATCATGCCGGTGAAGGTGAGGGCAGGAGTGCCTGCGAGCAGCGTCAGCGCGACAAACAGGGACGTTTCAGGTTCGAGGTTGAGCAGCACGCCGAGCAGAGGCGTCGCGACGATCAGCGGCAGGCCCGTGGCGAGCCAGTGCGCGAGGCCCTTGGCGAGGCAGCTCATCTCGAGTGGCACCGGACTCATCAGCAGAAGGTCGAGCGAACCGTCGTCCTGGTCGGCGGTGAAAAGGCGATCGAGCGTGAGCAGGCTCGCGAGCATGGCGCCGAGCCACAGCACGGCGGGGCCAATCCGCTTCAGCAGCGGCACGTCGGGGCCGAGCGCGAACGGCATCAGTACGACGACGCTGAGGAAGAACAGCACGCCGAGCAGACCGCCGCCGCCGAGCCTCCACGAAATCCGCAGATCGCGCTGGATCAAAGCGATGAAGGCGCTCATGCGCGCGCTCCGAGCCGCAATTCACGAGCGGTGATTCCGAGCGGGCCGTGGGTAGCCGCTGCGATCAGCCCGCCGCCGTCGAGGTGCGACTGCATGATGGCGATGAAGGCGGCTTGACCTGCGGCGTCGAGTGCGGTCGCGGGCTCGTCGAGCAGCCAGATTGGCCGCTTCACGGCGATGAGGCGCGCGATCGACAGCCGCCGCTTCTGTCCCGCCGACAGGAAGCCTGCGGGCAAATGGCCGATGGCGCCGAGGCCGACCGCCGTCAGGGCGTGTTCAATGTTCATAGCTGCGCTGCCGAGATAACGCTGCCAGAAATTGAGATTTTCGCGCACGCTGAGGGCAGGTTTGAAGGGATCGCGGTGGCCGAGATAGTGCGTCTGTTCGGCAAGCGTCAATTCGGAAACATTTTCCGCATAATGAATGCATCCGCCGGCGAGCGGCAGCAGCCCCGCAAGCATGCGTAGCAGCGACGATTTTCCCGCGCCGTTCGCGCCGGTGATCGCGAGCGCCTCGCCGGCTGCAACATCGAAGCTGACGCCGGTAAAAACCGTGCGGCCGCCTCTGGTGCACGATATGTTACGGCCGGAGAGCCCCATTAAAAACAACCCATTCCACAATCCGGGAAATCAGGCGCGCCGCTATTACAGAACCGCATGAGTCAAAGACGATTGTCGTGTGGCGCGCAGTCTGGAAAGATTCTATAAACCCGCACCTGTTGCAGCCCGCAATGCCATAACCGTGGAAAGCGGATGCCTCTTTCGAGGCGGCGGAGCGTGTTTGCGTGATGTCATCCTTTTAGATCGGGACCCCGCCTAATGCCCTCCCTCGACAGTTTCAAGAGCCGCAAAACCCTCAAGGTCGGACGCAAGACCTACGTCTACTATAGCCTCCCGACGGCGGAAAAGAACGGCCTGAAAGGCATTTCCAGACTACCTTATTCGATGAAGGTGCTTCTGGAAAACATGCTGCGCAACGAAGACGGCCGCAGCGTCAAGAAAGAAGACATCGTCGCCTTCTCGAAGTGGGCGCGCAAGAAGACCCTTCAGCATGAAATCGCATTCCGCCCCGCGCGCGTGCTGATGCAGGATTTCACCGGCGTTCCCGCGGTGGTCGATCTCGCGGCGATGCGCAACGCGATGAAGGCGCTCGGCGGCGACGCACAGAAGATCAACCCGCTGGTGCCGGTCGATCTCGTTATCGACCACTCGGTGATCGTGAACTTCTTCGGCGACAACAAGGCTTTCGCCAAGAACGTCCAGGAAGAATACAAGCAGAACCAGGAACGCTACGAATTCCTGAAATGGGGCCAGCAGGCATTCTCGAACTTCTCCGTCGTGCCGCCCGGCACCGGCATCTGCCATCAGGTCAACCTTGAATATCTGGCGCAGACGGTCTGGACCCGTAAGGAACGGATGACCGTCGGCAAGAAGACCGGCACTTTCGAAGTCGCCTATCCGGATACGCTGGTCGGCACCGACTCCCACACCACGATGGTCAACGGTCTTGCCGTGCTCGGCTGGGGCGTCGGCGGCATCGAGGCGGAAGCCGCGATGCTCGGCCAGCCGCTGTCGATGCTGTTGCCTGACGTCGTGGGCTTCAAGCTCAAGGGCAAGATGAAGGAAGGCGTCACCGCCACCGACCTCGTGCTGACCGTGACGCAGATGCTGCGCAAGCAGGGCGTGGTCGGCAAGTTCGTCGAATTCTACGGTCCCGGCCTCGATCATCTCTCTGTCGCGGACAAGGCAACCATTGCCAACATGGCGCCGGAATACGGCGCGACCTGCGGCTTCTTCCCGGTCGACAAGTCCGCGCTCGACTATCTCAAGACCTCGGGCCGCAAGGCGGATCGCGTCGCGCTGGTCGAGAAATACGCCAAGGCGCAGGGCCTGTTCCGCACGGCGGCCTCGACCGATCCGGTTTTCACCGAAAAGCTGGTGCTCGACCTCGGCGACGTCGTGCCCTCGCTCGCTGGTCCGAAGCGTCCGGAAGGCCGCGTGGCGCTGCCTGCGGTGGCGGAAGGTTTCTCCGTTGCGATGGCGAACGAGTACAAAAAGTCCGATGACACCGCGCGTTTCCCGGTCGAGGGCAAGAAGTTCGATCTCGGCCATGGCGACGTCGTGATCGCGGCGATCACCTCCTGCACCAACACCTCCAATCCGAGCGTGCTGATGGCGGCGGGCCTCTTGGCGCGCAAGGCTGCGGCAAAGGGCCTGAAGGCGAAGCCGTGGGTGAAGACCTCGCTCGCGCCGGGCAGTCAGGTCGTGGCTGAATATCTCGCCAATTCCGGCCTGCAGAAGGATCTCGATGCGGTCGGCTTCAACCTTGTCGGCTTCGGCTGCACCACCTGCATCGGCAATTCCGGTCCGCTGCCGGAGGAGATTTCCAAGTCGATCAACGACAACGGCATCATCGCCTCGGCGGTGCTGTCGGGTAACCGTAACTTCGAAGGCCGCGTCTCGCCGGACGTGCAGGCGAACTATCTCGCCTCGCCGCCGCTCGTCGTTGCTCACGCGCTCGCGGGCACCGTGACGAAGAACCTCGCGGTCGATCCGATCGGCACCGGCAAGGACGGCAAGCCGGTCTACCTCAAGGACATCTGGCCGACGACGAAGGAAGTGAACGACTTCATCAAGAAGTACGTCACCTCGACGATCTTCAAGAAGAAGTATGCCGACGTGTTCAAGGGCGACACCAACTGGCGCAAGATCAAGACCACGGCGAGCGATACCTATCGCTGGAACATGAGCTCCACCTACGTGCAGAATCCGCCTTACTTCGAAGGCATGAAGATGCAGCCGGAGCCGACCACCGATATCGTCAACGCGCGCATCCTGGCGATGTTCGGCGACAAGATCACCACCGATCACATCTCGCCGGCGGGTTCGATCAAGCTCACCTCGCCCGCGGGCAAGTATCTGTCCGAGCATCAGGTGCGCCCGGCCGACTTCAACCAGTACGGCACGCGCCGCGGCAACCATGAAGTGATGATGCGCGGCACCTTCGCCAACATCCGTATCAAGAACATGATGCTGAAGGGTGCCGACGGCAACATTCCGGAAGGCGGTCTGACCAAGCATTGGCCTGACGGCGAGCAGATGTCGATCTACGACGCCGCGATGAAGTATCAGCAGGAGCAGGTGCCGCTGGTCGTGTTCGCCGGTGCCGAATACGGCAACGGCTCGTCGCGCGACTGGGCCGCGAAGGGCACGCGCCTCTTGGGCGTGCGCGCGGTCATCACCCAGAGCTTCGAGCGCATCCACCGCTCCAACCTGGTTGGCATGGGCGTGCTGCCGCTGACCTTCGAGGACGGCGCGTCGTGGGCTTCGATCGGCCTCAAGGGCGACGAGGAAGTCTCGATTCGCGGTCTTGCGGGCGAACTGAAGCCGCGCCAGAAGCTGGTTGCGGAGATCGTCTCGAGCAATGGCTCCAAGCAGGAAGTTCCGCTGCTCTGCCGCATCGATACGCTCGACGAACTCGAGTATTATCGCAACGGGGGCATTCTCCAGTACGTGCTGCGCAATCTCGCAGCGGCGTGATGCCTTCACGGCACACAACGAACTGTGAAGCGGCTCACCGCGACGTGAGTGGCGATTACCCTGCAAGAAAGCCTAAGACGAGGCTGATTTGCAGCGGTATCGCCGCTTCGTTTGAGGGTTGCATGTGACGTCTTTCGAGCCCATCGCCGCATGGTTGCATGAGACCGTGCCTGCGGCCTTCCGGCGTACATCACTGTGCGCCGGTTCTGCAGCGGCTCTCTGTGTCCTGCTGACAGTGGCGCCTGCAACCGCCGGCGAGCCTCGCGGTGTAGTGGAATTGTTCACCTCGCAGGGGTGCTCATCCTGCCCGCCCGCCGACAAGATGCTCGGTGAATTTGCGAAGGATCCCTCGCTCATCGCGCTTAGCCTGCCAATCGACTATTGGGATTATCTTGGCTGGAAGGACACGCTGGCCGATTCGCGCTTCTCCGCGCGGCAGAAGGCGTATTCGGCGATGCGTGGCGATCGCGACGTCTATACGCCGCAGGTGGTCGTCAACGGTGTGCGCCATGTGCTCGGCAGCGATCGCAAGGGCATCGAGGCGGCGCTGGACAAGAGTCGTGGCGAGCACGGCATCATGAGCGTGCCGGTGAAGCTCTCCAGGGATGGTCATTACCTGAATGTCTCGGTGGCGGCGTCTGCCGGTCATCATGCCGAGGTCTGGATTTGTGCCGTGTCGAAAGCCGTTCCGATCACGATCGGCCGCGGTGAGAACAGCGGTCACCAGATCGTCTATCATAACGTTGTCCGCAACGTGCTCAAGGTAGGCGACTGGGATGGCACTGCGAATACATGGTCGGTGCCTTTGGAAAATATCTCCCGCGATGGCGTCGATGCCGCCGCTGCTTACGTGCAGGATGGCAGCCGCGACAGACCGGGCCCGATGTTAGGGGCGGCCTATACCTCGCTCGCCAACTGATTCTGTCTGACATCCCCCGATAGCTGCCGCCGGTATCGACAAAGGCGTTATTGCGCTGCGTGAGTCCACGCGGGCGAAAGGCCGTGCGATTCGTTCAGGCAAAATAAAAGGGCCGGGGAGTGCGGCCCTTTAGTCGTTTCCCGGGTCGGAGACCAACCAGGTGAGGAAGAAACAAAATAGACCCGATCCTGACGACCCCGGGGGGCTGGGGGCTGAGGAATCCGGCGCCGAAAGGACCGGGTCAACCAACGTGCAAAGCGTCTCAATCTCCGGCGGCGGCCGGGAGGCGGAATTCGGGCGGCATTATGATTTTTTCTAACGATGCTGTGAGGGCGTAGTGAGGCGAAATGGGGCTTGCGAAGCCGGGCGGCGGGGCCGATCATGTCATGCCGGTGACACGGAGATGAGAATGGGGCTCGGCGATTTGGATGGTGAGGATAATCGGGCACCTGAGCGCGGCTGGAACGCGCCGCCTGCAACGGTCACCTTCAACCGCCTCGAACTCAACCGTATCCTCAATCTCTACGGCCGCATGGTCGCGGACGGCGAGTGGCGGGACTATGCCATCGACTTTCTGAAGGATCGGGCGGTGTTCTCGATCTTCCGCCGTTCCTCCGAAGTTCCGATCTACCGCATCGAGAAAGACCCACGCCTCGCGCGCAAGCAGGGTGCCTACAGTGTGATCTCCGCGAGCGGCCAGATCCTGCGACGTGGCCATGAACTCGAGCGCGTGCTTCTGGTGATCGACCGAAAGCTCGCGCTGGTTTGAATTTAGCCGGGTGGAATCGTCGTGCCGCCCTCGCCGAGCGCAAGCTGCATTTGCACCGAATCGAGCCAGCGCCCGAATTTGAATCCGACGTCGGGATGGGTGCCGATCATGGCAAAGCCCGCGCGGCGGTGCAGGCCGATCGAGGCGGCATTGGCTGAGTCGCCGATCACCGCGATCATCTGGCGGTAGCCGTGCGCCGTACACTGCGCGATCAGTTCACTGAGCAGAGCGCTGCCGATGCCGCGCCGGTAAAACGCCGGGTCGAGATAGACCGAATTCTCCACCGTGTAGCGATAGGCTGGGCGCGGCCGGTAGGGTCCGGCATAGGCGTAGCCAGCTATGCGTCCGCCGGCCTCTGCCACGAGATAGGGGAAGCCCCCGCCGCTAATCGCCGTGAAGCGACGCATCATTTCCGCCTCGTCGGGCGCGGTGAGTTCGAAGCTTGCGGTCTTTTCCCGCACCTCGAAGGCATAGATCGTGGTGATGGCGGGGATGTCGGCGGCGGTGGCCGGCCTGATGGTGAAGTCGCTCATGGCGCGACCATAAATTTGCGCAGGCCGAAACTAAAGCATCAATAAGCGGCAAAACAAAAGCCCCGGCGCAAGGCCGGGGCTTGATCGTTGGAAGGCTGTCGCTTCTCTTACTCGCGCTGTCCCAGAAGCTGCAACAGCAGCGTGAACAGGTTGATGAAGTTCAGGTAGAGCGACAGCGCGCCGGTGATGGCCGCGCGCTCGGCGATATCGCCGCCCATCGCGCCATAACCGTAGATGTAGTCGTTCTTCAGCCGCTGGGTGTCCCAGGCGGTGAGGCCTGCGAACACCAGCACGCCGACGATCGAGACCACGAACTGCAGCATCGAGCTCGCCACGAAGATGTTGACGATGCTTGCGATGATGACGCCGAACAGGCCCATGATCAGGAACGAGCCCATGCCCGTCATGTCACGCTTGGTGGTGTAGCCGTAGACGCTCAGTGCGCCGAACGCCGCCGCCGTGATGAAGAACACGCGCACGATCGAGGTGTGCGTGTAGACGAGGAAGATCGACGACAGCGAAACGCCCATCAGTGCCGAGAAGGCCCAGAACAGCATCTGCGCGGTCTGCGGCCGCAGGCGGTTGATGCCGAAGGAGATGGCGAACACCATCACCAGCGGCGCGAAGATGAAGACCCACTTCAGCGGGCTCACGAACATCGCGACGCCAAACGAGGTCAGCATGGTATTGCCGACCCGGCCAACGGCAGCGGCGCTGTCGGTGGTTACGGCGCCCATATACACGCCGAGTGCGGCGAAGCCGGTGATGGCAAGGCCGATCGTCATGTAGTTGTAGATCTTGAGCATGTACGCGCGCAGGCCGGCGTCGACGGCAGCGGCGTCAACCCGCCCGGCAGCACGGCCGAACGGAGAGGCGTAGTTACGATCCAAGTCCGACATTGTCGAAACCTCTTGGTTGACCGCCACCCCTTGAGGGAGATGCCGGCGGGAAAATCTGTTTCCGGTCGTCGCGAGCATCGGTCGAAGCATCGACTGACGCCTATCGCGAATCCGGACCTGCTCCGTATGTGGGAGAATAACACAGAGCGCGCAAGTCGTTCCGCGCGGCTGAATGTCGCAAAATATCTGTCATTGCAGGTTTTTAATGCGCGGCAGATGTCAGAGATTGCGCAGGACCGCGGCCGGTTTCAACCGCAATGCGAGAAGGGTACCGGCAAGGCCGAGGCCTATGGTTAATGCCAGGGCGGCGACAGCGACCAGGGCGGCATTGGCCGCCTCCCAGGCGAAGCTCAGGTGCATCAGCCGGGTCACGATCTGCCAGGCCGCGATCGACCCCGCCGCCACCCCGAACACGGCGGTGGCAAGCCCGATCAGCGCATATTCCGCAGCATAAGCGCCGATGAGTTGGAACCGGACTGCACCCAGCGTCTTCAGGATCACGGCGTCATAAACCCGGTGGCGGTGGCCTGCGGCCAGCGCCCCGCCCAGAACCAGCAGGGCGGCGACGAGGGTGACGAGGCTCGCCCCCCGGATGGCAAGCGTCAGGTTGGTTACAATGTCGCCGATGCTCTTGAGCGCATCGCGGACCCGGACGCTGGTGACGGAGGGGAAGGCGTGGGCGACCTGCCTGATAACGTTTGCGTCATCGGCGGGGGTGGAGAGGTTCGCAGTCAGGGTGGCGAGGTCGGTATGGGGCGCGCCGCGGAAGGTATTCGGGGAAAAAACCAGGACGAAATTGATCCCGAGGTTCTGCCAGTCGACGCTCCGCAGATTGCCGACGGTTGCCGTGATGTTGCGTCCGAGCACGTTGACGGTGATCTCGTCGCCGAGCCGTACGCCCAGGCCGTCGGCGATCTTCTGTTCCAGCGAGACCAGCGGCTTGCCACTGTAGTTGTCCGGCCACCAGTCACCCGCGACCACTTTCGAGCCCGCCGGTATGTCGGCTGCGTAGCTGATGCCGCGGTCGCTTTGCAGGACCCATTCGGCGTCCTGTGACGGCTTGAGCTGTTCGGCGGGAACGCCCTTCACCGCGGTGATGCGCCCGCGCAGCATCGGCACCACCTCCACCTTGGCGTCAGGCGCGATCGCGCCGATGAATTGGCTGAAGCTTGCCGATTGCGCCGAGGGAATGTCGAGGAAGTAGAACGACGGCGCGCGTTCAGGCAGCGCCGCACTGAACTGGCGACGCAGGTTGGCGTCGATCTGTGTGACCGTTACGAGTGCAGCGAGTCCAAGCCCGAGCGACAGCACCACGGACGGCGTCAGCGCGCCGGAGCGATAGGTATTGGTGAGCGCGAGCCGCAGCATGGTGTTGCGAGGGCGCGGCGCGCGACGCGCGACCGCCATCGTCAGCAGAGCGACGGCGCGCAGCAGCAGGAACACCGCGAGGCTCACGCCAACGAAGATCGCCGCGATTTTCTTGTCATAGGCGAGTGCGACCGCCGTCGCCGCGAGCAGCGCGATGGCGATCGCAGGCGCGGCGATCTGGCGCAGGCTGGCGCGCGGCATCTCATCGGACACCTCGGCGCGGAACAGCACGGCGGCGGGAATGTTGCGCACGCGACCGAGCGGCCACAGCGCGAAAGCGAGCGCGGCGAACACGCCATAGCCGACCGCAAGCGCGAGCGTGGCGGGGTGGATGCTCGCTGCGATCGGCAGCGGCAATAGATGGCCGAACAGCGCGAGCACGATGTATGGCAGAGCTGCACCCAGTGCAGCGCCGATCAGCGAGCCGAGCAGCGCCAGCAGCAGCACCTGGATCAAATAGATCGCGAAGACCATCGCCGCGCTCGCGCCGAGCGCTTTATAAGTCGCGATCACGTCGCGCTTGCGCTCGAGGTGACTTCGCACCGCGTTAACGACGCCGATGCCGCCGATCAGGAGCGCGGCAAGTCCGACCAGCGTCAGAAACTGGGTGAAGCGCGAGACGTTCCGTTCCAGTTGCGGGGAGGCGTTGAGCGAGTTGCGGATTTCCCATCCGGCCTGCGGGAACTGCTGCCGTGCGCGCTCGGTCAACTGCGTGACCGCGGCCTCGCTCGGATCGGGCAGCTTGACGCGATAGGTCCAGCGCACCAGCGCGCCGGGCTGCAATAGTCCGGTGGCATCGAGTGCGTCGAGGCTGATGAGGAAACGAGGGCCGATGCTGATGCCGCCGAGCAGCTTGTCGGGTTCGGCGGTGAGGCTGCTGCGGATCTGGAAATGGGTCTGGCCGACGCTGACGGTGTCGCCAACCTTGAGGTTCAATCGTGCCAGCAGCACCGGATCGACGGCCGCGCCATACACGCCGTCGCGTTGCGCGAAAATATCCGCAGGCAACATCGGCGGATCGAGCGTCAGCTCGCCGAGCATCGGGTGGCGGTCGTCCACCGCCTTGATGTCGATCAGCGTGAAATCGTCATTGGCCGCGCGCGCCATGCCGCGCAACGTCGCGACGCGCGAGAGTTCGCCTGCGCCGTGCAGGAACGACAATTCCCGCGCATTCGCCTCGCGCTGGAACAAAGCGAAGGTCACGTCGCCGCCGAGCAGCACGCGCGCTTGCCGGCTCAGGCCATCGCTGAGACTCGCGGAGATCGCACCGACGCCCGCGATCGCGAATACGCCGAGCGCGATGCAGGCGATGAACACATAGAAGCCGCGCAAGCCGCCGCGCCATTCGCGCAACGCAAAGCGCAGCGCGAGGGAGTAATCGTTACGCATCGATACGGCCCGAGCGCAGCTTGACGGTGCGATCGCAGCGTTGCGCGAGCGAAGCATCATGCGTCACCAGCACCAGCGTGGTGTCGCGTTCCTCGTGCATCGCAAACAGAAGGTCCACGATCTGCTTGCCGGTTGTTTCGTCGAGATTGCCGGTCGGCTCGTCCGCGAGCAGGATTGCGGGATCGGGCGCGAGCGCACGGGCCAGCGCGACGCGCTGTTGCTCGCCGCCGGAGAGTTGCGCGGGATAATGATGCAGCCGTGCGCCGAGCCCGACCGCCTGCAGTTCGCGAGTGGCGCGCTCGGTCGCGTCAGGCTTGCCTGCGAGTTCGAGCGGCACCGCGACGTTCTCCAGCGCGGTCATTGTCGGAATCAGGTGAAACGATTGAAACACGATGCCGATTTCGTGGCCACGAAACCGGGCGAGACCGTCTTCATTGAGGCCGTTGAAAGAGGTGCCCTGAACCACCACTTCTCCTGCATCGGGCCGCTCCAGTCCGGCCATGACCATGAGCAGCGTTGATTTGCCCGAGCCGGAAGGGCCGATCAGCCCGACGGTCTCGCCAGAGCCGACGCTCAGGTCGATTCCCTTGAGGATGTGGACTTTCGCCGCGCCTCGCCCGAGAGAGAGGTCGATGCCGGAGAGCGAAATGACGGGTTGGTCCGTGAGGACTGTGTGTGAGGGTGCGGTGCGAGTATCCATGCGATTGCCATATGGGGGTTCCATCGGCCGGGTCGAGAGGCTCGCGCGGATGTTTTTGTTCACGATTGCGCTTGTGCTCGTGAACCTGAGCAATGCCGCAATGGCGGAAACCCCGAACGGCGCGCCTTTGAAGCTCGCCGTGCTCGGCGATTCCCTCACCGCGGGTTACGGCTTGCCGGCGTCGGCCGCATTTCCGGTGCGCCTGCAACAGGCGCTGAAGGAGAAGGGCATCGCCGCTAACATCATCAACGCGGGCGTGTCGGGCGATACCGCATCGGGTGGCCGCGACCGGCTCGACTGGTCGATCCCCGAAGGCACGCAGGCCGTGATCGTCGAACTCGGCGCCAACGACATGCTGCGCGGCATCGAGCCCAGGGTCACGCGCGCCGCGCTGAGCGAGATTATCCAGCGGCTGAAAGCGCGGGGCATCGCCGTGCTCTTGTGCGGCATGTATGCCGCGCCCAATCTCGGTGAGCCTTACGGGCAGGCGTTCAACAGCATCTATCCCGATCTCGCGAAAAAATATGGCGTCGCGCTCTATCCATTCTTTCTCGATGGCGTCGTGAACGACAGCGCGCTGAAGCAGGCCGACGGCCTGCACCCTACGGCAGCTGGCGTCGACGTCATCGTGCAGCGAATTCTGCCTGCGGTTGAGGCATTCGTGAAGACATTGCCGCCTGTACGGGCGGCGTTGTGAGGTGGTTGCGTAGAAACTGTCCACCGGCTCGCTTCGCATCGTCATGTAGCTGCGTTACAAATGCGGCAATTGATTCGGGTGAGTGATTCGCGCCCGGCGGCTTTCGTCAGCGACGACGGAAGACCGGCACGGGGCACAGCGTCGAGGGAGTGCGATGCCCCGCTTATTCACTGGACTTGAGATCCCGCCTGACATTTCCCAATCATTGTCGATGCTGCGTGGCGGATTGCCCGGCGGCCGCTGGATCGATCCCGAAAATTATCACGTCACGCTGCGCTTCATCGGTGACATCGACGATTACGTCGCGCGCGAGATCGCGAACACGCTGGAGCGCGTCGACCGCAAGCCGTTCGAGGTGACGGTGCAGGGCCTGTCGAGTTTCGGCGGCAAGAAACCGCGCGCGGTGGTCGCCTGCGTTGAGCCAAGCCGCCCTCTGATGGAACTGCAGGCGGAACTCGAACGGCTGATGCGTCGCTTCGGGCTTGATCCCGAAGGACGGAAATTCATTCCGCATGTCACGCTGGCGCGTCTGCGCGATGCCTCGAGCCGCGACGTCGCCGATTACCTCTCGGTCCGTGGCTATTTCCCGGCGAAGAAATTCATCGCCTCCCGCTTCGTGCTGTTTTCCTCGCGCGCCTCGGTTGGTGGCGGCCCGTATGTGATCGAGGATTCCTACGCGTTTTCGTCTCGTGAAAGGGATCGTGCCGCGCAGGGGCGATATTTCATTTCATAACGGGGGGTTCGACCTCCGTAGCGGTTGCATTTTTCGCTGTGGTGGGGCCGGTTGCGGGCATGGATGTGTCCACGTCTTCGCCACTGCGAGCTCGCTACGAGCAGCTCCTCGCCTCACGCGCCATCGAGCCCGATGCCGCGCAGGCGGAAGCCGTTTCAAAACTTGAAACGCTCGAGACGCATCTCGATCGCTACAAGCCGCGCAAACAGGGTTTGTTCGGCCGGCTGTTCGCCGAGGGCACGCCGCCGCCGCGTGGCCTCTACGTGTATGGCGAGGTCGGTCGCGGCAAGACGATGCTGATGGACCTGTTCTTTCAGAACAGTACCGTCGCGTTCAAGCGCCGCTCGCATTTCCATGAATTCATGGCCGATGTCCACGAGCGCATTTTCAATTTCCGCCAGAAGATCGCCAGGCGCGAGATCGCCGACGCCGATCCGATCCACCTCACCGCGAACTCGATCTTCGAGGAAGCGTGGCTGCTGTGCTTCGACGAATTCCACGTCACTGATATCGCCGATGCGATGATCCTGGGGCGGCTGTTCGCGCGGCTGTTCGAACTCGGCACCGTGATCGTCGCGACATCGAACGTGGCGCCGGAAGACCTTTACAAAGGCGGTCTCAACCGTGCGCTGTTCCTGCCGTTCATCGCGGATATCGAAGAGCGGATGGAGGTGCTGCGGCTCGATGCGCGCACCGACTACCGGATGGAAAAACTCTCCGGCATCAAGATGTGGCTGGTGCCTGACGATGCAGAGGCTGGCGCGAAGCTCGATGCGGCCTGGCTCAAGCTCACCGGCAGCGTGGATGCGCCGTCGCGCGACATCGCACTGAAAGGCCGCGTGCTGCACATCGATCATTCCGCCCGCGGCGTCGCGCGCTTTACCTTCGAGGGTCTGTGCGAGCGTCCGCTTGGTCCGCCGGATTATCTGCGCATCGCACGCGACTATCACACCGTGCTGATCGACCACATTCCGGTGATGGAATTCGAGGAGCGCAATCCGGCCAAGCGCTTCATTTCGCTGATCGATGCGCTCTACGACAACAAGGTGAAGCTGATGGCGTCGGCGGCGGCCGAGCCGTCCTCGATCTACCGTTCCGAAGAAGGCGTCGAGGCGCGCGAATTCGCCCGCACGGTGTCGCGCATCATCGAGATGGGATCGGATTCGTACCTCGCGCTGCCGCACGGTCGCAGCGATTCCGCCGCCAGCGGGGCATCTACCGGTCTGGTCGAAACCTGACCTGTCTCAAAAGCCGGAAAACCGAGGCATCGTTTGGCCCCAAGGTTGACTTGAACGGCCCTGCCGAAAGGTTTAACGGGTTTGCGACTTTCCCGTCACCTTACTTCACAAGGACATTCTCATGGCACGTAACAAGATTGCGTTGATCGGTTCTGGCCAGATCGGCGGCACCCTTGCCCACCTCGTCGGTCTGAAAGAGCTCGGCGACGTTGTGATGTTCGACATCGCCGAGGGCATTCCGCAGGGCAAATCGCTCGACATCGCGCAGTCCTCGCCGATCAGCGGGTTCGATGCCGAAATGAAGGGCACCAATTCGTATGAGGCGCTGGCCGGTGCGGATGTCTGCATCGTCACCGCCGGCGTGCCGCGCAAGCCGGGCATGAGCCGCGACGATCTGCTCGGCATCAACCTCAAGGTGATGGAACAGGTCGGCTCGGGCATTGCGAAATACGCACCCGAAGCTTTCGTGATCTGCATCACCAACCCGCTCGACGCGATGGTCTGGGCGCTGCAGAAGGCCTCCAAGCTGCCGGCGAAGAAGGTGGTCGGCATGGCCGGCGTGCTGGACTCGGCGCGCTTCCGTTATTTCCTCGCCGATGAGTTCAACGTTTCGGTTGAGGATGTCACCGCGTTCGTGCTCGGCGGACACGGCGATTCCATGGTCCCGCTGACGAAGTATTCCACCGTTGCAGGTATCCCGCTGCCAGACCTCGTGAAGATGGGCTGGACCTCGCAGGCTCGCATTGACGAGATCGTGACCCGCACCCGTAATGGCGGCGCCGAGATCGTCAACCTTCTCAAGACCGGCTCGGCCTTCTATGCGCCGGCGGCATCGGCGATCGCGATGGCGGAGAGCTATCTGCGCGACAAGAAGCGTGTGTTGCCCTGTGCCGCCTATCTCAACGGCGAATACGGTGTGAAGGACACTTACGTCGGCGTGCCGGTGGTAATCGGCTCCAAGGGTGTCGAGCGCGTCGTCGAGATCGAACTGTCGGGCAAGGACCGCGAGGCCTTCGACAAGTCGGTCGAGGCGGTGCAGACCCTCACCGACGCCTGCAAAAAGATCGCACCTGATCTGCTCGGAAAATAAGTCGCAGTTTGAGATGTGCGGCGTCCTGCCGCGCATTTTCTTCGTATTTTCAGAATGTCGAACGGCCGGGCATCCCCCGGCCGTTTTCTTATGAAAATTCACTTCTGGTATTTCAAACACCAGAACGCATGCGACGATAGTGCGAATTTCAAATTCATATCTTGTGTCTTTTCTCCGCGAACTTTCGCCCCAAATAGGGTAGAGAGTGCCACATCACATCGATGCAGCAGAATTGAACGCAAGGTTCAGTTTTCCTGACGCATCCCAGCCCATCAGGACGCGATATGTCCCGCCAGGACGCGAACGCCAACTTCGCCCTTACTTCCTTTCTCGACGGCGCCAACGCCACCTATATCGACGAGATGTACTCCCGCTACGATGCGGACCCCTCCTCGGTCGATCCCGAATGGCAGTCGTTCTTCAAAAGCCTCAATGACGCTCCCGCTGATGTCGAAAAGAACGCGCGCGGTCCGTCCTGGGAAAAGCCTAACTGGCCGCTGACCCCCAGCGACGATCTGACCTCCGCGCTCGACGGCAACTGGGCGCAGGTCGAAAAGGTGATGGGCGACAAGATCGCCAAGCGCGCCGCCAGCGCGCCGGCCGCCAGCAACCAGGACGTCCTGCAGGCGACCCGCGATTCGGTCCGCGCCCTGATGCTGATCCGCGCCTACCGCATGCGCGGTCACTTCCACGCCAATCTCGATCCGCTCGGCATCCAGGAGCAGATCGGCCACGAGGAGCTTGATCCGCGCTCCTACGGCTTCACCGACGCCGATTACGACCGCAAGATCTTCCTCGACCACGTGCTCGGTCTCGAATACGGCACGCTGCGCGAGATCGTGACGATCTGCGAACGCACCTATTGCCAGACGCTCGGCGTCGAATTCATGCACATCTCCAATCCGGAGCAGAAGGCATGGATTCAGGAACGCATCGAGGGCCCGGATAAGGAAATCAGCTTCACCCGCGAAGGCCGCCGCGCCATCCTGATGAAGCTTGTCGAGGCCGAGGGCTTCGAGAAATTCTGCGATCTCAAATTCACCGGCACCAAGCGTTTCGGCCTCGATGGTGGCGAGGCGCTGATCCCCGCGCTCGAACAGATCATCAAGCGCGGCGGCAATCTCGGCGTGCGCGACATCGTGCTCGGCATGCCGCATCGCGGACGTCTCAACATCCTCACGCAGGTGATGGGCAAGCCGCACCGCGCGCTGTTCCATGAATTCAAGGGCGGCTCCGCCAACCCCGACGAGGTCGAGGGTTCGGGCGACGTCAAGTATCACCTCGGCGCATCCAGCGACCGCGAGTTCGACAATAACAAGGTTCACCTGTCGCTGACGGCGAACCCCTCGCATCTCGAAATCGTCGACCCGGTGGTGCTCGGCAAGACCCGCGCCAAGCAGGACCAGAACGACGATCCGGAGCGCCTCTCGGTGTTGCCGCTGCTGATGCATGGCGACGCGGCGTTCGCGGGCCAGGGTGTGGTGGCGGAATGTTTCGCGCTGTCGGACCTGAAGGGCTACCGCACCGGCGGCTCGCTGCACTTCATCGTCAACAACCAGATCGGCTTCACGACCTATCCGCGTTACTCGCGCTCCTCGCCGTATCCGTCGGACGTGGCGAAGATGATCGACGCGCCGATTTTCCATGTGAACGGCGATGATCCGGAAGCGGTGGTGTTCGCCGCCAAGGTCGCGGTCGAATTCCGGCAGAAATTCCATAAGCCGGTCGTCATCGACATGTTCTGCTACCGCCGGCACGGCCACAACGAGGGCGACGAGCCCGCGTTCACCCAGCCGGTGATGTACAAGAAGATCGCGACGCATCCTTCGACGCTGGATATCTATTCCAGGCGGCTGATCGCCGATGGCGTGATGACCGAAGGCGAAGTCGACAAGGCGAAGGCCGACTGGCGCGCGCGGCTCGACGCCGAGCTCGAGGCGGGCGGAGGCTACAAGCCGAACAAGGCCGACTGGCTCGACGGCAAGTGGACCGGTTTCAAGTCATCGGAAACCGGCGTCGAAGCTGGCCGCGTGATCACCGGCGTGCCGATCGAAGAGCTCAAGGACATCGGCCGGAAGATCACCGTGGCGCCCGAGGGCTTCCACCTGCATCGTACGGTGCAGCGTTTCCTCGAAAACCGCGCCAAGGCGATCGATAACGGCGAAGGCATCGACTGGGCGACCGGCGAGGCGCTGGCGTTCTCCTCCCTCATGCGTGAAGGACACAATGTCCGCCTATCGGGACAGGATTCGGAGCGCGGCACCTTCTCGCAGCGTCACTCGGTGTTGTTCGATCAGGAAGATGAGAGCCGCTACACGCCGCTCAACCATCTCGGCGGCAAGGTCGGTCAGTACGAGGTCATCAACTCGGCGCTGTCCGAGGAGGCGGTGCTCGCGTTCGAATACGGCTACTCGCTGGCCGAGCCGAACACGCTGACGGCGTGGGAAGCGCAGTTCGGCGATTTCGCCAACGGCGCGCAGGTGGTGTTCGACCAGTTCATCTCCTCGTCCGAGCGCAAGTGGCTGCGCATGTCGGGCCTCGTCTGCCTGCTTCCGCACGGCTATGAAGGTCAGGGACCGGAGCATTCGTCGGCGCGTCTGGAGCGCTTCCTGCAGATGTGTGCGGAAGACAACATCCAGGTCGCCAACCTCACGACGCCTGCGAACTACTTCCACGTGCTGCGGCGTCAGCTCAAGCGCGAATTCCGCAAGCCGCTGATCCTGATGACGCCGAAGTCGCTGCTGCGGCACAAGCGCGCCGTCTCCAGTCTGGCTGAATTCGGGCCGGATACCTCGTTCCATCGCATCCTGCGCGACGACGCGGAGACGGGTGGCGAGATCAAGCTGGTCGAGGATGCCAAGATCCGCCGCGTCATCATGTGCTCGGGCAAGGTCTATTACGACCTGCTCGAGGAGCGCGAGAAGCGCGGTATCGATGACATCTACCTGCTGCGCATCGAGCAGCTCTATCCGGTGCCGCTGAAGACGCTGGTGCAGGTGCTCGAACGCTTCAAGGGCGCCGAGTTCGTCTGGTGTCAGGAAGAGCCGCGCAACATGGGCGCATGGCACTTCATCGAGCCGTATCTCGAGTGGGTGTTGAACCAGATCGGTGCCACCCACAAGCGTCCGCGCTATGCGGGCCGCGCGCCTGCCGCCGCAACCGCGACGGGCCTGATGTCGAAGCATCTGGCCCAGTTGAAGGCGCTGCTCGACGAGGCGCTCGGCTGAGACAATTTGCAGGCGGCGCGCAATGCGCCGCCTCCTGGATTTTTTTGATCGCGTTGGCGGCCCCCGCCGCCGAAAACGCAAAAAGGGCAAGACATGGCTGAAATCCGCGTTCCGACACTCGGCGAATCCGTCACCGAGGCCACCATTGGCCGCTGGTTCAAGAAGACCGGCGATGCCGTCAGCGTCGACGAACCGCTCGTTGAACTGGAAACGGACAAGGTGACCATCGAGGTGCCTGCGCCGTCCGCCGGCACGCTCGGCGAGATCGTTGCCAAGGATGGCGAGACGGTTGCGGTCGGCGCGTTGCTCGGCCAGATCACCGAAGGCGCGGGCAAGCCCGCTGCTGCGAAACCCGCCGAAGCCGCGCCGGCGAAAGCCGCTGCTCCGGCTGCCGCATCTGCCCCAGTGCAGAAGTCCCCACCCGCCGATGCGCCGCAGGCGCCGTCGGTGCGCAAGCTCTCAGCCGAGAGCGGCATCGATGCGGGCACCGTTCCGGGTTCCGGCAAGGATGGCCGCGTCACCAAGGGCGATATGATGGCCGCGATCGAGAAGGCGGCCTCAACGCCGACCCCGATCAATCAGCCTGCGGCGTCACTGCAGGTTCGCGCGCCGTCGCCGGCCGACGACGCCGCACGCGAGGAGCGGGTGAAGATGACCCGGTTGCGCCAGACCATCGCGCGCCGCCTCAAGGACGTGCAGAACACCGCTGCGATGCTGACGACCTTCAACGAGGTCGACATGACCAACGTCATGGCACTGCGCGCGCAGTACAAGGATCTGTTCGAGAAGAAGCATCATTCCAAGCTCGGCTTCATGGGCTTCTTCGTGAAGGCCTGCGTGCAGGCACTGAAGGAAGTCCCCGCCGTCAACGCTGAGATCGACGGCACCGACCTCGTTTACAAGAACTATTATCACGTCGGCGTCGCGGTCGGCACCGACAAGGGCCTCGTGGTGCCGGTGGTGCGCGAGTGCGATCACAAGTCGATCGCCGAGATCGAGAAGAACATCGCCGATTTCGGCAAGCGTGCGCGCGACGGTCAACTCAAGATCGACGAGATGCAGGGTGGCACCTTCACCATCACCAATGGCGGCATCTACGGCTCGCTGATGTCGACGCCGATCCTCAACGCGCCGCAGGCCGGTATTCTCGGTATGCACAAGATTCAGGAGCGGCCCGTCGTGGTCGGCGGCAAGATCGAGATACGTCCGATGATGTATCTGGCGTTGTCCTACGATCACCGCGTCATCGACGGCAAGGAAGCGGTGACCTTCCTCGTGCGGGTTAAGGAAAACCTCGAGGATCCGGCGCGGCTCGTGCTCGATCTGTAATTACGTTTTTCCATCACGTCCGGCCTCGCGCCGGGCGTTCACGTCTCGATGCGGATGGTTGGGGCGAACCGGCCCCGACGATGAAAAGTTCGTTCGGAGTTGTCTCTTATGTCTTTCGATTTGGTTGTCATCGGTACCGGCCCCGGCGGTTATGTCTGCGCGATCCGCGCGGCACAACTCGGCATGAAGGTCGCGGTGGTTGAGAAGAATCCGACCTTCGGCGGCACCTGCCTCAACATCGGCTGCATTCCGTCCAAGGCCTTGCTGCACGCCTCCGAGCGGTTCGAGGAAGCGGCGCACATGCTGCCGAAGATGGGTGTGAATGTCGGCGCGCCGAAGCTCGATCTTCCCGCGCTGATGAAGTTCAAGGACGATGGCGTCGACGGCAACGTCAAGGGCGTCGGCTTTCTGTTCAAGAAGAACAAGATCGAGACCTTTGTCGGCACTGGCCGGATCGCAGCGCCGGGCAAGGTCGAGGTCAAGGGTACGGACGGCAAGACCCAGACGCTGGAGACGAAGAACATCGTCATCGCTACGGGTTCGGATGTCGCGAAGCTGAAGGGCGTCGAGATCGACGAGAAGCGCATCGTGTCGTCCACCGGCGCGCTGAAGCTCGAGACAGTGCCGGAAAAGATGCTGGTGATCGGTGCCGGCGTGATCGGACTCGAACTCGGCTCGGTATGGCGGCGTCTCGGCGCCAAGGTGACCGTGGTCGAATTCCTCGACCGCATCATTCCGGGCATGGATGGCGAGATCGCCAAATCCTTCCAGCGTATCCTCGAGAAGCAGGGCTTCGAGTTCAAGCTCGGCTCCAAGGTCACCGGTGTTGATTCCTCCGGCAAGACGCTGAAGGTGAATATCGAGCCGGCGGCAGGCGGCAAGAGCGAGACGCTGGAAGCCGACGTGGTGCTGGTCGCGATCGGCCGCGTGCCGTACACGGATGGTCTCGGCCTGAAGGAAGCAGGCGTCGAGCTGGATCAGCGCGGCCGCATCAAGACCGACGCGCACCTTGCGACCAATGTGAAGGGCATCTACGCGATCGGCGACGTGATCGCCGGGCCGATGCTCGCGCACAAGGCGGAAGATGAAGGCGTCGCGGTGGCAGAGACGCTCGCGGGCCAGGCCGGCCACACCAATTACGACGTAATCCCGAGCGTGATCTACACCTTCCCGGAGGTCGCGTCGGTCGGTAAGACCGAGGAGGAGGTCAAGCAGGCTGGCGTTGCCTATAACGTCGGCAAGTTTCCCTTCACCGCGAACGGTCGCACCAAGGTCAACCAGACCACCGACGGCTTTGTGAAGATTATCGCCGACGCGAAAACGGACCGCGTGCTTGGCGCGCACATCATCGGCGCGGAAGCGGGCGAGATGATCCATGAATGCGCGGTGCTGATGGAGTTTGGCGGCGCGGCGGAAGACCTCGCGCGCACTTGCCACGCGCACCCGACCCGCTCGGAGGCGGTGAAGGAAGCGGCGATGGCGGTCGCCAAGCGCGCCATTCATATGTGAGGAACGCTGCCGTCAGGCAGTATCAATCGTGATGCTTTGCCCCGTCCTTCACGCGAAGGGCGGGGCTTTTCTTTCGCGCTACATCAGATGCACGGCGTGCGGCGCGAATACGCCGATCGCGGTGAAGACGATGCCGATCACCGCGAGCAGGCCCGATCCCCAGGCCAGCGCCATCATGCCGGTGATGATGGTGGCCGAGGCCAGTACGATGCCGATCTGGAATGCGGCTGAAGCCAGTTCGAAATGATGGTAGCGGGCCGACGCGAGATCTCGGTCATGCTCGGCATGCTTGGCGCGGGCGGCGAGCTGTTCCGAGCCTTCGCCGGTCTCGGGTTCGGAGCGGTAGCGTGCCGCCGTCTTCTGCCAGATTTCGATCTGCTTGGCGGCGGCGGTCCTGAGCGCTTCATCCGAGGATGTATCGCTCGCAACCTTCATCTGCTCGATCGCGGTCTGCACCTGGGTGCGGCGAATGCTCTTGGCCTGGAAGAAGGCCCACAGGTTGGCAGCCTCGACGTTCTTGCTGATCGCCTCGGTCTGCGCGCTTTTGCCGAGCGTCTCCGACAACGCGAGGCACAAGGCGATGATGGCGATCAGGAGGGCGATCTTCTTGTTGGAGCCGGATGCATGTTCGGCATGCTCGGCGTGTTCCATGCTCTCGTGGGCGCTCATCGGTGATTCTCCCGCTATCGATGCGCCACGATTGGCTGAACGCCTGTCGCCGCGCAAGGGCCGCGCAGAGCCGTCACGGCAAATTTTTGATTGTATCGGATCAGCCGATTTTGGGCCTTCACGCTGCGGCGTCCGACCGGCTTTCTGAACAAAAGATAATGCGCGTGTGTCCGATTCCATGAAACCTGACGTGCGTTCTGACGCTTAAATCATTGAAGGAGGGCGGAAAATACAAGGGAAAGGACGGTGCGATGGCCAACGACATCATCCCACGTGACCGGCCGCTGCGACGCCGACTTCATCCGGTGGTCTACGATATCGCCATCGGATTGATCATCTTGTTCACGGTTTCGGCGTGGCTTGTATTTGACCGCAAGGCGGATACGGAGCTGCCGCTTTCGATGATCACGATGTTCTTTGTGATCGCGATTGGGATACCTGCGATCATAGCGCGTGTATGGCGGCGAAAGGCGGACTTATCGGCGGCGGATCGGAGAATTGTGACGTTCCGCGAGTGGATGTCCGGCGAATTTCCTGTCTGGGGCAGTCATATCAGAACATCGGAAGCCATGGTCGATATGCTGCTGCCGCTGGCGGCTGTTTCATTTGGCATGGTTGCGATCGGGATCATTTTTATCATCGTCCGATGACGAGGGGCCGCCTACGCGCGGGGGTGGGCGCTTTGATAGACATCCATCAGCCGTTCGGCGTCGATCCCGGTATAAATCTGGGTGGTCGACAGTGAAGCGTGGCCGAGCAATTCCTGAATAGCGCGCAGGTCGCCGCCACGCGATAAAAGATGGGTTGCGAAGGAATGGCGCAACGCGTGTGGGGTGGCGCTGTCGGGCAGGCCGAGCGCGCCGCGCAGCCGCGCCATCGTCAATTGAATAATGCGGGGTGACAGTGGCCCGCCGCGAGCACCGACAAAGACGGGCTTTTCGGGCGCGAGCGGATAGGGGCACTGGGCGATATAATCCTGCACGGCTTCCAGCACGCTCTGCAGCACCGGCACCATCCGCGTCTTGTTGCCTTTACCCGTCACTGTAATGACATCGCCGCGCCCCGGTTCGGGAATGTCGCGCCGATTTAGCCCGAGCGCCTCGGAAATGCGCAGGCCGGAGCCGTACAGCAGTGCCATCACGGCGGCGTCACGCGCCCAGATCCACGGCGGGCGGTCTTCACCCGCGCGGATGTCGGTCTCCGTCAGATTGCGCGCGGCGGAGACGGCGAGCGGTTTCGGCAGGCTCTTGGAAATCTTCGGCGCGCGGATCGCCGACAGCGCGCCGACCTTGCCCTTGCCTTCGCGTTCGAGAAACCGCCCGAACGAGCGCAGGCCCGCGAGCGCGCGCATGAGCGAGCGGCCGCCGATATCGTCGGAGCGGCGCGAGGCCATGAAGGCACGGATATCGGTCGCCTCAATGGCGGCGAAGGCCTTGAGCGAAACAGGTTTGCCCCAATGCTCCGCGAGGAAGGTCAGGCACTGACGCAAATCGCGCTCATAGGCTTCCAGCGTCTTCGGCGACAGCCGCCGTTCGATCTTGAGATGCGCGAGCCAGCGCGCCGCCTCGGCTTGAATGTCGGCACCGGCGGGCAGGATCGTCTCGGTCGCGCGTTTTGGTTTGGGCATGCCGCCTGACGTATAAATAGAGGCGAGAATCGCTCGCCGGGATCACGGCAATGCCTCGATCCCGAAGGATTGGCGGCCGCCGCGCGGTTGCGATACTCACACCGGGCCGTTTATCCTTTCTTAAATCGCCACGCCGGATGCTCTCATGCCCAGACGAGTTGTCGACGTCCTCGTCCCAGTGGCGTTGAACCAGACCTATTCCTACGCCGTGCCGGACGATCTCAACCTTTCGGTCGGCGATGTCGTGACGGTTCCTCTCGCTGCACGCGAGGTCACAGCCGTCGTCTGGGCGGACAATCCCAGCCTGGATCCCCGCCTGCACAACCGGCTGAAGGACGTGAGCGGCAAGCTCGACGTGCCGCCGTTGCGCGAGGAGCTGCGTCGCTTCGTCGATTGGGTCTCGAATTACACGCTGGCATCTCGCGGCATGGTGGCGCGGATGACGCTGCGCATGGGCGAGCATCTCGGTCCCGAGCGCGTGCGCCTCGGCGTGCGGCTTGTGGGCGCGCCGCCTGCGCGGATGACGGCGGCGCGGGCCCGCGCGCTCGATTTGCTCTCGGATGGATTGCTGCGCGCAAAATCCGAAGCCGCGCAGGAGGCGGGCGTCAGCGCTTCGGTCATCGACGGGCTTGTCGATGAAGGCACACTCGCGATCGAGCCGATGCCGCGCGAAAAGCCGATGCAGCCGCCGGACCCGTCATTCGCCGAGCCTGATTTTTCGCCGGAACAAAAGGTCGCGGCGGAGCAGATGCGCGAACTCGCCGCGCATGATGGATTTGCGGTCGCGCTGATCGACGGTGTCACCGGATCCGGCAAGACCGAAGTGTATTTCGAGGCGGTCGCCGAGATCATCCGCAAGGGACGGCAGGCGCTGATCCTGATGCCGGAAATCGCACTGACGGGGCAGTTCCTCGAACGCTTCGCACTGCGCTTTGGCGTGCGGCCGGTCGAATGGCATTCCGAACTGACGCCGCGTACCCGCGCGCGCAACTGGCTCGCGGTCGCGAACGGCGAAGCGCAGATCGTGGTCGGCGCACGGTCGGCGCTGTTCCTGCCTTATGCCGATCTCGGGCTGATCGTGGTCGATGAGGAACACGACCAAGCTTACAAGCAAAGCGACGGTGCGCATTATCACGCCCGCGATATGGCGGTGGTGCGCGGACACATCGCGAAGATCCCGGTGGTGCTGGCGTCAGCGACGCCGTCGGTCGAGACAGAGGTAAACGCGCGCACCGGGCGCTATCGGCGCATCGCACTGCCGTCGCGTTTCGGCGGTCAGCACATGCCGCATATCGAGGCCATCGATCTCAAGCGCGAAGGGCCTTCGCGCGGGCGCTTCATCTCGCCGCCACTCGCGGAAGCGGTGAAATTCGCGGTGGAACGCAAGGAACAGGCGTTGCTGTTTCTCAACCGCCGCGGCTATGCGCCGCTGACGCTGTGCCGCGCCTGCGGCCACCGCTTCTCATGCAACATCTGCGACGCGTGGCTGGTCGATCATCGCTTCCGCCAGCGTCTCGTCTGCCATCACTGCGGCTTCTCGATGCCGCGTCCGCATCTGTGCCCGCAATGCGGTGCCGAGGAATCGCTCGCCGCGATTGGCCCCGGCGTGGAGCGGTTGCAGGAAGAGGCTGCGAATCTCTTTCCCGATGCGCGCACCATGATCCTGTCGAGCGATCTCATCACCTCGATCGAGACGATGCGCGCGGAACTCAACGAGATTGCGGAAGGCCGCGTCGACATCATCATCGGCACGCAGCTCGTGGCGAAGGGACATAATTTCCCGCGTCTGAATCTCGTCGGCGTGATCGATGCCGATCTCGGTCTCGGCAACGGCGATCCGCGCGCCGCCGAACGGACGTTCCAGTTGCTCAATCAGGTGATCGGGCGCGCCGGGCGCGAGCAGGGGCGCGGTGTCGGCTATCTGCAGACGCACCAGCCCGAACATCCGGTGATGAAGGCGCTGATCGCCTCGAATCGCGAGGCGTTCTACGACAGCGAGATTGAAGCGCGCGAACGCGCCGCTTATCCGCCGTTCGGACGGCTCGCGGCGCTGATCGTCTCGGCGGCGAACCGGCCGGATGCGGAAGGCTTTGCGCGCAAACTCGCGGGCCTCGCGCCGCGCGACGAGCATGTCGTGGTGCTGGGACCTGCGGAGGCGCCGCTTGCCGTCATCAAGGGGCGCTACCGCTTTCGTCTTCTGGTCAAATCGTCGCGCGGCTTCGATCTGTCGGGATATCTGCGCGCGTGGCTTGCGGAAGCGCCGAAGACCAAGGGCAGTCTCACCCTGGAAGTCGATGTCGATCCGCAGAGCTTTTTGTAAGCTCAAAATGAAAGAGCCGGCATTTGCGCCGGCTCTCATCACTCATACTCAACTTACTTTACGCAGACGCAACGCTTACTGAACTTCTGCGACCACTCGGCCGACGCCGCGGCCGGTCAGGCCGATGGCATGCGCGGCACCCTTGGAGAGATCGAGCACGCGGCCGCGGATGAACGGGCCGCGATCGTTGACGGTGACGACGACGCTGCGGCCGCCATGGGTGACCTTGAGGCGCGTGCCGAAGGGCAGGGTGCGGTGGGCGGCGGTCATGGCGTTCTGGTTGAAACGCTGGCCGGAAGCGGTGCGGCTGCCGGATTCGTTGCCGTAGTAGGAAGCTATCCCCGAAAAACTGCGGCCGTGGCTATGGCCGCTGGAAACAGGAACATCAAGAGAAGCATTGGCTTCGCGCCAGGACTTCTTGTGGCTGCGAGCTTCGCTCGCCTGGGTGCTGAGGCCGAGAACACAAATCACCGAGAAAGCGGCCAGCGAGGTATTCCGAATTGTAGAGGCTGCGCGCTGCGCCTTCCCTGAAGTCTTCAACATTCAATCGTCCTTATGCCTGTCTATCCATCCGACGAGCAGGCTATAGAAAGATTGCCGTTGCTCGGTTCGGGGCTGGTTCTTCGATCAATGAGGCATAAACAGGGCGTTTATCAAGTTCCGTACCCCTTCGCATATTGGGAGAGAACGTGGCGGAACCTGCGATGAGCTGTTGAATACTGAAGTTATATAAAGTTCAGATAATAATATACTCATCTATACTTAATAACGAAGGTTAGGGTTGGGCCCCGCACAGTAAACGGCGAATGGGCGCGGACGTCTCAGTTCCTGTCATTTTGCATATCGTCATGAGGCAGGCGGGACGCTGCGCATGGCGACCGCTTCGAAGGTCTCACGATCTGCGACAGTCGGGCGGATCAGTTTCCGGAACGGCAGGCATCTGCGACCTTCGATTTTCGACTGGTAGTTATGGTCATATTGCGCCTGCCAGCGCCCTATGTTAGCAAGCCCGCGTTTTCACGATGCTGAACATATCGGTTCGGCCGGAAATCGAAGTCCAGCTTGAATCTCAAGGACTTACATCGCTCGGCGCGAATTCATGGCGCCTGTTCAAATCGCGATGGATTTTTCTTGGGTCTTCAACAGCAGAGAGCATTTCGTGGCTACTGACGATACCTCAGTTTCAGGCGTGGCCGGACGGTACGCGACCGCCCTGTTCGAACTGGCCCGGGACCAGAAATCCATCGATTCGGTGCGGGCCGATGTCGACAAATTCGCCGGCCTGCTCGCCGAAAATGAAGATCTGGTGCGGCTTGTCCGCAGCCCGGTTTTCACGGCGCAAGAGCAGGGCAAGGCGCTCGACGCGGTGCTCGCCAAGGCGGGTATCACCGGCATCGCCGCCAACTTCCTGAAGGTTTTGACCGCCAATCGCCGCCTGTTCGCGGTGAATGACGTGATCCGCGCATTCCGCGTGCTGGTGGCGAAATTCCGTGGTGAAGCCACGGCCGACGTCACCGTCGCCGAACCGCTCAACGACAAGAATCTCGACGCGCTGAAGGCTTCGCTGAAGTCAGTGACAGGCAAGGACGTCGATCTCAACGTGAATGTCGATCCCTCGATCATCGGCGGGCTTATCGTCAAGCTCGGCAGCCGCATGGTCGATAGTTCGCTTCGCACCAAACTCAATTCGATCAAGCACGCGATGAAAGAGGCAGGCTGATGGACATCCGCGCCGCGGAAATTTCCGCAATCCTCAAGGACCAGATCAAGAATTTCGGCCAGGACGCTGAAGTTTCCGAGGTGGGTCAGGTTCTCTCCGTTGGCGACGGCATTGCCCGCGTCTACGGTCTCGACAACGTCCAGGCGGGCGAAATGGTCGAGTTCGAGAACGGCACGCGCGGCATGGCGCTGAACCTTGAAAGCGACAACGTCGGTATCGTTATTTTCGGCGCCGACCGCGAGATCAAGGAAGGCCAGACCGTCAAGCGCACCCGCGCCATCGTGGACACCCCGGTCGGCAAGGGTCTGCTTGGCCGCGTCGTCGACGCGCTCGGCAACCCGATCGACGGCAAGGGCCCGATCCAGGCGTCTGAGCGCAAGCGCGTCGACGTCAAGGCGCCCGGCATTATTCCGCGCAAGTCGGTCAACGAGCCGATGGCGACCGGCCTCAAGGCGGTTGACGCTCTGATCCCCGTCGGCCGCGGCCAGCGCGAGCTGATCATCGGTGACCGTCAGACCGGCAAGACCGCGATCGCGCTCGACACCATCCTCAACCAGAAGCCGCTCAACGCTGCGGGTGCTCCGGAGAGCCAGAAGCTCTACTGCGTCTACGTCGCGGTCGGCCAGAAGCGCTCCACCGTTGCGCAGTTCGTGAAGGTGCTCGAGGAGCAGGGCGCGCTGGAATATTCCATCGTCGTCGCCGCGACCGCTTCGGACCCGGCACCGATGCAGTACCTCGCGCCGTTCACCGGCTGCACCATGGGCGAGTACTTCCGCGACAACGGCATGCACGCCGTCATCATCTATGACGACCTCTCCAAGCAGGCCGTCGCCTACCGTCAGATGTCGCTGCTGCTGCGCCGCCCGCCGGGCCGCGAAGCCTATCCAGGCGACGTGTTCTACCTGCACTCCCGCCTGCTCGAGCGTTCGGCGAAGCTGAACGACGATCACGGCAATGGCTCGCTGACCGCGCTGCCGGTTATTGAGACGCAGGCGAACGACGTGTCGGCCTACATTCCGACCAACGTGATCTCGATCACCGACGGCCAGATCTTCCTGGAAACCGACCTGTTCTTCCAGGGCATCCGCCCGGCGGTGAACGTCGGCCTGTCGGTGTCGCGCGTCGGCTCCGCCGCGCAGACCAAGGCGATGAAGAAGGTCGCTGGCAAGATCAAGGGCGAGCTCGCGCAGTACCGCGAAATGGCGGCGTTCGCGCAGTTCGGCTCCGACCTCGACGCCTCGACCCAGCGCCTGCTCAACCGCGGTTCGCGCTTGACCGAACTCCTGAAGCAGCCGCAGTTCTCGCCGCTGAAGATGGAAGAGCAGGTCGCCGTGATCTGGGCCGGCACCAACGGCTATCTCGATGCGCTGCCGCTCAACAAGGTGCGCGCGTTCGAGGACGGCCTGTTGTCGCTGCTGCGTGGCAAGCACGTCGATCTTCTCAACGCGATCCGCGACTCGAAGGATCTGTCCGACGACTCCGCCGCCAAGCTCAAGAGCGTGGTGGACGGCTTCGCCAAGTCGTTCGCGTAAATACCATCATGGCCGGGCTCGTCCCGGCCATTCTTTGAAGTGGCAGGACGTCTTAACGATCGGATCGATGATCTGATTGTCGGAGTGAAATAGAGAGAATGGCTTCGCTCAAGGACATGCGTGTCCGCATCGCCTCGACCAAGGCGACGCAGAAGATCACCAAGGCCATGCAGATGGTCGCGGCCTCGAAGCTGCGCCGTGCGCAGACCGCGGCCGAAGCCGCGCGGCCCTATGCCGAGCGCATGGATGCGGTGATCTCCAACATCGCCGGCGCTGCGGCGGGTTCCGACAGCGCGCCGCTGCTGCTGACCGGCACCGGCCGCGATCAGGTTCAGCTTCTGCTGGTCTGCACCGGCGAGCGCGGCCTGTCGGGCGCGTTCAACTCCTCGATCGTGCGCCTGGCGCGCGAACGTGCGCTGGCGCTGATGAACCAGGGCAAAGAGGTCAAGATTTTCTGCGTTGGCCGCAAGGGCTACGAGCAGCTCCGCCGCCAGTTCGAAAAGAACATCGTCGGCCACATGGAGCTGCGCTCCGTGAAGGTGCTCGGCTACAAGAACGCCGAGGAGATCGCCAAGAAGGTCGTCACGATGTTCGACGCCGGCGAATTCGATGTCTGCACGCTGTTCTATGCGCAGTTCAAGTCGGTGATCGCGCAGGTGCCGACCGCGCAGCAGGTCATTCCGCTGGTGGTCGAAGCCAAGGAAGACGCGACCACGTCGGCTTCCGCCGTTTACGACTACGAGCCGGAGGAGAACGAGATTCTCGCCGACCTTCTGCCGCGCAACCTCGCGATCCAGATTTTCCGCGCGCTCCTCGAAAACAACGCGTCGTTCTATGGCGCGCAGATGAGCGCGATGGACAACGCGACCCGCAACGCGGGTGAGATGATCCGCAAGCAGACCCTGATCTACAACCGCACCCGCCAGGCGATGATTACGAAGGAACTGATCGAAATCATCTCCGGTGCTGAAGCAGTCTGAGGAGAAGCGAAATGTCTTATTCGACCAAGGCAACGACTTCGGGTGGACGCAACGGCCGCGCCGTTCTCGACAATGGCGGCCTCGCTCTGGCGATGGCGCTCCCCAAGGAACTCGGCGGCAACGGCGACGGTCATAACCCGGAGCAGCTGTTCGCGCTCGGCTGGTCGGCCTGTTTCGGTCAGGCCATTCTCGTGCTCGCCAAGAAGCACGGTCTTGATGGCCAGGCTGCCAAGGTGACCTGCGATGTCACCCTCAACGTCAACGACGGCGCGTTCTCGCTCGCCGCTGAACTGAAAGTCGCCCTGCCGGGCGCCGACAAGGCCAAGCTTCAGGCCCTGATCGAAGATGCTCACACGATTTGTCCGTATTCGAAGGCGACCAAGGGCAACGTGCCCGTCAAGCTGACCGCCGTCTAAGTTATCAAGGAGAGAGTTTCCATGGCCCAACCCGCCAACCAGGTCGGACGCATCACGCAGGTCATCGGCGCCGTCGTCGACGTGCAGTTCGACGGCTATCTGCCGGCGATCCTCAATGCGATCGAAACCAAGAACCAGGGCAACCGCCTCGTTCTCGAAGTCGCGCAGCATCTCGGTGAATCCACCGTGCGCGCGATCGCGATGGACACCACCGAGGGTCTGGTGCGCGGTCAGGAAGTCACCGACACCGGCTCGCCGATCAAGGTGCCGGTCGGTGAGGGCACGCTCGGTCGCATCATCAACGTCATCGGTGAGCCGGTCGACGAAGGTGGTCCGGTCAAGGCGGACGGTACCCGTGCGATCCATCAGGAAGCGCCGAGCTACACCGACCAGTCGACTGAGGCTGAAATTCTCGTCACCGGCATCAAGGTCGTCGACCTGCTGGCTCCGTATGCGAAGGGCGGCAAGATCGGCCTGTTCGGCGGCGCGGGCGTTGGCAAGACCGTGCTCATTCAGGAACTGATCAACAACGTCGCGAAGGCCCACGGTGGTTACTCCGTGTTCGCCGGCGTTGGCGAGCGTACCCGCGAAGGTAACGACCTCTATCACGAGTTCATCGAATCTGGCGTGAACAAGAAGGGTGGCGGCGAAGGCTCGAAGTGCGCTCTCGTGTACGGCCAGATGAATGAGCCGCCGGGCGCCCGCGCGCGTGTCGCTCTCTCCGGCCTCACCATCGCGGAAGACTTCCGCGACAAGGGCCAGGACGTGCTGTTCTTCGTCGACAACATCTTCCGCTTCACGCAGGCGGGTTCGGAAGTGTCGGCGCTGCTCGGCCGTATTCCTTCGGCGGTGGGTTATCAGCCGACGCTCGCGACCGACATGGGCGCGCTGCAGGAGCGCATCACCACCACGACCAAGGGCTCGATCACCTCGATCCAGGCGATTTACGTTCCGGCCGACGACTTGACCGACCCGGCGCCTGCGACGTCGTTCGCCCACTTGGACGCGACGACGACGCTCAACCGTTCGATCGCCGAAAAGGGCATCTACCCGGCGGTGGACCCGCTCGACTCGACCTCGCGCATGCTGTCGCCGCTGGTTGTCGGTGACGAGCATTACGCGGTGGCCCGTCAGGTGCAGCAGATCCTTCAGCGCTACAAGGCGCTGCAGGACATCATCGCCATTCTCGGCATGGACGAGTTGTCGGAAGACGACAAGATCGCGGTCGCCCGCGCCCGCAAGATCGAGCGCTTCCTGTCGCAGCCGTTCCACGTCGCTGAAATCTTCACCGGCTCGCCGGGCAAGTTCGTCGAGCTCGCCGACACCATCAAGGGCTTCAAGGGCCTTTGCGAAGGCAAGTACGATCACCTGCCGGAAGCGGCCTTCTACATGGTCGGCACCATTGAAGAAGCCGTCGAGAAGGGCAAGAAGCTCGCAGCGGAAGCGGCGTAATCGCGATGGCCAACAACTTCCACTTCGACCTCGTTTCGCCGGAGAAGATCGCTTTCTCCGGTGAAGTTGAGCAGGTCGACGTTCCGGGCGTCGAGGGTGACTTCGGCGTGCTGGCGGGTCATTCGCCGCTGGTCGCAAGTGTCCGTCCTGGCATCCTCGTGGTGACCGTCGGTGGCAAGCAGGAAAAGATCATCGTGCTCGGCGGCCTCGCTGAAGTCTCTGACAAGGGACTCACTGTGCTGGCCGACACCGCGACCTCGCTTGCCGAACTCGACCGTGCGGCATTCGCCAAGCAGATCGAGGAGATGGAAGAAAACCTGAAGGATACAGAGCCGGGCAACGCGCTCGATCGCGCGATCTCGCGGCTCGACCACTTCAAGATCATCCAGCAGCGCATCACCTCGACCGGGATGCACTGAGACTTCCTGTTTTGAAAATTAAGAAGCCCCGCTTTTGCGGGGCTTTTTTCATTTGGTGTTCTGGCCATGCCGCGCGTAGAGCGATACTTGCTCAGGCGCTCACTTCCCGGCGAAGCGCGAGAATTCCTGCACAACCCGCTCATAGACCGGGCGTTTGAATGGCACGACGAGGTCGGGAAGATTCTCCATCGGCTCCCAGCGCCAATCGATGAACTCCGGTTTGTGCCCGGCGGGTGAAACGACGTTGATCTCGCTGTCCTGGCCGGTGAAGCGGATCGCGAACCACTTCTGCCGCTGTCCGCGGAAGCGGCCTTTCCACGCGCGCCCTGCGATGGTGCGTGGAATGTCGTAGGTCAGCCAGTCCGGTGCCTCGGCGAGCTTTTCCACCGAGCGCGCATTGGTCTCCTCGAAAAGTTCGCGGCGCGCGGCTTCCCAGTGATCTTCGCCGGGATCGATGCCGCCTTGCGGCATCTGCCAGACGTGAGACTGATCGACATGCTCAGGTCCGCCGGCCCGCCGGCCGATAAAGACCAGCCCCTTCGGGTTGAGCAGCATCATGCCGACGCAACTCCGGTAGGGCAGATCATCGTAACGCGACATCGTGCAGACCTCAGTTGGTTCCGTGACCGGATCGCCGCGCAACGGCGCGCGAAATCCGGGGGTTAGCTTGATTTTGATTTCATCAGGGTGGTTGTCAACGGCACCAGCAGGATGCCCCGGCTCTCCAGCCGCTGCGACCATGTGCCGATCCGCTCGATCGAAATCGGCAATGCGGATGCCATGCCGACAGCGCTGCCGCGCTCGCGTGCCAGCGTCTCGAGCTTCATGAGGCTCTTGTCGATCTCGGCGCTGGTCGGAACCTGATCGACCACCACATCCGCCGTCGCGGCGGGCACGCCCTGCGCGGTGGCGAGCTGTCCGGCGAGGCTCCGCGGCACGCTGCCATCGTCGAGCCAGGCGAGACCGCGCCTTGCCGCCTGCTGCATGATCGGCTGTAGTGCGGGGTCGGTGACGAGGAAGCGCGAGCCCATGAAGTTCGCGAACCCGACATACCCCTGGAAGCGGCTCATCAGCCACATCAGCCGGTCGACGTTTTGCTCGGGCCCCGCGGTCGCGAGCAGCGTCTGCGGGCCGGGATCGTTGTCCGGATAGTCGTAAGGCTCCATCGGAAGCTGCAGCAGCACTTCGTGCTTGCGGGCGCGGGCGCGCTCGACGAGCTTGCCGGGATCGGAGCCGTAGGGTGTGAAGGCGAGCGTCACTGCGGGTGGCAGCTTCACGATGGCATCGTTGGTCTTGGCCGCGCCGACACCGAGCCCGCCAATCACGATGGAGATCGTCGGCATGGCAGCGGAGCGGGCGCGCTGCAGATCGGTCCCCGAGGCATAGACCCGCCACGGTTTCAGCCCATCCGCCGCGACCGGCACCATGCCGTAGCGTGAATTTTCCAGAAGGCGCTGGTTGATGCCGCTCATCATCACAGGCGCATCAGCATCGGTGTTCGTGGGCGCGCCGTCGTCACCGACCTTCATTTCGCGCCGCTCGCCGCTCGAGCCGTAGATGATGGTGACGGTCCTCTGGCCGCTGGGTGCTGCGGGCGCAGCCGGAGCGGCGGGAGGAATCGTGGACTGGACGGCCCCCGGCAGCTTGGCCGGGTCATATTTCGCGACGACGACCGGCTCACCGCCCATCGGGTCCCGCCCGAAGAGCGCAAAGCCCAGGAATGTTAGCAGAAACAGGCCGCAAACTGTGGCGATCGCCTGCGGCGCGGTAAAGGGCAGGCGAAAGCGGCGCTTGCGCGGCGCGTTCTGCCCCAACGGCGCACTCAGGTCATCGGTCACGACAGGGGATCCCGCGAATCATCCGCCGAATCCTACCATGAGAGAATGGGATAACCTTGCCCGGCAGCGGCCTTTAGGCCGGCCGGGCCGCCGTTCGCGCCGGATTGCCGACGACTGTGGCGCCGGAGGCAACGTCGCGGGTCACCACGCTGCCAGCACCGATGATGGCGTTATCGCCGATGGTGATGCCGGGCAGGATGATGGCGCCCCCACCGATCCAGACATCGGAACCGATGGTGACCGGCCGGGCGAACTCGAAGCCCTCGCGGCGCTGGACCGGATCGCGTGGATGGTCGGCGGCATAAATCTGGACTGCCGGTCCGATCTGGGTGCGGTTGCCGATGGTGACGTGGGTGACATCGAGGATGACGCAGTTGAAGTTCATGAACACGCCGGTCCCCAGGCGAATGTTGAAGCCGTAGTCGCAATGAAACGGCGGCCGCAGGTCGCAAAAATCACCTGCCGTGATCTGTTCGCGCAGTACAGGAAGCCGCTCGGCAGAGGATTTGCCGAGCATCGCGTTGTAACGCGCGAGCCAGATCTGGTTCGCTGCGATGTCGGCCTGAATCTCGGGATCGTTCGGCAGATACAATTCGCCGGCGATCATCTTCTGCTTTTCGCTTGTCATGGTGTCTCCGGGGGTGGGCATGAGGATAGAAACGGGACAATAAAAAAGGCGGCCGCAGGGGCCGCCTTTTTCAAATCGCGAGGCGAAAGCTTCAGTTCGCCGCCTTGTCCTTGTCTCCGGATGTCGCCGGAGGCGTCGTGTTGGCGGCGTTGTGCTTGATGCCGTGGAGCAGGTCGATGGCGGTGTGCAGCGCCTTGTCGTTCTTCTCGTCCGGCGGCACGTAGGATTGCGAACCGGTCTCTTCCTGACCGTCGGCCTTGAGGTGGCCCCGCAGCGAGGCCTCGCCCTTGGTGTCGGTCTTGGACTTCAGCTCGTCCGGCACGTCCTGCATCACTTCGATGTCGGGGATGATGCCCTTGGCCTGGATCGATTTACCCGAGGGCGTGAAGTAGCGCGCGGTGGTGAGGCGCAGCGCGCCGTTGCCCGAGCCGAGCGGGATGATGGTTTGGACCGAGCCCTTGCCGAACGAACGCGTGCCGATCGTGGTCGAGCGCTTCTGATCCTGCAACGCTCCAGCGACGATTTCGGACGCGGAGGCGGAGCCGCCGTTGATCAGCACGACAACCGGCTTGCCCTTGGCGAGATCACCGCCCGGCTTGGCGACGCGGCGCTGGGTTTCCTCGGCGTTGCGGCCGCGCGTCGAGACGATCTCGCCGCGATTGAGGAACGCATTGGAGACCGAAACGGCTTCCTCGAGCAAGCCACCGGGGTTGTTGCGCAGGTCGAGGATGTAGCCCTTCAACTTGTCGGTGCCGATCTGCTGCTGAAGATTGGCCATCTCCTTCTTGAGACCTTCGGTGGTCTGCTCATTGAAGGAGGTGATGCGGATGTAGGCGATATCGCCGTCCTCCACCTTCGCGCGTACCGCGCGAACGCGGATGTTGTCACGCGTCAGCGTCACTTCGATCGGCTTGTCCACGCCCTTGCGGACGATCTTCAGCTTGATCTTGGTATTGACCGGACCACGCATCTTGTCGACGGCCTGATTGAGGGTGAGGCCCTGCACGGCTTCATCGTCGAGATTGGTGATGATGTCGTTGGCGAGGATGCCTGCCTTCGAGGCCGGGGTATCGTCGATCGGCGACACCACCTTGATGAGGCCGTCTTCCATCGTGACTTCGATGCCGAGCCCGCCGAATTCACCGCGGGTCTGCACCTGCATGTCCTTGAAGCTCTTCGCATCCATGTAGCTGGAATGTGGGTCGAGGCCGGTCAGCATGCCGCTGATGGCGCTCTCGATCAGCTTCTTGTCGTCCGGCTTTTCCACATAGTCGCTGCGAACGCGGTCGAATACGTCGCCGAACAAATTGAGCTGGCGGTAGGTATCGGCTGCTGCTGCGCGGGCCGATGTGCCCATCAGCGAAGCGCGGGGCTGGGTTACCAGAAGAGTCGCGGCAGCGCCGGCTGCGGCGCTGAGAAGAATCAGAGAAGTCTTGCGCATCATCCGCGAACCTTTTCGCCTTCCTTTGCGGCCCACCATGGGCCTGGATCGATCGGGGTCCCGTCCTTACGGAACTCGATATAGAGTACGGGCTGGCTCGATGGCGCTGCCAGAATAGAGGCGACCTGAGACTGTGATCCCATCGTCGCCACCGGCTCCCCCGTGAGTACAAACTGGCCAATATTGACCGAAATACGGTCCATTCCGGCGATCAGGATATGATACCCGCCGCCCGCATTGAGGATCAAGAGTTGTCCATAGCTCCGGAACGGCCCGGCATAAACCACCCACCCATCACACGGGGTTGTGACCTGGGCGCCGGGGCGCGTTGCGATTGAAATGCCCTTTTCCTGCCCGCCATTGCCGTCTGGCCCGCCGTAACCGCGAATCTTCGTGCCATTGACCGGAAGAGGCAACAATCCCTTTGCCGCAGCAAAGGCGATCGCCGGACTGAGGCGCGCTGGGTCCTGCATGCCGCGCAAATTAGGCTTTCCGTTGACGGAAGGCGGAGTTCCTTTCAATTCTGCGGCAGCGGCCGCCTTGGCGGCGCTCTTGATGTCCTGTTCCATTTTGGCAATCAGGTCCTGAAGACTGCCGGCCTCCTTGGCGAGCGTTGCCGCGCGGCTCTTTTCCGCCTCCATGTCGCGCTCGACATCCGACTGCTTCTTCTGCCGCTCGTCGACGAGCGCAGCCAAACGGGTGTTGTCGGTTTTCAGCTTGTCGCGTTCGTCTGAAAGACGGTCGCGTTCTTCCGCAATGTTTTTGCGGACCTGGATGAGTTCGCCGAGATCGCTCGCGAGTTTGAGTGCGCGGGCGCGCATTTCCGGCACGGTCGCGCCGAGCAGCATCGCGGCATGCAGCGATTGCAGCGAATCCTCCGGCGTCACCAGAAGGGCTGGCGGCGCACGCCGTCCGGCGCGCTGCAGCGCTGCGAGCACTTCGCCGATTCGGTCTCGCCGCGTCTCGAGCGACAGCCTGATCTCCGCCTCGCGTGCGTCGAGCGGGCGGATACGGCCTTCGGTGTCGCTGATGTTGGTCTCGATGGTACGGATGCGCGCGGCGGTGTCGATCAGTTGTTGATTGAGCTTGGTGCGATCCTGTCCGATCGCGGCGATCTCGTCCTTCAGACGCTGCTGCGCCTCGGCCGCCTCCTTCTGCTTGGCGCGCAGCGCTTCCAGTTCCTGATTGCGTTGATCGAGTGTCGCCTGATCAGGCGGCGAGGGAGGCGCTTGTGTCTGGGCAAGTGCGCTTGTCGCTCCGAGGCACGCGGCCAGCGCAAGGCAGCAGCAAAGCCGCGAGTGACTGGACGATATGCGCGCGCCGAAAATCAAACTGGTCTCCGTCAGGCCCGGTGATACGGGTGACCGGACAGGATCGTCCCGGCCCGGTAGATCTGCTCCAGGAGCAGGATACGCACGATCTGATGCGGCCATGTCGACTTGCCGAAGGCGAGACGGACCTTGGCGCGGCGGCTCAAATCCGCGGACAGCCCGTCCGCGCCGCCGATCAGGAACACCGCACACGGCACCGAATCGTCGCGCCAGCGCTCAAGATGGCGGGCGATGGTGGCGCTGTCGAGATTGTCGCCGCGCTCGTCGAGCGCCATCACCATCGCGCCGTCGGGGATATGGGCGGCGATGGCCTGAGCTTCCTCGGCGATGCGTCCTGTGGCGTCGGCGTGGCGGCTTTCGGGGATTTCATGGATGTCGAGGCCGCGGAAGCCGAGCTTGCGCCCGAGGCCCTCGAAGCGCTCGCGGTAACGCTCGGCAAGCTCGCGTTCTGGACCCTGCTTGAGGCGGCCAATGGCAATGACAAGAAGACGCATGGCGTGGTCTTATCATGGCCCCGCGCATTCTGGAATCAGCGCGCACCCGCCCGGACGTCGGAAGGTGTCGCGTTGTAGCGCCTGCGAAACGTACGGTTGAAATAAGAAAGATCGCTGAAGCCGACCTCATAGGCGATGGCGCTGATCGGACGCGAAGCGAAGCGGGGATCGCGCAGCATGCGGTAGGTGCGACCGAGCCGCTCGGCGAGCACGAAGTCGCTGAAGCTCGTCCCGCTCGTGGAAAACAGCTTGCGCACGTAAGCCACAGAGATGCCGTGCCGTGACGCAAGGTCAGAGGCGGACAGGGACCGCGATCCCAGATAGATGGCGATATCGTCCTTGAGAGCACGAAGCCGTGCGGCGCGCACGCCTGCCTTGCCCGTTTCAGGATGATCCTGCGCGATGGCTGCCGCCATCAGGTCGGCAATGTGGTCCGGCGCATAAGTTGCGATGAGGCCTGGAGAGGCGCTGCTACTCTGCAGCAATGCATTCGCGTAAGCTTGCGCGAGACCGAGTGCCGCTGAATAACGGATGATTGGCGTCATGACTTGGGTCTCGATGGCCGGCAGACGCGCGCGTAACCATGAGCGGGGAGCCTGAAGTGCAAGCAGACGGCATTTCCCGTGCGGGGTGATGATCGCTGACGGTCGTGATTGCTCGATCAGAACCGACCCGCCTTTGGACAGATCAACCGCCGCGCCGTTTTGCGTGATACGCATCGGCGTCTCGCCGGCATTGCACAAAAGGACAAGGTTGTCGGTATCCTCCAGTGCAATTTCCCGCGCCGTTCTCCGGACGGCCTCGACGGTCCCCTCAATCGTTCCGACAGCCACCTGTTTCAACGCGGCTATCCGCAGTTCACCGCAGAACGGAGTATCCTTCACCGGATCTGCATTCAAACGCACATAGCCCGAGGAGAGCTGTTCGATCCATTGATTTTTGCGCAAGCTTTCGTCGCCGGGCAATTCCGTCGAGTTGAAAACGATATGTTGCATTGCCGACCTGACAGGCTGTGTTCTTAAAAGATCTCAAAAAAATCCCGCTACGATATATGTCGCTTTGATGTAACAGCCGGTTCAAAAAGAGGGAAGATGCGCGTCCAGTCCAGGTCCGGTCGCGCCCAGTCCAAGAGCGCTGCTTCGCCGGCCGCTACCATCTTCTCCGATTTGGAATCGGAGAGAATAGGTCGTGTCGAAAAGAATTCTTGCCGGACTTGCGATTGCATTCACCTGTGGGGCCGCGCATGCGGCGGATTTGCCCGCCCGGGGGCCTTCCTATAAGGCCCTCGCCCCCTCGGTTTACGACTGGAGCGGGTTTTATGCTGGCGGTTACGTAGGCTACGGTTGGGCTAAAACCCAGGCGACCGACCTGCCGGATTACAGCGGTGTGCCGTGGTACCAAATCGGAGGGCAATTCTCGACCAGCCCATCATCCTTCAATGGCGGCGGTCAGGCCGGATAGACCTATCAGTTCGGCAGCTGGATGGCTGGTGTCGAAGGCGACATCGGTTCATTGAGATTGAAAGGTACAGGCCTCTACAATGCGGGAGACCTCGATACCTTCATCACCACTAACAGCAGTTACATTGCGACGCTTCGCGGCAGGTTCGGCTTCGCATCGGGCGTCAATCTGTTCTACGTGACAGGCGGCGCCGCGTGGGGTGACTTCAACAGCCAGGTTGTAAGCTTCAGCAATTTCATCAGCCCGCCGACCGGGACGCAGGCTGGATGGACGCTCGGCGGTGGTTGGGAATACGCGTTTGCAAACCAGTGGTCGGTGAAGGCCGAATACCTGCATTACGACATGGGCAGCAAAACGGTCATACTGGCGAATACCTCGTCGGCTTTCAGCATCAAGAACACCGGCGACCTTGTTCGGCTCGGCGTCAATTATCACTTTGGCCGCTGACAGGCTTCAAAGCTAATAAAGAGGCGGCCGGACAGGCCGTCTCTTTATTGAAACTATATCGGATGTGCCGTGAACCGCCCGTTCTCAAGAGCGCGAAGAAGGTATCCCCGCGCATGACGGGCAACATCGCTCCATACGCGCCAGCGAAGTCTCGCCGGTTTCAGCGTGCCTTCTTCGCCGGTTTCTCCGAGGTCCACATCTTTTCGAGATTGTAGAACTCGCGAACCTCCGGCCGGAAAACGTGAACGATTACGTCGCCGGAATCGATCAGCACCCAATCGCAATTGGCGAGCCCCTCGATGTGCGGCGCTTCGATCCCGCTCTCCTTCAATCCTTTGGCGACATTCTCCGCGATCGCACCGACGTGACGGTTCACCCGTCCGGTGGTGACGACCATGTAGTCGGTGATGGAGGACTTGCCGCGCAGGTCGATGGTGACCGTTTCTTCCGCCTTCATGTCATCAAGACGGGAGAGGATCAGGTGAAGTGTCTCGTCGGCGTCAGGACGCGCCTTCAGGACAGCAATGGACGGAGACTTTGCTTCCGTCCGGGACAATGCAGATGCGGTCAGGGACCACTCCTTTCACTGTATCGCGGGCATCGAATCTTCCGATGTCCGCAGGCCTACTCTACTCATGTGGGGTTAAAGCTTTCAATCGTCCAGCTTCGCGCAACCGTTACACTGTGTTGTTTGCGTCACGTCTTCCAGCTCCCGTCCGGGTTCCGCAGTGTGGTCGAGGACAGCGGCGATTTCATGCCGGTCAGGAACATCCAGGCTGGCGGCTCCATGGCGGCGAGTTGCCCGGCGTCGCGTTCGGGAATGCGATGCTGCATCAGGGCTTGTGCTGCAGGCGAGGATAACGCGCCGAAGCTGTCGGGTGGCCGGTCGATCACGGCCATCGGAACCAGATCGGCGATGGTGCGCCAGCCTTTCCAGCGGTGGAATTGCGCCAGATTGTCCGCTCCCATGATCCAGACGAAGCGCACGGCCGCACAACGCCTGCGCAGGAACTCAATGGTGTCGAGAGTGTATCGGGTGCCGATGACGGATTCGAGACAGCTTACGTCGATGCGCGGATGATGCGCGAGGTGGCGCGCCGCCTCCATGCGCTGCGCGAGCCCGTGCGGCGCGCGATCCTTCAGCGGATTGCCGGGCGTCACCAGCCACCACACCCGGTCGAGGCCGAGCCGTTTCATCGCGAACAGCGTAATGTCGCGGTGCGCCTGATGCGGCGGATTGAACGAGCCGCCGAGCAGGCCGATGCGCATGCCGTCGGTGTAGGGCGGGATCGCTTCGCGCAGCGCCTGTGTGTGGTTCACGGGCGCGTCTGCCCCGTGCCGTGGACACGATATTTGAATGAGGTGAGTTGCTCGACGCCGACCGGCCCGCGCGCATGAAACTTGCCGGTGGCGATCCCGATCTCGGCGCCGAAGCCGAACTCGCCGCCGTCGGCGAACTGCGTCGAGGCGTTATGCAGCACGATGGCCGAATCGACCTCGTTGAGGAAACGCGCCGCCGCCTGCGCATCGTCGGTGACGATCGCGTCGGTATGGTGCGAGGAGTATTTCTCGATGTGGGCGATCGCCTCGCTCAATCCGTTGACCACCTTGGCTGCGATGATGGGGGCCTCGTATTCGGTCGCCCAGTCTTCCTCCGCCACGGGCTTCGCGCGCGGATCGGCGTGCTGCACTTCGGCGTCACCGCGAACCTCGCAGCCGGCGTCGATCAGCATCCCGACCAGCGGCTTGAGTTGCGCAGGCGCTGCGGCCTTGTCGATGAGCAGTGTTTCGGCCGCGCCGCACACGCCGGGGCGGCGCATCTTGGCGTTGAGCACGATGGTCTTGGCCATGTCGAGTGAGGCCGCCTTGTCGATGAAGACGTGGTTGTTGCCGTCGAGGTGCGCGAACACCGGCACGCGCGCCTCGGCCTCGACACGCGCGACGAGGCTCTTGCCGCCGCGCGGCACGATCACGTCGATGCGGCCGTCGAGACCGGAAAGCAGCAGACCGACAGCGGCGCGGTCGCGCGTCGGTACCAGCGTGATCGCGCCTTCCGGCAGTCCGGCCTTGCGCAATCCGTCGACGAGGCAGGCATGGATCGCCTGACAGGAGCGGAAACTATCGGAGCCGCCGCGCAGGATCACGGCGTTGCCGGACTTCAGGCACAGCGCGCCAGCATCCGCCAGCACGTTCGGGCGGCTCTCAAAGATCACGGCGACGACACCGAGCGGGACGCGCACGCGTTCGATGGTCATGCCATTGGGGCGGGTCCATTTCTCGGTGACCTTGCCGACCGGATCGTCGAGGTTACGCACGATATCGAGTCCCGCCGCCATTGCCTCGATGCGAGCGTCGGTTAGCGCGAGGCGATCGACAAAGGACTCCGTCGCGCCCGATGCGCGAGCTTCCTTCACGTCTTCCGCATTGGCGGCCAGCAGGGAAGGCGCGGAGGCGCGCAGAGCGTCGGCCATCGCGGCGAGCGCCGCGTTCTTCTGTTCCGCGGGCGCGAGCGCCAGGACCTTTGCTGCCGCGCGTGCCTGTTCCGCAAGAGCGGACATCAGCGCGGGCAGGTCGGTTGTGTCGTCAACGGCTTTCAGCGGAGCATTCATTGTCTTGATCCGGATCGTCAGGTCCATGCACTAGCATAGAAATAGGAGTGCGGGGAGGTTGCCGCCACTCGGCCAATGGCTGAGTGAGGCCGCTTCACGGGCCCTCCGGTCCGGATTCGATCGTTTCGACATCATGCCGGTGAGAGACGACGAGATCGTCGCGGTGGATCATTTCGGGGCGGCCTGCGAGGCCTAGAATCCTGGACGCCTCCGCCGAGGATTTTCCCTTGATGCGTTCGGCATTGTCGGCGCCGTAGGCGACAAGCCCGCGGCCGATCTCGTGGCCGTCGGGGCCGCGTACCAGCACGGCATCGCCGCGGGCGAATGTGCCCTCGATGCGCGTGACGCCTGCGGCCAGAAGGCTGCGTCCGGCGTAGAGCGCCTTCACCGCACCGGCGTCGATCACGAGCACGCCCTTCGGCTCCAGCGATCCCGCGATCCAGCGCTTGCGCGCCG